>DATDMD010000103.1:0-11786 GCA_036518975.1 Baekduia sp.
GCGCCGGGTCGGACAGGCTTGGCGAGGGCATCGTCTGCTGAAGTAGACGATCAGCCAGATCGTGGGGTTGCGCTCCCGACCAGGTCGCCGCTGGCGCCGCGATCGTCCAGCACCAGCTTTGACCGCCCGGTGACGGCGTAGCGGATGTGGGTGACCTCGGGCGCCTCGACGACCCGGGTCGGGACCAGCTCGATGCCGTCGTCGGCGCCGAGGCCGAGGCTGGCGTCGAACAGGCGCTGGCCGTCGCCCAGCAGCACCGGGGCGATGTGCAGCTCAAGCTGGTCCAGCAGCCCGGCGGCCAGCACCTGGCGCAGGAGCTCCCCGCCGCCGGCCACCGCCACGTCCTTGCTCCCGGCGGCGTCCCGCGCCAGCGCGATGGCCCGCTCGGGTCCTTCGGTGACGAAGGTGAAGGAGGTGCCACCCTGGCGTTCGAGCACCTCCCGGGAACGGTGGGTGACGACGAACACCGGGGCCCCGAACGGCGGCTCCTCGCCCCAGGGGACCTCGCCGGCGTCGAACATGCGCCGGCCCATGACATAGGCACCGGCCGCCGCGAACGTCTCCGCGATGACGTCCGAGTTGATGGACTGCTCGCCGCCGGCGAAGCCCTGCCGCTCGCGCCAGGCCATGGCGTCGACCGCCCAGCGGGTGACCCGGAAGAACCCGGGCGCTTCGGGGCCCCGCATCCAGCCGCTCATGTCCTTGGGGGCCCGTGCGTCCCGCGGTCCGGTGTAGAAGCCGTCGAGGGACACCGACATCTGGGCGGTCACCTTGGTCATCGTTCGCGCTCCTCTCGTGCTGGCGGCCCCTTGGCCTCCAAGTGCGCATGAGTCGGAGCCCAGCGCCCGTTCTCGACATGCGCCGACGAGAGATCCGCGCCCGTGACCGATGAGTCTGGCCGGCGAACCCTGTCTCGGTAGGTGCGGCCCGTGGCCGCACCCGTGAACGACGAGCGATTGGAGCGAGGTCGTGTGCTACGCCCGCGAGGACGTGATGAGCCCATGCTGACCGAGGTCGCCGACGGCGTCTGGGTCCGCCAGAGCGAGTGGGTCTGGACCAACTCCATCGCGGTGCGCGGAGAGGATGGGCTGATCATCATCGATCCCGGCATCACCGGCGCCGAGCTGGACCAGCTCGCCGATGACGTGGCCGGGCTGGGCCTCCCGGTCGTCGCCGGGTTCTCCACCCATCCCCACTGGGACCACCTGCTCTGGCACCCCGGGTTCGGCGACGTGCCGCGCTACGCCATGCCCGCCTGCGCCCAGCTTGCCGGCCAGGCCCGGGAGCGGGCGCAGGCGATGGCGGCGGAGAGCGCGCCGGGCATCCCCCTCGAGCTGGTCGCGCTCGTCACCCCGCTGCCCGCCGACCGCGGACCCGTGCCGGGCGCGATCATCGAGCACCGGGCGCACGCCGTCGGCCACGCCGCGATCCTCCTCGCCGACCGGGGCGTGCTGCTCGCCGGCGACATGCTCTCCGACGTCCTGATCCCGCTCTTCGACCCGCGCCAGGACGATCAGGTGAGCGCCTACGAGACGGCGCTCGACCGCCTGGACGAGGCCGCCAGCCACGTCGACGTCGTGGTCCCCGGCCACGGCGCCGTCGCCGAAGGTCCCGAGGTGGCGGCCCGCCTCGCTGCCGATCACGCCTACATCGACGCGCTGCGGCGAGGAGAGGAACCGGTCGACGCGCGCCTCGGGCCGCACGCGGAATGGCTCAACGGCCCCCACCAGTCAAACATGGAGCGGGCGCGAGAGCGGTCGGTGTCCTGACGGTCGCCACCGCGCTTGCCTCTGGGGGCGTCGCTTGATGACATAGGCCCCGAGATGGAGTTCCCCGACACGGCGCCGGTCGCGGACCTCGACCGCGTCCGATCGGTCCGGGGAGACAGGCGATGGGCACCGGTGGGCCGGCGCTAGGCCGAGATCCACCCACTCGCGCCGAACTGCTGCTCGCAGGAGACTTGCTTCCCGCCCTTAGACGTCGAGATGCCGATGGACGGCACGTTCGGCCGGGTGGATCTCTGTTCTTGACGTGGGCCAACCACGATCGCGCCGGTGACCGCGGCCGCGCCGGCCCTCACCGCCGCGACCACCTCGTCCGCCTCGTTGACAGGATCATGGTTGGCGTAGTTATAGGTGTTGGCCGACCAGCCGTCGACAGAATCGCTCTGTAGGAACCGCCCCGGCTGCGGCACGTATGTGCGGGCGCCGGGCCGCCCCCAGCCACCGGACCGCGCGCGCCGTTCGACGCCGCCCCCATCCCGGCCACGCGCGCTCGTCGGCCACCGGACCCTGGACCGAATCGCGACGCGGTTAGCTGCCGCAGCCCAGCTCCTCGTCGTCGATCCGGATCGCGCCGGACGAGTGCCGGCGGCTGGTCGCCCACGAGCGCCCAGAGCGACGCCTGCTGCGGCGCGTAGACCGAGAAGCGGCCGAATTCGCAGTCCGGCGAGTCGCCCGTGCGGATCGCGCGGGCCAGGACGCTCACGCCGCTGCCCGGCCGGCAGCCCAGCGCCACGGTCGCGCCCTCGACGCGGTAGTCGCTGGGGAGCGTGATGCGGCGCGCCGGCCGGCCGGTCCGGCCCCCGTGCAGCGCCGCGGCGTCGACGCGCCAGACCGCGAGGTCGCTGACCGCGTAGAGCTGGCCGCCGAGCGACTGCAGGCCCAAGTGCCGGCCTCGGTTGACCAGCGGCGGGATGTGGATCACGCGCGGAGCGCTGCCGGTGCCGCGCGTGACGACCAGGCGCACCTCGCCCGCGACGACCTGCTCGTCGCGGCCGTCGCCGTCGACATCGGACGCCATCCGCCGCGCCGTCGCGAACCGGGGCGTGGCGAGCGCGCCCGCGCACCCGGGCAGCCGCGCCGTGAACGTCGCGGTGTCGTCCTTGTCCTTGAAGGTGTACGCGCCGCGGTCGCCACCGCACCCGGCCGCGAGCACCGCGACACCAAGCGCGAGGCCGACGATGACACGGAGACGCTCCATTGATCGCGGACCCTACGTTATCCCGGCGAGCGGCTGAGCTCCGGCGCGCACGATCCTCGACCAGCACGCGTTAGGCTGCCCGCTGCATGACGCTCAGCGCCCCGACGGGCTTCCTCGCGCGATGACGCGCGCCCGGCTCGTCGCGGCGGCGTCGGTGCTCCTCGGCGCGACCGCGCTGGTGGGCCTCGGCAGCGGCACGGTCGGCGCGTTGGCCCGCGCGGTCGCGGCGGGCGCGGCGGTCGGGTTCGGGCTCGCGGTGCTCTTCGGCCAGCGCAGCAGCGACGACCAGGATCTGGGCGACGTCGCCCGCGGTCTGGGCTGGGGCTGGTATGCGGCGATCGCGGTCACCGCCGCGATCGGCGGCATCGGCTACGGCGTGTGGAAGCACGGCCACGACGACGCCGCGGCGACCGACCGGGCGCGCGCGAACGTGTCGGCCTACGTGCTCGGGCAGGGCTTCTGGGCCGGGCGCGCGACGCCGCTGGACCAGGCGATCCGGACCTTCGGCGACGCGCTGCGCCGCGGCGACCCGGTCCTCGCGGACCCGACCCCGAAGACCCCGCGCCTCGACGTGCCCGGCGCCGTGCGCGGCGGCGCGCGCAACACCGGCCTCGTCGTCGTGACCGGGATCGTGTGCAACCGCTATGCCTTGCCCGCCGGCGAGCCGGCCAAGACTCTCGGGCTGAACTACATCTACCGTCTGATCTCCGAGCAGGGCCGCGACGAGGTCCACGTCCTCGCCTCAAACGGCCAGGGCATCCGCGGCAGGCGCATCGCCCTTGCCGCCTACGTCATCGCCGCCGGCCCCCGCCGCGACAGCACCGCCCGCAACACCATCATGCTGCTCGCGACCGCCCCGCCGACGCTGATGGGACCCTCGGGCTTCGAGACGAGGCGGCTCAACGCGCGATGTGCGGACGTGCCGCCGCTGGCCGAGGGGTAGCGCTCGGGCCACCGGTGGGTTTGCTCCACCATCGCGGGCGGCGAACTTCCCCGGCCGTGCGACGGGCCGCCTGCTCACGGTGTCGCTCGCGACCGGGGCGACGCTCGACACCATCAAGCTGCCCGGCATCGCCACGGACCTGTCCGCCGGAGAACGCTCGCTGCTGCAGACAAACACGCCCTACCCGAGCGTCCACGCGGGAACCCAGGGCCTCGCCACCGAGGCCAACGGCGACACCATCATCTTCGTCGGCCCGACCGCCACCGACGGCGCCGAGGCGCCGCGACCCGGCGACATCGAGCCCGCCACCTGAGCCCGGGCAGCGGGCGTCGCGCTAGCGGATGGTCACGCGGCGGCGCTGTGTGGCCGTCGCGCCGTCGGCTGCGACGGTCGTGACCACGAGGGTGTAGGTGCCGGCCGGAAGGTGGCGGGTGGTGCGGAGCACGATGCTGGCGCGGTGGTCGTGGATGGTGCGGGTCGCGTCGACCGCTCCGGTGATCCTCGAGCCAGCTTGGCCGTGACCGTCCTGCTCGACGGCCTGGCGTCAACGATGCCCGCGCCAAACCTGTCCGACCCCAGCGCCGATGGTGGTGATCAGCGCCGCGATCGTGACGACAAGAAGCAGAAAGCCCAAGACGGGGATGCCGCACTCGCGCGCGCAGCTCTCCGTTGGCTCGGGTCCCTCTGCGGATGGAAGCCACGCGAGGACCGCGACAGCTGTCCCAAGCATCGCCAGACCGATGCCCCACCCCCGGCCGACCGCGCCCAACGCGAGGAGCAGCGCAACCATCGCGGCAAGCATCAGCCCTGACCATGGCGCGCGGATGCTGTCGTCCGCAGATAGACGTATGAGCAGGGTGGCGACAAAGAGGCTCGCCAACAGGAGGGCCGGCCACGCCGCGTTCAGGCGCTCCGTTGTAGTCCTGGAAGGAAGCACTGCCTGCTCTCGTGTGAACGTACGCGCGGTCGGCTGCGCGGAGTACATCATGCGGCCCTATGTTCGGGGGTATTTGGTCGGTCGCGTTACGACTCGTCCAGGCGTCGTGGAGATCGGCCGGTGGCGCGCGGTTCGCCGTTCCGCCTCAGGTCACGTCGATGTTCAGCACGCCCGACATGCTCGTCAGCCCGGAGGTGCTGAGGCAGTCCAGCAGCGATGGCGCGACATCGGCGGCGACGCCGTTGACCGGCTCACCCGCGAACTTGCCGGCGGTGATGGTGCCCGAGGTGGTGAAGACGAGCTGCCCGGCGACGACGGTGCTCACAGAGCTCGTGATCGACCAGGTGCTCGTGGTGGCGTCCGCCCACACGATCGTCAGGTCGAAGCCGGTGTCGTTGTGGGGCAGCGAGAGGCAGCTACTCGTGTACAGGAACGGGTCGGAGATGTGG
The DNA here is from genome assembly GCA_036518975.1 of Baekduia sp. Taxonomy (GTDB): domain Bacteria; phylum Actinomycetota; class Thermoleophilia; order Solirubrobacterales; family Solirubrobacteraceae; genus Baekduia. The sequence goes on from DATDMD010000103.1 coordinate 5,312, forward strand.
CCGCTCGCCGCCCCGGGATCGCTGGAGGCGCACGTGAACGTGCGCTCCTGGTCGACGGCCACCTCGCGCGCCGTGAGCTTCAGTCCCGGGGTGTAGGTCGTCGTCTCGGTCCCAGCGCACACGGCCAGGCCGGTGGCGTGCGCCGGTGTGCTCGCCAGCGCCGGGAGCAGGATCGCCAGCACGCAGCTGCCGGCGACGGTCAACGACCTGCGGGTCATGCGGAGCATGCTCGTGTCCTTCCGCGAGAACGGAGATGGCGCCTGCTGTGCAGAATCCCGAAGATCAGGACTCGCGAACGCTCACGGAGTGTCAAGAGTCCGAGTGTGCTTCTCGACGCGCACGGATACAAGCGCGCGGGCCGCGAGGCTCAGGTCGCGCGAACTAGCGGACGGTCATGCGGCGGCGCTGCGTCGCCGTCGTGCCGTCGGTGGCGACGGTCGTGACCACGAGGGTGTAGGTGCCCGCCGGGAGGTGGCGGGCGGTGCGGAGCACGATGCTGGCGCGGTGGTTGTGGATCGTGCGGGTCGCGTGGGCGATGGGCTTGCCGGCGCGGTCGAGGCGGAGGTGGACCGTCTTGGCCTTCGTCGCCGCCAGGACCGTGAGGTCGACGCGGGCGCCGTGGCCGAGGCGGTGGATGGTCGCGGCGCGGATGACCTTGGTGGCGCGCAACGGCGCGACGGCGCGGGGCTTCGGCCTCACGGGCGCAGTGGGCGCAGTGGCGGCCGGCGCGGACGGCGCAGCCGCCGCCGCAACGGCAGCCGCCGCCGCCCCCGTCGGCTCCTCCCGCCCGCCCGCCAGCGGCTGCTCCGGCGCGCGTGGCGGCGACGGCGGCGCGCCGACCGAGCGGTCGATGACGACCTCGTACCCGCGCTCGGCCTCCGCCCCGACCGGCGAGACGAACAGGTCGAAGCGCCCGAGCTGGGCGTGCTCGAGCGTGTGGATGCCCGACTCGACAAGCGCCGCGTCGCCGGTGAAGCTCAGCGCGAAGGCGTCCTCGCTGCCGCGCAGCGACGCCTGCCCCACGGCGCCCTGGACATCCTCCACGGAGACGAGTCGCAAGCTCGCGGGCGTCGTGCCGTCGACCACGGTGAAGTCGCTGCCGGTCAGCCCGGCGTAGTCCGAGCGGCGCAGCGGCCCGACCGGCGTGGCGGCGGAGGCCGCGGCGGCGCTCCACGGGCGGACGCCGACGACCGCGACGGCGGTCGCGGTCGCGCCGGTGCGCAGCAGGGAGCGGCGGGTGATCTCGATCATGGTTGGCAGACCAGGACGAAGGCGGGCGTCCGGGTACCATCGGCGCCGATGCTCGAGCGCTTGACGGTCGCCTCGTTCACGCCGACCGTCGGCGAGGTGTACGCCTTGGTCGACGAGGAGCACGGCCGCCTGCCCCTGGAGCTCGTGGAGGCCCGGACCCACGCGCCGGACGCGCCGCCCGCCGACGCCGCGGGCCTGCGCGCGCCGTTCTCGCTGGTGTTCCGCGGCCCGCGCGAACCGCTCCTGCCGCAGCGCATCCAGCGCCTCGAGCACGACGCGCTCGGCCCGCTGGAGATCTTCCTGGTGCCCGTGGGGCGCGACGAGGCCGGCACGCGCTACGAGGCCGTCTTCGGCTGATCGAGGACGCGCACCATCTTGTAATACACGCCGTCGTCGCTCACGGCGCGGAACCCGAGGCGCTCGTACAGCGCCAGCGCCGGGTTCATCCGCTCGACGTGGATGCCGACCGCGCGACCCGTCGCCTCGGCCCGCTCCAGGATCGGCGTCAGCAGCCGCGTCCCGATGCCGCGCCCGCGGTAGGCCGGCAGCAGCGAGATGTCGACGATCCCGATCTCGCCGGGCCGCTCGTCGACGATCAGCCGCCCGGCGCGCGCGCCGTCGACCAGGACCACGTCGAACGACGCGTCCGGGTTCACGCGGGCGTAGTGCGCGCTCTGCGCCGCGAACTGCTGGGCGAGGAACGCGTCCTTCTCCTCACGGGTGAACGGCGTCGGCGCCAGCTCCTCCTCGCGCGTGCTCGCGTACAGCGCGGCGAAGAACGCGGCGTCGTCGGGGCCGGCGGGGCGCAGCGTGATCGGCTCGTCGCTCACTGGCGCGGCGGGTAGGTGCCCTGCAGCGCGATGATGTAGTTCAACACCAGCATCGGCGGCAGGTTGTTGTGGGCGAGGCCGGAGCCCTGGGGCTGGGCGCTGTCGGGCGCGGTCGCCACCAGGTTGGTGGTGGTGGTCGTCTGGTAGCGGCGCCCCGGCCGCGACCGCGCCAGCGCGCGGCCCGGCGTCGCGGCGGTCTGGTTGGCGACGTCGGTCCCGTCGGCCTGCACGGAGTGCGTGTGCTGCTGGATCTGGCTCTCGACCAGCGCCACGGTCTCGCTGCCGCCGGCCTGGCCCTGGTCGTAGTAGGAGCCGCTGGCCGCCGGCTCGCCGACGCCGACGACGGTCTGCCCGGCGAGGTTGGGCAGGGCGAACGTGCTCCGGCCGTCGCCGCCGTACATGGTGCCCAGCAGCGAGAACAGCGCGGTGTTCTGGGAGAGCGGCAGCAGCTGCCCGTCGCAGGTTGCCCACCCGGTGGGCGCGAAGGTGAAGCCGACGACGCGGATCTCCGCCACGAAGGGATCGGACATGTCAGGTCTGCGTCGGGAAGACGCCGAAGAGCGAGATGATGGGGTTGATGGTCAGGTAGGGCATCAGGTTGTCGTGGGCCTGCGAGCCACCCCGCGGGGTTAGGGACGTCGCGGCCAGCTGGTTGGTCGGCGTCGTGCCGTCGACGTACACCGCGCTCGACGGGCTGGTGCCGAGGACGTTGCTGGTCGGGTCGGCGGTCGTGCCGGACCCGGTCGCGGCGACGAGCGTGTGGGTGTGGGTCGGGAGCTGGCCGAGGGTCAGCGTCACGCTCTCGGCGCCGCCGGCGTCGGCCATGTTGTAGGTGGTCCCGCTGGCGGCGGTCCCCTGGTGCAGCGGCGCGCGGCCGCGCAGGTCGGGCAGCCCGAAGGTCGACTGGCCGTCGCCGCCGTAGGTGGTGCCGATCAGCTCGTACAGCGTCTCGTAGTCGCTGATCGGGAGGAGCCTGCCGTCGCAGAACGCCCAGTTGACCGGCGCGAAGTTGCCGGCGAACAGCCGGATCTCGCCGATGTACGGTTGGCCCATCTCAGCCTCTCTGGGGGAAGATCCCGACCAGCGCGATGCACCAGCTCAGGGTCAGGTAGGGGTGGCGGTTCTCGTGGGCGGCGCCGCCGCCGACCGAGGTGATGCTGTCGGGCCGCAGCGTCGTCAGCTGCTGGGTCGCCGGCGCGTAGCCGTTGTTCGCCGCGGCGAGCACGTTGCCGGTCGGGACCGCGCTGTCGGCGTCGCTCGACGACGCCAGCAGGGCGTGCTGGTGGGTCGGCAGCTCGTTCACGGACAGGCGGTGGGACTCCTCGCCGGCGACCTCGCCCTGGATCCACCCGTTGCCGGCGTGGACCGGGAGGCGGCCGCGCAGGTCGGGCAGCGCGAACGTCGTCTGCCCGTTGCCGCCGTACATGGTGCCCAAGAGCGAGAACAGCGCCTGGTTCTGATTGATGGCGAGCTGCTGTCCATTGCACAACGCCCAGTTCTTGGGCGGGAAGATGAAGGACATGAGCCGGAGCTCGCCGATGAAGGGTTGGGCCATGCGTCTGGGTTCTCCTACGGTTGCGGGCAGGCGGCGCCGTACGGCGTGAAGGTCCCGACGGTGGTGGCCGTCGGCGTGCTGTTGCCGCCGTTGCGGGCGACGAGGTACGTCGGCACCGAGCCGCTCACATAGTCGGGAAGCCGGACGACGGTGCCCTGGGCCTGGACGAGGCGCAGGTCCGAGACGCCACCCGCCGCGAGGCTCCCCGACAGGCTGTTGGCGAGGCCGGCGCTCGCGTCGCCGACGTCCAGGCACGCCGTGCCCGCGTCGCCCGCCGTCGTCCCGACCTCGCCGTAGATCCCGGCGATCGCGTCGGCCGCCGGGTCCGTGATGGTGTTGCCCTTGACGCTCGCGTTCACCTGGCCGTTGCCGTCGCCCTGCTGGATCTCGACGCCCGCGAAGTCGTAGTCGCGCAGGTCGTTGCCCTGCACCAGCGCCGTCAGCGTGCCGGCGGCGCGCGCGTAGAGCTGGACGCCGTCGGCGCCGGGCGACGTCGTCGTGTTCCCGGTGATCGTGGCGCGCACCGTCGACGATCCGGCGGTGACGGTGTGCGCGATCGCGCTGGCGACCGCGCCGCTGATGGTGTTGTCGGTGATGGTGGACGTGATGGGGCCGGAGCCGGCGGGCGAGATCGTGATGCCGCCGCCGAGGATGCCACCGGCCGCCGAGGTCATGGACGTCCCGTCGATGGAGACGACCTGGCTCGCGGTCGACCCGGGATCGGTCGAGACCTGGACGTGGTCGCCGCGGTCGTCGGCGAAGGTCGTGCCGCTGATCGTCACCGACTGCGAGCCGGAGCCGGTCCCGACGACCTGGACGCCGTCGTTGCCGACCGCGCCGGACTGGCCGCCGATCGTGCCGCCGGTGACGGTCAGCGTCGCCGCGCCGCTGCCGTTGGCCAGGCGCAGCCCGTCCTCGGCGTTGCCCGAGACGGTCGTGTCCTGCAGCGCGATCGTGCCGGTGACGTTGGTGAGGTCGAGCCCGCGCTCGCCCGTCGCGTTGCCGTTGGAGCTCACGGTGCTCGACGTCAACGCCAGCCCCGCGACGTTCTGCGCGGCGATGCCGTCGTCACCGCCGCCGCTGACGCGGACGTTGGTGAAGCTCGCGCCGCCGCCGACCGCGGAGAGCGCCACGCCCGGGCCGCCCGAGCCCTGGATGACGCCGCCGGAGTCGGCGGCGCCGGTGCCGGTGACCGTGAGGCCGGCCGTCGAGCCGGTGGTGTCGAGGACGACCCCGCTGGTGCTGGCGCTGGTCGACGAGAGCCGCTGGAACGTCAGGCCGCCGGTCCCGATCGTCGTGTTGCGCACCACCAGCGCTCCGCCGCCCGCACCGGTCAGCGTGTTGGAGGCCGACCCGGCCGGGTCGGTCACGACGAGCGTCCCGCCGCCGGTGGCCGAGAGCGCGGGCGTGCTCCCGCCGGCCGTGACGTCCAGCCCACCGGTGAACTTGACCGTCGCGCCGGCGTTGTTGGCCAGGGCGATGCCGCCGCCGGTCGACGTGTTGGCGATCGGGGCGTCGAAGGCGACCGTGCCGGAGCTCTGGTTGGCGACGTCGACGAGCGTCCCGGCGGTGTCGTGGATCGTGGTGGACAGCTGGGCGTTGAGCCCGTCGTCGTTGTCGAGCTGCACGTCGGCGGCCGTCGCGTCGGCGATCGTGCCGCCGAACGCGTGCAGCGAGCCCGAGGCCCCCGTGATCCAGATGCCGCGCCCGGAGCTGCCGCTCGAGCCGACCGCGTCGTAGGCCAGGTCGAGCACGTTGGCCGACCCGCCGATGTTGATCGCGCCGCCGGCCGGGTTGTCGATGGACGCGGTCGTCGTCGGGTTCATCGTCGCCGTGCCGGCCGACGTGCCCGACAGCGCGTAGACGCCGGCCGCGCCGGTCGTCCCGAGGTCCACCCCGTCGGTCGTGTTGCCGGCCGCCAGGACCAGACCGCCGTCGAGCTCGGAGCGCCCGCCGCCGGCCGCGACGAGCGTCAGGCTGCCCGACCCGCCGTCGCCCACCGTGAGGCCGGCGCGCTGGCTGAGCAGCCGCTGTCCGTTCTCCAGGTGCAGGCCGCCGGCGTACGTGCCCGCGTAGAGGAAGATGACGTCGCCGGTGCCGTCGGGGTCGCCGCTGCCGCCGGCGCCGTCGAGGCTGCTCACGGTGTTCAAGGGCGCGTCGGAGCGCCCGTCGCCGCCGGCCGGCGCGCCGGCGTCGACGTACCAGACCGGCGTGGCCACGCTGATCGTCACGGTGCCAGTCCCGGTGCCCGGCGTCGGCGTCGCGTCGTCGGTGATGCTGTAGGTGAACGTGTCGCTGCCGCTCAGGCCGGCGGGCGGGTGGTAGACGAAGTCGCCGTCGGCGTCCAGGTCGACCGTGCCGCCCTGCGCCGTCGGCTCGGCGGTCGCGGGGACGACGGTCAGGCCGGAGCTGTCGGGGTCGGTTGCGCCCGTCAGGAGGTTGCCGCTGACCTGCTTGCGCGGGCCGGTGACCGAGGGCGTGGTGCCGTTGGCGGCGTCGTGCACGACCAGCGTCGTGTTGCCGACCGCGCGCGACGTGCCGGTGAAGCCCGGGCTGGCCGCCGTGGGCGGGTCGTCGGTCGCGACGACGTGGACGGTCCGGTCCAGCGCGGCGCTGAGGTGGCGGACGCTCTCGCCGTCGTCGACGACGAAGGTCACCGTGCGGTCGGTGGTGCTCGGCGTGTCGCTCGTGTCGCGAGAGGTGACCGCGCGCAGCGCGGCCTGGTAGGCGGCGACGGTGTCGGTCCCGCTCAGCGTCAGCGTCCCGGTCGAGCCGTCGTAGCTGCCCGTGATCGTGGAGGTGTCGCTGAACGCGAGCACGTCCTCGGCGGCCGCCGCGC
>DATDMD010000104.1:0-8529 GCA_036518975.1 Baekduia sp.
GAGGGCACGGTCGCCGCGTGCGCCGCGTTCCTGTACGGGATCCCGGCCGCCGAGGTCGACCCGGCGCACCTCGACCCCCACGATCCCGACTACGAGATGGTGATCTGGGCGCGGGCGGTCAGGCCGGCGGGGTGAGCGCCACGCCGATGCCCCGCTCCGTGCCGAAGGCGGCCAGGTCGGCGAAGAGGTCGCCGATCAGCCGCGGCCAGACCTTGGATGCGGCGAACTGCCGGCTCTTGTGATGCCCGCGGATCCGGATCCGGTCATACATGTCGGGCATCTGCATCAGCTGGTGGACGCGCAGGTTCAGCTCGTAGCGATCGCTGACCTCCACGAAGTCGATCCCCGGCTCGAGCCCATAGAGCGGCTCCAGCACCTCGCTGACCACCAGCTGGCCGGCCGCGAGATGGAGCAGCACGTTGTGCTCGAACGCGCGCACCCATTGCTCACCGTGCACGTTGAGGCCGACGTCGGCGCCGTGCAGCACCTCGCGCAGCTCGTCGCCCATCAGAGCATGGGCGTAGTGCGGCAGGTCGAACTCGTGCTTGAGGCCGATCAGCGACTGCTCGCGGTGCATCGTGGAATGCCCGATGAACACGATCCGCGGCGGCCGGCGCGAGGGCGTCGGCGTGCGAAAGAAGCGGTCGTCGACCGGCAGCGGCATGGCGCGCCAGACCGGCACCACCGACTCCGCCGCCGCCTGGCTGTTGGGGTCGAGGCAGACCATGCGGTCGACGTTGCCGCGATCCAGCCGCCGCAGCTCGTTCAGGTTGTAGTCGTAGTTGACGTGGGGCTCGCGATCGGCGCGCGGCAGCGGCTCGGTCAGGAAGCCCAGGACCGGCGCGTCGACGCCGTCCATCGCGCCCGCCGGCAGCGCGTCCGGGCGGAAGGTGACGACCACGTGCGGCGCGCAGCGGCGCAGCGCCTCGTGCAGCGGGCCGGTCTCGTCGCCGCCGCGGTAGTCGATGAACGACGGGATCAGGCCGCCGCTCGGCGCGCTCGGCACGCATGGCTCGAAGTAGGTGCGCTGGCCGACGAACGCCACGCGCACCGGCGCGCCCGGCTCGGGCAAGGCGTACGGGAGGTCGTCGCGTCGCACGCGTCCGTACGATAGGTCACCAGTGCGTGTCGCGTTCCTGCTCCAGGATCTCCAGCTGTCGGGCGGGGTCGGCGTGATCGTCGAGCACGCCGCGCAGCTGCGACGCCACCACGGCCTGGACGTGCAGCTGGTCCTCTCCCGACCCCAGCAGCACCGCAACTGGAGCTACCGCGGCCTGGGCGAGGTGCCCGTGCGCACCCTTGACGAGGCACTGGAGATCGACTGGGACGTCGCGTTGGCGACCTGGTGGGAGACGACGTCGGCGCTGTTCGCCTTGCGCGCGCGACGCTACGCCTACTTCATCCAGCTGCTGGAGGACTCGACCTACCCGACGGGCGCGCCGGAGCAGCTGGCGGCGGCGATGACCACCGCGCTGCCCGTGCGGTTCATCACCGAGGCGCGCTGGCTGGCCGAGCTGCTGGAGGACTACCAGCCCGGCAACCGCGTGCTCTACGTCCGCAACGGGATTCCCAAGGACGTGTTCACGTCGCCGCCGATGGTTCCGACGGCGGCCGATGGCGAGCCGCTGCGGGTCGTCCTCGAGGGCGCCCGCGGCTACGTCCACAAGGGCGTCGACGACGCGCTCGACGCGGTCGCCGCCATGGCCGAGCCTGCGCACGTCACGTGGGTCTCGCCGCATCCGACCGAGCCTCCGCCTGGCGTCGACCGCGTGGTCACCGGGCTGAGCCACACCGAGATGGCCGCGCTCTTCGCCGAGAGCCACGTGCTCCTGAAGCTCTCGCGCGCGGAGGGGATGTACGGGCCGCCGCTGGAGGCGTTCCACATGGGCGCGACGGTCGTGACGACCGCGGTGACGGGTCATGACGAGTACGTCGAGCACGGGATCAACGGCCTGGTCGTCGGCTGGGACGACCTGCGCGGGACCGCGCGGACGCTCGACCTGCTCGCGCGCGACCGGCGGCTGCTGCACGAGCTGCGCTGCGGGGCGTTGCGCACGGCGACGGCCTGGCCGGACTGGCGGCAGTCGTCGCAGTGGATGGCGATGGCCTTGCGCCGCGTCGCGTCCGAGCCTGCCCCGTCGGTCGCCGCGGCCGGTCGCCGGCTGGTGTCGGACTTCTCCTCGGCGACCAGCGATCGGCAGGAGGCGCAGTGGCGCCTGGAGATCGAGCGCGACCTCCGCGATCAGCTCGCGCAGCAGAAGGCCATCAGGTACGCGCTGGCGCTGCGCGGGCTGCGCTACCGCCTGCGGATGGCGCCGCGGCGGGCGCTGGCGCGCGTCAGACGAGCGCTGGGACGCTGACCGCGACCTCGCGGTGCGTGCCGAACGCGTGCAGATCCGCGAGCAGATCCCGCATCAGCGCCGGCCAGACGCGTGACGCGCGCACCAGCTCGGCCTTCTGGCGGCCGCGCACGCGGATGCGGTGGAAGGCGTCCGGGAAGGCGCGGGCCTCGGTCGCCACCGCGAGCAGGTCCTCGGGATGGCTGACCTCGACGAAGTCGAAGCCCGGCTCCAGCCCGTGGGTCGGGCTCAGCGGCTCGGAGATCACCAGATGGCCGGCGGCGAGATGCAGGAGCACGCGGTTCTCGAAGCTCGGGTAGGGCTCGTTGTGGATGTTGAAGGTGATCTGGTGGGCGTCGAGCAGCTCCTCGAGCTCGGCGACCTGGATGCCGAAGGCAACGTGCAGGCAGTCGAAGCGGTGCTTGACGTCGATCAGGAAGCGCTCGCGGTGCACGGTCGAGCGACCGACGAAGAGCATCCGCGGCGTGCCGTTGACGCGCTGGACGGGGCGATAGAGGCGGTCGGCGACCGGGATCGGCAGCGAGCGCCAGACGTCCATCACCTCGTCGACGGTGGGCACGATCAGCGGGTCGAAGGAGACGAGGCGGTCGACGTTCGCGCGGTCCAGCTTGGCCATCGCGCGGCGGCGCTCCTCGAGGTCCCAGTGCAGGGCGCGGGGTTGGGTGGGACCGACTTCCCTGGAGATCGGCTCGGTCAGGAAGCCGAGGATCGGCACGGCGAGGTCGCCCAGCAGCCCGGCCGGGAGCGTCTCGGGGCGAAAGACGACGACGGCGTGCGGCGCGAAGGTGGCCAGCTGCGCACGCAGCAGCTCGGGGTCGCGGCCGTCGCGATAGTCGATGAACGCCGTCCGGATCCGGGCCGAGTCCTCATCCAGCGCACAGGCGCGGAAGTAGGTCTGCTGGCCGACGAACGCCAGGCGCAACGGCGCGCCCTCGGGTGGCGCGGGATAGGGCGAGGTGGCGGGACGGGCCATCGGCAGGCATACGTTACGCTGCCCGCGATGCCGACTTGGGAAGCCCGTGTGACGCGCGGGACCGCTCCGGCCGACCGGGTCGACGCCGAGCTGCGCTACGCCTACGCGGTGCCGCTGCTGCGCGACGCGGCGCTCTGGGTCGACCTGGGATGCGGGACCGGCGTCGCCGCGGGCGCCGCGCTGGGCGAGGCGTCGGTGAGCGCGCGTGCGTTGCTGGTCGACCACGAGCCCGACGCGCTGGCCGAGGCGCGCCGCGAGGTCGGGGTGGAGGTCGTGGCCGTCGTCGAGGCCGACCTGTCTTCGGGCGTGGGCGCCGATGCGGTTCGCGCGGCCGTCGCCAAGGTCGGCGCCGACGGCCCGATCGTCGTGACCTGTTTCGACGTCCTGCACCAGCTCGCCGACTTCACCGCCGCCGTCGAGCTGCTGCTCGGGCTGGGGGAGGCCGCGACGGTCGTCCTCAGCGTGCCCGACGATGCCGCCGGCGCGCTCGACGACCCGCACCGTCGCAGCGCCTGGTCGGCCGGCGCGGCCGAGGAGCTGCGGCGCCTGCTACCCGCCGGTGCGGTCGCCGCGCGGCAGGTCCCGGTGCGTGCGGCGGCGATCGTGCCCGCGCGCGCCGACGCGCAGAGCGCGCCGCTGGGCCCTGTCGCGATCGCCGCCGACCAGGCGGTCGCCCATCATCTGCTCGCGTTCGGCCCCGCCGCCGATCGCCTCGTCGGGGTCGCGCTGGCCCGCGCCGCCGACCTCGATGGCGAGCGCGCCGATGCCCGCCGGCGCGAGAGCGACCTGGCCTACCTCGAGGCGCGGCTCGCGCAGCTCGAGGCGCCCGCCGCGTCGGGCTGAGGCTGAGGCGACCACCGTGCGCGTCGCGTTCCTCGTCCCCGCGCTGGACCTCTTCGGTGGCGTCGGCGTCGTCGTCGGCCACGCCCGCCGGCTGCGTGAGCGCCACGGGGTCGACGCGGTCCTGGTGGTGACGCGCGCTGATCGCTCCACCGGCGAGCACGGCCATCAGGGCCTCGTCGGGGTTGCGGTGCTGGAGCTCGATGCGGCGCGCCACGAGCGCTTCGATGTCGCGGTCGCGACGTGGTGGGAGACGACGCTGCACCTCCACGACGTGGCCGCCGACCGCTACGCCTACTTCGTGCAGTCGATGGAGGATCGCTTCTACGGGGCCGACACGGCCGAGCGCGCGGCCGCCGCGATGACGCATGCGCTGCCGGTGGCGATGATCACCGAGGCGCGCTGGATCGCCGATCAGCTGGAGGAGCTGCGCGGGTCGCGCAACGGGTTCTTGGTGCACTACGTTCGCAATGGCATCGACAAGTCGGTCTTCGCGCTGCCGGAGGGCGAGATGATGCCGGTGCCGCACATCGACGGTCCGCTGCGGGTGCTCGTCGAGGGTCGGCCGGGCGTGCCGTTCAAGGGCGTCGACGAGGCGCTGGCCGCGGCCGGCGCGATGCGCGAGCCCGCGCACGTGACGCTCGTCTGCGCCGACGGCGCGGTGGTCGGCGAGTCGCTGCCCGCGGGCGCCGACGAGGTCGTCGGCCCGCTCGACGCGGCAGGCATGGCGGCGTTGTACGCGAAGACCGACGTGGTCTTGAAGCTCGCGCGTGTGGAAGGGATGGCCGGGCCGCCGCTGGAGGGCTTTCACTGCGGCGCGACATGCATCACCACGCCGGTGACCGGGCACGGCGAGTACATCTCCGACGGCCGCAACGCGCTGCTCACCAGCTGGGACGACGAGCGCGGCACCTCGCGGCTGCTCGACCTGCTCGCGCGTGACCGTCGGCTATTGCACCGCCTGCGCGTGGGCGCGCTGCGCACCGCGCGGTCGTGGCCGTCGACCGAGCAATCGACCGCGATGCTCGCGCTCGCGCTGCGCCGGATCGTGGCCGCCCCGTCACCGGACCCGACGGGCTCGGCGGCCTCGATGGCCGCCGACATCCGGACGACGATGCAGCGCCATCAGTCCGCCGAGCGTGACCACGCGCGGCTCGAGGTCCGGATGCGCCGGATCGAGTCGCTGCTGTCCAAGGGGCCGCTGAAGATGGTGCGTCGCGCCATGGCGGGGCGCCGGTAGATGGGGTTGGGGATCAAGACCAAGTTGAAGCGGATGGCCAATGGGCCCTTCGTCAACGACGAGTACGTCGAGGCGCGCGTGCTGGGAGAGCTGCTGCGCGCGCCCGTGGGGGCTGCGCTGGCTGCGCCTACCGAGGGCGCCGCGCTGCACGTGGCCTTTGTCGTCCCGTTCTTCCAGCAGGGCAGCGGCGGGCACATGACGATCGCCAACCTCGTGCGTGCGCTGGAGCGCCGCGGGCACCGCTGCTCGCTGTGGATCGACGATCCGGGTGGGCGCAGCGCCGGAGGGGCGGAGGGCGCGGTGCATGACCTGCGGGCGTGGTTCGGGCCGTTTGACGCGCGCGTCGCCTACGGGTTGGAGAGCTTTGCGGGCGCCGACGTGGCGGTGGCCACGGGCTGGCAGACGGTCGCGCGCGTGCGGACTCTGCCGGCGGCGGGGCGCGCGTATCTGGTGCAGGATCACGAGCCGGAGTTCTTCGGGACCAGCGTGCAGCGGGCCTGGGCGGATGACAGCTACCGCCACGGCCTCTATCCCATCACGGCGGGCCAGTGGCTGGCAGACACGATGGGCGAGCTGTACGGGTTGCCCGCCACGGCGTTCGACCTCGGCATCGATGGCGAGCGCTACCGGCCGCTGCCCGACGTGGTGCGGCGCCCGAACGTCGTGGTCGCCTACGCGCGCTCGACGACGCCGCGTCGGGGTGTGCCCGTCGCGTTGGCCGCGCTGGCCGAGCTGCACGACCGGCGGCCGGAGGTCGAGGCGTGGCTCTTTGGCCACGGCGGCCCGCCGGGCGTCGACTTCCCCTACAAGAACCTCGGCGTGGTGCCGGAGCCGGCGCTGCCGGCGGTCTACGCGGAGGCGACGGTCGGGCTGGTGCTGTCCATGACCAACTACTCACTGGTCGCCCAGGAGATGCTCTCCTGTGGGCTGGCGTGCGTGGAGCTGGACGCGCCGAGCGTGGTCGCGGCCTTCGGCCGTGGCGGGCCGGTCGACTTCGCGCCGCTGGACCCGATCGCGATCGCCGATGCGCTGGAGCGGCTGCTGCTGGACCCGGCACTGCGCGCCGACCGTGCTGCCCAGGGCGCTGCGCTACGGGCGGAGCGCACGTGGGATCACGCGGCGGCACAGGTCGATGCGGGCCTGCGCGCCGCGATCGCCCACGCCCATCGCGACCGCGGGGCGGTCTAGCCGTGCCGGCGCTGCGACGCCGGTGGAGCGGGGGCGGGAGCGATGGCGAGCAGCGCGGCGTCGCGCCGGCGGTGCCGTGGGCGCTGGGGGAGCTGCTGCGGGACGGGCCGGCGCCGTTGGTCGCTCGTCCGCTGGCCGAGGGCGAGCAGCTCGACGTGGCGCTCGTGCTCGGTCCGGGTCAGGTCGAGGCCCGCGAGGCGCGGGTGCCGGCGGAGGTGTTGCAGGCGTTGGAGGGCGAGGGCGTTGTTGTCCGTGTCGTTGCGGGCGACGAGGCGGAGGGGATCGCGGGGGCGGACGGCGAACGCCATGCGGCGAGCATTGCCGAGGCGACGGGTGGCGACGACCTTGCGCGCGCCGACGTCGTCCTCGCGGCCGGTTGGCCGGCGGCGCCGGCAGTGCTCCGGGTGGCCGAGGTCCGGGCGCGCGCGGTGCTGGCGACGAGCGCGCCGGCACCGCTTGCCGAGCTGGGGTGGACGGCGGGGCTCGAGGTGCTCGGTCCTGTGTGGCTTGGCGGCTCGCTGCCCGGCGGCGCCGACGCCGTCTACGCACCGCTGCCCGTCCACCGCCGCGAGGATCTGGTGCTGGTCCACGGCGACGAGCCGTTCGGCCTGCTCGCCGCGGCCGAGCTGCGCCAGCGCCGCGACGACCTGACCTTCGCGGTCAGCGGCGTGCGCCAGGATCTCGAGCTGCCGTTCCCGTTCCTCGGCGTCGAGCCCGGCGGCACGGCGCTCGCGCACGCCTTCGCGTCAGCGACCGTCGCGCTGGCGCCGCCGGTGCGCGGCTGGCGGCCTGCCGCGGTGGCGATGCTCGTCTGCGGCCAGGCGATCGTCGCGCCCGATGACGCGCCGACCCGCGTCGCTCTCGGCGCGACCGCATCGTTCGCCTCCGGGCCGCTCGCCGCCGCCGACGCCGTCGAGGCCCTCCTCGTCGACCTCCCACTCCGCGCGCAGCGCGCCCGCGCCGGCTTCGACCACATCGCCCCCGGCTGGTCGGCGACCGCCGCCGCGCTGGCCACGGCACTCCGGGCGCTGCCGTGACCGCCGCCATGCGCTGGGTGCCGGCAGAGGCCATCGAGGGACGATTTGTGGGTCCTGAGGGCCCATCAGTCGTTGGGGTGCCGCCCGGGGTGGTGGGGTGAGGGTCTGTGTTGTCGTGGTGGTTGCTCCGGGCGTTGATGGCGCGGTGGCGGTGGCGGCGCTGCGCGGCGCCGGCGTCGAGGAGGTGGTGACCGTTGCGCTGGAGCGTCCGGGTGCGTGGGCGGCGGCGCGCAATCGCGCGCTGGACCTCGCCGCTGGGAGCGACATCATGGCCTTGGTCGAGGATGATGTACAGGTTGATCCGGGGTGGGGTGTGGCAGTGGGCGAAGCGTTCGCCGACGTCCGTGTCGGCGCGGCGGGCGGACCGCTGCGCGCGTTCGCTGCGCCGACGTGGCTGGACGACAGTGCCCACGCCGAGGTGCTCGGTCTGCACGACGGCGATCCGCAGCGATCCGGGCCGTTCCCCGGTGGCAATGTCGCCTTCCGCGTGGCCGCCCTGCGCGGTGTCGGCGGCTTCTTCCCCGCACGCGGTCATCCCGCGGCGCGCGACAGCGTCGGCGAGGACCGCCGGGCGCAGCGGGAGCTGCAGGATGCGGGTTGGAAGGTCGTCGCCGCGCCCGGGATGTCCGCGGCGCGCGACCTCTCCGCGCTGCGCCCCGCCGAGCTGCTGCGCCGCCGCGCGCAGACCGGCGCCCGCGCCGCGACCCTCGGCGCCACCGACCGCCGGACCGGCGCCGCGCTGGCCGCCCGCGCCGCGGCGTCGGCCACGGCCAACGTCCTACGCGGCCACCGCGCCGCCGCGATCGATCGCGTCGCCTGGGCGGCCGCGGGCGCCGGCGCCGTCCTCGGCCCGACGCTCGCCCACGCCGGCCTGCAGCCTGATCGCTCCTC
>DATDMD010000105.1:0-5510 GCA_036518975.1 Baekduia sp.
GGCATCGCCGAGCAGCAGGCCGTGCTGTTCGCGTCCGGGCTCGCGCTGGAGGGCGCCAAGCCGGTCTGCGCGATCTACTCCACGTTCCTGCTGCGCGCGTTCGACCAGATCGTGCACGACGTCTGCCTGCAGGAGCTCGACGTCACCTTCGCGATGGACCGCGCCGGCCTGGTCGGCGACGACGGCCCGACGCACCACGGCGCGTTCGACATCGCCTACCTGCGTCCGCTGCCGAACATCACGCTCGCCGCGCCGCGCGACGAGGCGATGTTGAAGCACCTGCTTCGCACCGCGCTGACGCAGGGCGGGCCGTTCGGCCTGCGCTACCCGCGCGGCGAGGGCATGGGCGTCCTGCTCCCGGACGCGCGCGAGGTCCAGGCGATCCCGGTCGGCACGGGCGAGGTCCTGCGCGAGGGCACGCGCGTGGCGCTCGTCGGCTACGGCTCGGGCGTCGGCAAGGCGCTGGAGGCGGCCGACCTGCTGGCCGAGCACGACCTGGACGTCACGGTCGCCGACGCGCGGTTCGCCAAGCCGCTGGACGTCGAGCTGCTGCGGACGCTGGCCGCCGAGCACGAGCTGCTGGTCACCGTCGAGGAGGGCGTGCTGGCGGGCGGCTTCGGCTCCGGCGTGTGGGAGGCGCTCAACGAGGCCGGCGTCTCGGTTCCGCGCATGCTGCGCATCGGGCTGCCCGACCGCTACGTCACCCACGGCAAGCCGGCGCTGCTGCACGCCGAGGTCGGCTTCACGGGGCGCGAGATCGCGCGCCGCATCGAGGCCACGCTGCTGGCCGGCAGCGGCTCGCTCCTGTCCGAAGCGTAGTTGTAGGACATGGCTTCCGAGGACGTCGAGTTCCCGGCGGTGCACCCGCAGGTCCGGGCGCTGCTGCGCGCGATGGGGGACATCGCCGGCGCCGGCGCCGACGCGGCCCCCGCCGAGCCGACGCCCGCCGACCTCGCGGCCGAGCGCGCCGAGTACCTCGACGCGACGCTGCGCATGGGCGGCGCCGCCGAGTTGGTGGAGGCGGTGGAGGACGTCGTCATCCCGGCCGGCCCCGACGGCGCGCTGCGTCTGCCCGCGCGCGTCTACACGCCCCTGAACGCCGCCGGCACGCGCGACCTGATCGTCTGGCTGCACGGTGGCGGCTGGTACGTCGGCGACATCGAGAGCTTCGACCGCGTCGGCCGTTCGCTGGCCAACGCGGCCGGCGCCAAGGTGCTGCTGCCCGAGTACCGCCTGGCGCCCGAGCACCGGTGGCCGACGCAGACCGCCGACGCCGACGCGATCGTGCGCTGGGCGCGCGCCGCGGGCGCCGAGCAGCTGGACGTCGACCCCGACCGCGTCGCGGTGGGCGGCGACAGCGCCGGCGGCCAGCTCGCGGTGGTCGCCGCGCGCCACGCGCGCGACGACGGCCTGCCGCCGCTGCGCGAGCTCCTGCTCGTCTACCCGTGCCTGGACCCGACGGTGGGCAGCGACGCGATGCGGGAGTTCGAGCACGGCCCGATGCTCACCAAGGCCGACGTCGAGCGGTGCTGGTCCTTCTACCGCGACGGCGCGGCCCGCGACGACGACCCGGACTTCGCGCCGCTGGTCGCCACCGACTGGGAAGGCCTGCCCAAGACGTGGATCGCCGTCGCCGGCCAGGACCCGCTGCGCGACGACGGCCTGCGCCTGGCCGAGCTGCTCGGCGACGCCGCCATCCCGACGCGCGTGCGCGTCTTCGAGGACATGGTCCACGGGTTCCTGCGGTGGGGCGGCGTCGTGGACGCCACGGGCGAGCTGCTCGCCTGGGTCAGCCACCGCTGACCGGTGGGCTTTCCACACAAGCTCGGTCGATAGGGCTATGGTCGCGCCCACATGCTGGATTTCAGTGGGATCCCGATGTTGGACGTCGCGATCGGCCTGGCGTTCCTCTTCTTCCTGCTGAGCGTCGTGTGCTCGTCGATCGGTGAGGTCATCGCGGCGATCTTCAAACTGCGGGCCAAGAACCTGGAGACGGGGATCCGGTCATTGCTGGGGGATCCCGAGCTGGCGGCCGACTTCTTCTCCCACTGGCGGATCGCGCCGCTGAGCAAGCCCAAGCGGCCGAGGAAGCAGGAGGGCGAGAAGGCCGAGCGGCCGCGGAACGGGCCGAAGGTCGTCACCGGCTGGATGAGCAAGCTGCGCTGGCCGTTCACGGAGATCCGTCGCGGTGGGCCGTCGTACGTCGATCCCAGGACGGCGGCGCTGGTGCTCTACGACACGGTGTTCGACGACGTCGCCAAGACCGCGGCCGACGCGAGGGACCAGCCGGCGTCCAAGGATGTCCGGCCCGCCGTCAAGGCGAGGCTGGCCGACCTCGGCAGGAGCAACCCGCAGCTCGCGGACTGGCTCCACGATGTCGTCAAGCGGGCCGACGACGACGTCGAAGCGGCGCGGGCGCACCTCGAGGAGCGCTTCAACGAGGTCATGGACCGCGCGACCGGGTGGTACAAGCGCCGCACGCAGATCATCATGTTCCTGGTCGCGCTCGCCGTCGCGGCGTCGATCAACGCCGACACCTTCAACGTCGCCGACCGCCTGGCGCGCGACGAGCCGCTGCGCGCCCGCGTGGTCGCGCAGGCGACGGCCGCCGCGACGACCGCGGTGCCCGGGAGCACGGGCGTCCCCGGGAGCACGACGACGCCCGGCACGCCGGAGGACGTCCGGGAGCGCCTGAAGGAGGCGCGCGCGACCGCGCTGCCGCTCGGCTGGGGCGAGGAGAACATCCCGGACCACAAGACGGTCTGGGCGGTCCTCCTCAAGGTCGCCGGCCTGCTCGTCACCGCCCTGGCGCTGCTGCTCGGCGCGCCGTTCTGGTTCGACGTCCTGGGCAAGTTCGCCCGGGTGCGCTCGACCGGCAACCGCATCGGGACCCCGAAGTCCGACGAGACGGCGCCCAGCGACCGCGACGATCGCCTGAAGCGGGCCGCGCCGCAGTCCCGCTAGGCCGCCATCGCGTGCGCGTCCGCCCAGGCGAGCGCGTCCGCGTAGGCCATCAGGAAGATGCGGCGGTCCGTCGGCGGCAGCTCGGCGCGCTCGCACGCGATCGCGTTGGTCAGCGCCTCGCCCTTCGGCCCGGCACGGTCGATCAGCGCCGCCAGGACGTCGGCGGCCAGCGGCAGGTCGCCCACGACCTCGGCCAGTGGCGCGCCGGCCAGCGCGTCGCTCACCGACAGCAGGCCGACCGAGAACCAGGCGTCGGGGTCGCGGGCGCCCTTGACCGCGGCGACGGTCTCCAGCGTCCGGGCGCGCGCCAGCGCGATCGTCAGCAGCGGGCCGCGGTGCTCGCCGATCCCGGCCAGCAGCAGGACGAGCGCCCACTGGCGGACGGTGCGCGGGCCCAGCAGCATCACGCCCTGCCGGATCGACGAGATGCGGTTGGGCAGCGAGAGCGCCGCCGAGTTGATCTGCTGCAGCAGGCGCAGGCTGAGGTGCGGGTCGACGCGGACGGCGCGCTCGATGGCCTCGATGCCGGCGTCGGCCTCGGTCAGCCCGGCCGCCATGCGCAGCCGCGCGATCGACGCCGCGCGCAGCTCGGTCCCCGCGACCTCCATCGGCTTGCAGAAGAAGTACCCCTGGAACAGCGTCGCGCCGGCCGCGGCGGCCCAGTCGTACTCGTCCTGGTCCTCCACCTTCTCGGCGACGACCGTCAGGTGCCGGCCGGCGAGCGACTTGATGATCTTGCTCGCCTCGCGCCTGGAGTGGGCGCGCAGGTCGACCTTGACGATGTCGGCGACGTCGAGCAGCGGCTTGTTGGCGGTGGTGGGCGCGAAGTCGTCGAGCGCGATCCGGAAGCCCTCGGCCCGCAGCGCGCGCAGGCGGTCCATGAGCGCGGGCGACGGCGTGGCGTCCTCGAGCAGCTCCAGCACCGTCCTGTCGGGCGTGAGCGGCAGCGGGTCGACCTCGCGCAGGAAGCGCTCGGTGACGTTGAGGAACGCGCTCGTGCCGCCGACCGCGTGGCCGAGGCCGACCTCGGCGAACGCGCCGACGAGCACCTGGCAGGTTGCGTGTTCGGCGTCCGGGATCGACCCGTCCTCGCCGCGCGGGCCGCGGTAGAGGAGCTCGTATCCGGCCAGCCGGCCGCCGCGCGCGACGATCGCCTGCCGGGCGAACAGGACGCGCGGGGCCTCGACGGGCGCCGCGACGCCGGCGCTCACGTCAGGCCCGCCGCCGTCCCGTCGGCCCAGGTGAGCGCCTCGACGTGCAGGACCGCCAGCTCGGAGGCGTCGAGGCCCGGCAGCGCCGCGTCGTCCCAGGCGCCGCGCTCGCACGCCTCGGCCATCGTCAGCGTCCGGCCCTTGCCGCCCGCGCGGTCGACCAGCGCGGCGACGACGTCCTCGGAGAGCGGCAGGTCGCGGATCGCCTCGTCCATCGGCAGGTCCAGCAGCGCGTCGACGACCGACAGCATGCCGGTGAAGAAGTAGGCGTTGGCGTCGTCGGCGCCGAGGCGGCGCGCGATCGCCTCGCAGGTCCGGCCGCGCGACAGCGCCGTGATGAGCAGCGGGCCGCGCTGCTCGTCGATGCCGGAGAGCAGGAGCAGCATCGCCCACTGGCGGACCGTGCGCGGGCCGAGCAGGACGATCGCCTGGCGCACGGACTTGATCTGGTGCCGCAGGCTGAACGCCGCGCTGTTGACGAAGCGCAGCAGGCGCAGGCTCAGGCCGGGGTCGAGCGCGATCGCCTTCTCGAGCTCGTCGACGTCGCCGTCGTCGCGGGCGCTGATCCCGGCGGCCAGCCGCAGCGCGCCGATCGACGCGGTCGGGACGTTGTGGCCGACGATCTCGCGCGGCCGGCACACGAAGTCGCCCTGGAAGAGCTCGAAGCCGGCGTCGGCGCAGCGGTCGTGGTCGGAGTGCGACTCGACGTGGTTGGCGATCGGCCGGATGCCGCGGCCGCGCAGGTGGGAGACGATGATCGCCAGGCCCGACGCGCCGACGTCGCGCGCCTCGACCTTGGCGAGCGTCGCGTAGTCCAGCAGCGGGTCGGCGGTCGGCTGGCCGGCGTAGCCGTCGACGGCGAGCATGTAGCCGTGCTGGCGCAGGCGGCTCAGGCGCTCCAGGAGCGGGCCGTCGGGGACGCGGTCGGCCGCGATCTCCAAGACGACGCCCTCGGGCCCGAACGGCAGCGGGTCCATCGCGAGGAGGAACTCGGTGGTGACGTTGAGGAACGCGGGCGCGCCGCCGGTCGCCTGGCGGAGGCCGAGGTCGGAGAGCGCGGAGGCCGCGACCCGCGAGGTCGCGGCGTGCGGCGACTCGCTGCCGCCCTCGCCGCGGTAGAGCAGCTCGTAGCCCGCGAGGCGGCTGTCGGCGTCCAGGATCGGCTGGCGCGCGAAGAGGATCTCGGCGTCGTGCGAGGCAGGAGCGGGGGGCGCGGTGGCCGCGGTGGCGACGGACTCGGCCATCAGGTGGATCCTCGGTCGCTGGGCCCGGGATCTTCAGCGTTCTGGCCGGAGATCCGAGGCGCGTCCGTCCGCTCGCGGCTTAAAGAGAAAC
>DATDMD010000106.1:0-6945 GCA_036518975.1 Baekduia sp.
CGCCGCCGGCGGCACCCTCAGCCTCAGCCGCTGCAGCGGCGGCCACGGCACCACGCTCGCTCGTAGCGATGGCTACTTCCTACGGAGCCCTACCCTCGGCTCCGGGGTCGCGTCCTGGATCAAGGGCGGAGCGATCTTCGCCTACCGCCAAACCGACGACGTCACCTACCGGTACTCGGTGGGCTCCACGTCAGACGCGGTGGTGCACACCAGCCGCGCGATCTTCGCCGCACGTCAGATCCAAGAAGAGCGCGACGGGTCCTTCACCGCAACGCTCCTCACCGCTCGAATTCCCGTCGCACAGCGGCACCTCACCCCAAAGTGAGCGGCAGCGTCGCCGAGACGAGCGTCCCGCCGCTCGCCGGGCTCGCGATGTCGAGCCGTCCCCCGAGCGCCGTCACCCGGTCGCGCATGCCGATGAGGCCGTGGCCGTCCGGGTCGGTGCCGCCGATCCCGTCGTCGCGCACCTCGATGCGGAGCATCCGGTCCTCCAGCGTCGTCTTGACGTGGGCGCGGTCGGCCTGGGCGTGCTTGATGACGTTCGTCAGCGCCTCGGCCACGATGAAGTAGGCGCTCGCCTCGATCTCGGCGGGGAGCCTGTCGGCGCCGACGTCGATGCCGACCGGGAGGTCGAGCCGCGCCACGAGCGCGCTGACGCCGGCCGGCAGGCCGCCGCGCATGAGGACCGTGGGGAGGATCCCGTGGGTCAGCTCGCGGAGCTCCACCTGGCCCTGCTCGGCGTGCGCGAGCGCCTCGCCGACGAGCGACTCCGCCTCGCCGTCGTGCGCGCGGAGCGCACGCTGGGCGAGCTTCAGCGTCACGATCGTGTGCACCAGCCGCGACTGCGCGCCGTCGTGGAGGTCGCGCACCACCTGGCGGCGAGCCTCGTCGCCCGCGGTGAGCAGCCGCGCGCGTGACGCCATGAGCTGGTCGCGGCCGTCGGCGTTCGCGATCGCGGTGTCCAGCAGCTCGGCGAACTGGGCCATGCGCTGCTCGGTGTCGGCCGGCGGAGACTCCTCGCCCCTCCAGTTCGCGACGACGACGCCCCAGAGCCGGCCGTCCACGACGATGGGCGCCCCGACCGCGGCGCGCACGCCGGCCGCCGACGCGAGCCCCGCGACCGCCGCGCGCTCGATCCGGGCCGGGCGCTCGGTGCGCCGGACGATCGCCGTCACGCCTTCGGGCTCCGGTCGCACGCGCGTCCCGGGGGAGACACGCGTCGCATCCGCCCCGTGGTGGGCGACGACCGTGGCCTCGCCGCCGGGCTCGTACCGGCTCAGCGCGACGTCACCGGCGTCGAGCAGCCCCTCCATCTCCGCGGCGACGGCGTCGAGGACGACGGCGGGCGAGGCGCCCTGGGCGACGACCGTCGCCACCCGCCGCAGCGCGGCCTGCTCCTCGGCGAGGCGCTGCACCTCGGCGCGCGCGTCGGCGTTGGCGATCGCCGTCGCGGCCAGCTGCGCGAAGCCCGCGACCCGGCCCTCCATGCCCGCCGGGAGCCGCGCGGCGGTGGTCATGTGGACCAGCAGCGCACCCCAGACATGGCCCTCGACCAGGACCGGCGCGCCCACCGACGCGGCGACCCCGCGCTCGTCGCGCAGGAACGCGGCGCCGGGCCCGGGAACGCCGGTCCAGGAGTCGATCCGCGCCGGCCGGCACGACTTCACGATCGTCTCCGCGAGACCGGTGTCGGCGAGCGGCCAGCGGCGGTTGATCGGGTCCGCCTCGTCGACCGCGGGCCACGCCGCCATGACGCGCGCGGCCGGGACGTCGTCGTACTCGTAGCGGACCATCGCCGTGAGGTCGGCGTCCAGGAGCCCGCCGACCTCCGCCGCGACGGCGTGGAAGAGCTCGCCCGGAGGCACGCCGTGCGCCACGAGCGTCGCGACGCGCCGCAGCGCCGCCTGCTCGTCCGCCATCCGCTGGAGCTCGACGAGCATGCGCGACGGATCGTCGGCGACGGGACGGGGCGCCGCGCGCCGGGCCGCCGCCGTCCGGACGACGAAGGCCTCCTCGTCCCCGACGGGCTCGGCGAACGCCCGGTCGCCCGACGGGAGGATCAGCGCACCGCCGCCGGCCGGCACCTCCAGGCGCGCGCCGTGCAGCCAGCCGCGGGGGTCGTCGGCGAGGACGCGCCCGGCCGGGGCGACGAGGGCCCGGAGGTCCCCGGCGCCCGTGATCCGCGCCCCGTGGCGCGCGCGCAGCCGGCCGTCGCGCTCGCGCAGGCGCCAGCGCAGGTGCGACTCGACCGCGTGCGCGGCGGCGATCGCCAGCCCCAGGCTCTGCTGGTGCACGTTGCGATGCGGACCGGTCAGGTCGATCACGCCCAGCAGCTCGCCGTTCTCCGGGTCGTGCACGGGGGCGGCCGAGCACGTCCACGGGTGGACCGGCTCGACGAAGTGCTCGGTGGCGAAGATCTGCACCGCGTGGTCCGCGGCCAGCGCCGTCCCGATCGCGTTCGTGCCCGTGCCGGGCTCGCTCCACAGCGCGCCCTCTGTGAAGTTCACCGCGTCCGCCGCGTTCGAGCGGATGCGGGCGTTGCCCCAGAGCTGGAGCAGCATCCCCTGCGCGTCGGCGATCACGATCAGGTGCCCGGACGCCTCGGCCAGGGTCGCCAGACGGCTGCGGATCAGCGGCGCCGCGTCCGCGAGCGGATGCGCGTGCCACCGCGCGAGCGCCTCGTCGCGCACGACGGCGAGCGGGGCCAACCGGCTCCCCGAAGGATCGACGCCCGCGGCCTGCGAGCGTCGCCACGAGTCCGCGAGGGGCGCGCGCGTTCCCTCGTCGAGCCGGCCCTCGCCGACGAACCGCTCCCACTCCCGCCGTGCCTCGCGGGCACGGGAGCGGGGCGGTGTCGCCGCGTCGATCCCCAGCCAGGGATTGCCAGGCAGAGCCATGGACGCTCCTCACCGGCCGGGCCCAAGGGCGTCGCTGACGTGTTCGTGAACGTCCTCGTACGCGTAGACGCTGTGCCGCGGAGGGACAGGCTCGGACCTCATGGCGCCTCCTACACCGTAAGCGCCGAGCCCCCGAATTCAAATGCCGATGTCCGGCACCGCCCTACCCCTGCTCGGGCCAGACCGCCTCGCCGGGCACGCCGTCGCCGCCCTCCGGCTTCGGGCCGCCGACCGCGATCAGGTCCATGCCCTCCGGACCGGCCTCGAACGCCCGCTGCACCTCGGGCGCGACGCGCACGACGTCCCACAGCTGCAGTTCGACCACCTCGTCGTCGAGCAGCACGCGCCCGCTGCCGGCGACCACGATGTAGGCCTCCTCCTGCTCCTTGTGGCTATGGGCGAACGGCGTGCGGAGGTTCGCGTCGTAGCGCCAATGGCTCACGCCGAGGTCACGCGAGTCCAGGTGCTTGCGACCGAAACGGCCCTGGAGACCGGGGGCGCGGTCGCTGACGGAGTCCTCGACCTCGAGCAGGTTGACATGCGAGTAGCGAGACATGCGCGCACCCTAGCCACCCGCCTCGGGCGGCGGGAGATCGGCACTCAACGGAAGCTCAGGGACCCGAGGACGTCGCCACGCCGGTCATAGCCGGTGAGGGTGCTGTGGGCACCGGCGACGACGGCGACATATGCGCCGTTCCATGGAGTGATCAGCAGATCGCGTGCGCTGCCCTCCGCGTCGGTCACCGTGAGGCGCGCGGTCCCTGCCGGTGCGATGCCGAAGAACGTGTGTCGCTCCTCCGGCGGGTCGTCGGTCCATTCGCCCAGGCCGCCGTTGGAGTGCCAGTCACACCAGCCGTGGACCGAGTTCGTTGCCCTGTCCGGGCGCGAGAACGGGTCCGGTGTGGTGCTGTTGTCCGACTCACCGCCGGCGTAGCACCACTGGCCGTCCCGGAACGAGAACGTCACCGCCTCGCACCACCAGCCCCGTGCGATGTCGGGGTACATGTCGAAGATGGCGAACGACACCGCCGCGATGCCGTGGGCGGCGTTGACGTCGAGCGCCAGCGGATGGGGGCGGTCGGGGCGCCGCGGTTCCGGCGGGGGACCCGCGACGTGCCGGGCCGCCAGGACCTCGAGCCCGAGACGCTCCGTGTCGTCCCAACCCGGCGTCGTCAGCAAAGGCTCCCTCACCGATAGCAGTACGAGTCCGACGACGCGTCCCCGCCCTGCAGCCGGATCTGGTGCGGGCGCAGGCCGCGGAAGTCGTCGCCGTGGGGGAAGAAGCGCTCGTCGATCGTGAGGCCGCCGTCGGGGCCGGCGTCGAGCTTCGCCATCCAGGCGCCGACGCCGTCGGGGAAGAACTGGTCGTCCCAGGCGCCGTAGAGCGAGTTGGTGAAGTAGACGCGGCGGCCGTCGCGGCTGACCTCGACCATCTGCGGCCCGCCGGCCAGCGGCAGGTCGGGCCGGGCCGGGTGGGGCGCGCGGTCGACGATGCCGCCGATGCGCACGGAGCCGACCTCGCGCGGGTGGGCCGGGTCGGAGACGTCGTACTGCTTGAGCTCGCCGATGCCCCAGCAGGAGACGTACAGGTACCGGTCGTCGACGGAGAGGTCGATGTCGGTGATGAGCGGCGGCACGGCGCCGAACGGCTTGAGCGCGGGAGGCAGGAGGTCGGCGTCGGCGGGCTCGGCGGGGATGGTGATGACCTTCTCGGCCTTCCACTCGTCGCCCTCGCGGAACCAGCGCCACACCGAGGCCGACAGGTCCTCGGTCGAGATCACGACGCCGACGAACCCCCAGGTCGCGTCGGGGTCGTGCGAGGGCCGCAGCTCGAGCGCCATCTGGTGCTCGGCGCCGAGATCGACCCGCTGCAGGTGGCGACCCTCCGCCAGGTCCCAGAAGTGCAGCGCGTGGCCGTACTTCTGGCCCAGCAGCAGGTCGGGCACGATCCCGTTCTCGATCATCGACGGGCTGCCCCACTCGCTGGAGATCAGCACGTTCTGGTTGAGGTGCCACCAGGCGTCGTAGTGCAGGCGCTGGGGCCCGCGGTCGGTCTCCCACGCCCGCAGGACCTCGAACGTCTCGTGGTCGAGCAGCGCGATCCCGCCCGGTCCGTCGTCGTCGCCCTCGGGGCCGCCCAGGCACGTGAGGAAGACCCCGTCGGGCCCGCAGTGCAGGGTGTGCGGGCGCGAGTAGCCGGCCTTCGCCGCCAGGCTGCCGGCGTCGATCGTCTTGACGAGCTGCGGGCTGCGCGGGTCGGGGCCGGTGTCGAAGACGTAGATGTTGGACGAGCGCAGCCCCGGCACCAGCAGGTAGCGGCGCGCGAGGCCGTCCATGTCGTGCCCCTCGTGCTTGAGCGCGCTGCTGCAGGCGTTCCAGCCGAAGTGGTGCAGCTCGTCGCCGAGCCCGGGGACCTCGGTCCAGCCGATGACCTGGCCGTAGCGGTCGGAGGCCGGATCGACGTCGACGACCGTCAACGCGTCGTGCTGTTGGGCCGCGCGGTCGAACGCGACGACGTAGGCCAGGTGCTCCACGGGAGCGGCCGCCGCGTCGGCCGCCGAGCGGTAGAAGGTGGGGTCGATCGTCGAATGAGACATGGTGCCGGCGAGCATCTCATCCCCGGTGGCGGCGGTGGCCGACCTGGCGCGCGCGCGTCCGCACACGCACGGCGCGGCGCGGCAGGCCGCGCGCCGCCGGTCAGGCCACCGTGCTCGGCGTGTTGACCAGGTGCTCGGCCACGAACCACGTCTCCAGCTCGTTGGTCCGCAGCACGTCCGACACCAGGATGTCGTTCGAGCCGTCGTCGCCGAGATCCGCGGTGCGGTGGGCGCCGGCGCGGGTCTGGATCATGATCGCCTCGTGGGCCTCGAGGAGGCGGGACAGCATCGCCGGGACCTCCTCGGCGCCGTCGGGAGGGCGCGGGATCGTCGTCAGCTCGGCGACGTGGCGCGGGTCGCCGACGGCGATCCCCCCGAGCGTCTGCACGCGCTCGGCGAGGACGTCGACGAGCGCGTCCTGCTCGCCGGCGTGCTTGTCCATCAGCAGGTGCAGCGGGTAGAAGGTGTGCCCGCGCATGAGCCAGTGCGTCTTCTTGTACAGGTCGCGCAGGATGCGGGTGTCGGCCAGGACCTTGTTCAGGATCGCCACGACCTCCCCGCGCACCTCACGCGAGAGCCCGAGCGGCAGGTCGCGCAGCTGGTCGAAGCCCTGGATCTCGTCGCTGTGCTGGTGGAGGAGGGGCTGGCTGGCGTCCGCCCGCCGATCGGAGATGCTGATCGCGTCCATCTGAAGTGCCTTTCTGCTTCTGAGTCGTTGACATCAACGTCGCACACGCCCCGCGCGCTTCGCCAACGACGAGCCGGAGGCCGCGGTCCGACTTCCCGGACCCCCAGGTACGGAGATCCGCACCAGGGCGAGCGCTCTAGGCTGTGCCCCATGTCCACCGTCAGCGCGCCCGAGGTCGACATCGCGATGCTGCTCAACCAGGCCTCGTACGCCCTGGGCGTCCGGATGGGCGCGGCGCTCGCCGAGGTCGGCGTCACCGTCCGCGAGTACTGCGCGCTGTGGAAGGCCAGCGAGGCCGACCTCACCCAGCGCGAGCTCGCCGACGCCGCGTGGATGGACAAGTCGACGGTCGTCACGACGCTCGACGCGCTGACCGCGCGCGGGCTGGCCGAGCGGCGGCCCGCGCCCGGTGACCGCCGGGTCAAGGTCGTCGGCGTGACCGCCGCGGGCCACGACGCGGTCGCCCGCGCGCACCGGGTCGTCCAGGACCTCTACGACGAGCTGCTCGGGGACGTCCGCGACCGCGATCGCGCAGCGTTCCTGCGTGTTCTCACCGAGCTCGTCGACGGCCCGCTGGCCGCGCCGTTCCACCTCGAGGGGCCGGCGCAGCGGCGCAAGCGGACGGCCGCGGCGTAGCCGCGTCGACCGTCGTCTGACAAAAGATCGTCTACTTCAAGACGATCTGTTACGGTCGGGTCATGGCCTCCGCTCCCCGACCCCGACCCCAGACTCCGCGCGCGCAGCGCCGGGCGCTCGTCATCCT
>DATDMD010000107.1:0-5327 GCA_036518975.1 Baekduia sp.
GCAGACGCGATCGCCGCCCGCGCCGCCGAGCTCGGCGGCACCGTCATCGTGCCGCCGTTCGACGCGCCGTGGACCCGCATGACGGTCATCGCCGACCCGCAGGGCGCGACGTTCACCGCCAGCAAGTTCGTCCCCGAGAACAAGGACCTGGCGACGCCCTCCGTCGGCCAGCGCGAGGCCTAGCGGCCACGCCCCTCTGACCCCACCTCCCCACTCCCCATGGCCGCGGCGTCGAGCTCGGCCAAGGCGCGTCGCAGCAGTGGCTCCGCTGCGGCGCGCGCCGCCGGGATCGTGATCCGGTCGGCCATGAACCGGAGCTTGGCCCGGGCGTGCTCGGGGTCGATGCCGCGCCGGACCCACGCGACGGTGATCGGCGTGAGCGTCTCGAGGAACGACAGCGAGTCGGCGGCCTGCAGCACGTCGGCCTCGGGCCAGCCGCCCTCCTCGTGGACGAGGATGAGGCGGTCGACCTCCTGGACGAGCGGCGCCGGCGCGCCCTGCTCGACCAGCCAGGCCGCGGCGTACTCGGCGCAGCGGTCCTGATGCCAGCGCACGTAGCCGGGGTCGTTCCAGTCGCCGGCCGGATCCCAGGGGCTCGACGGGTCCGGGAACGCGCGCTCGACGTCGTGCAGGAGGGCCGCGACGCGCAGCCCCTCCCCCGCGCCGGGATCGACGACGAGCACCCAGTCGCGCGCGCGCACGAGGTGCGTGGCGTGCGGGTGGATCTCCTCGATCCACTGCTGAGCACGGTCCTCCAGTGAGCTGCTCACGCCGTCACCGGGCGGGCCTGGAGGATGAAGAGCCGGCCGCCGGCGACGGCCCATTCGACGTCCTGAGGCGCGCCGAAGGCGTCCTGGAGCGCGCACCCGATCCGGGCCAGCTCGGCCAGCGTCGCGTCGTCGAGCTTGCGCCGGCCGCCCTCCGCGGGCGTGAGCGCGTGCTCCTCGGTGCCGCCGCCGGGCAGGCCGCGGATCATGAGCGGCTGGACGGCGATCGTCTCGCGGGCGACTCGCCCGTCGCGCTTGAGCAGGTAGTGGTCCGGCGTGACCTCGCCCGAGACGACCGCCTCGCCGAGGCCCAGGACGGCCTCGACCAGGATGCGGTCCTTGCGGGCGTGCACCGGGTCGACCGTGAACATGACGCCGGCGACGTCGGCCGACACGAGCGCCTGCACGACGACGGCCATGCCGAGGTCCTCCAGCGACCCCTTCCGCGCGCGGTAGAACAGCGCACGCTCAGTGAAGAACGACGCCCAGCAGTCGCGCACGCGCTCCAGCACCTGGTCCCCGCCGCGCACGTTGAGGTAAGTCTCCTGCTGGCCGGCGAAGCTCGCCGCGTCGCCGTCCTCGCTCGCCGCGCTGGACCGGACGGCCACCGGCGCGTCGTCGCCGAGCTCGGCGTACCGCGCGCGCACGTCCAGGCGCATCCGCTCAGGGATCTCGAGCGCGGCGACCAGCTCCTGCGCCGCCGCGGCGCACGCGGGCAGCCGCGCCTCGTCGGCGGCGTCGGCGATCGCCGCCCGCAGCGCCCCGGCGCGATCGCCGAGCGCCTCCTCCAGCGCGTCGCAGCACACGACGAACCCCGGCGGGACCGGCAGCCCCATCGCCGCCAGGCGGGCGAGCGACGCGCCCTTGCCGCCGGCCTCCCGGACCTCGGTGCAGTGCTCCTCCGCGAACGCGAGGACCCCCATGGCTAGCTCCACCTCCACCGGCCGGCGGGCCGGGGTCGAACGACGAGCAACGGGCCCTTGACCACGACGAGCGGCGCGCGGCGCGCCGGGGCCCGGCGGCGGCCGGTCAGCGCCATCGCGAGCGCCAGCACGAGGCCCAGACCGGCCAGCGCCGGCACCGCGCGCTTGAGCAGCGCGTCGCGGCTCGCCGCGGTCAGGTCGAGCACGTCGTCGGCCGGCGCCGCCGCCGGCCGGGATCCCGGCGCCGGGGCCGTGTGGCCGTCCGGATCGCCATCGCCGGAGGCGAGCGTCGGCGCCGCGCGCGTCGCGGGGTCCTGGATCTCGGCCGCCAGGCGCGCGGCGAACTCGGTCAGCAGCTTCTCGCTGACGTCGTCGACGACGCCGCGCCCGAACTGCGCGGCCGTGCCGGCGAGCTGCATCTCGGTCTGGACCGAGACGCGCGTCCCGCCGGTCGCCGGCGCCAGCGTCGAGGTGATCGTCGCGGCCGCCGCGCCCTGACCGCGGGTGTCGCGCGCCGACGCGCGGATCACCGCGCGGCGCGCGGTCGCGTCCGCCTCGGCGACCTGGAGCGTCCCCTTGAAGGTGCTGGTGACCGGACCGAGCTTGATGCGCATCGAGCCGCCGTACTCGCCGTCCCCGCGGTCCTCGTCGATGCTGGCGCCGGGCAGGCACGGGGCGATCCGCTCGACGTCGAGCAGGGCGGCCCAGACGTCCTCGACGCCGACCGGGACCTCGAAGACCTTGTCGATCAGCATGGCGCGCGCCGCTCCAGCGGGCCGAAGGTGTCGTAGAACCGGCGCTCGCGGGACTCGAGCAGCGGGATCGCGGTCCCGTGCGCCAGCCGCTGGAAGTGCTCGGAGGCGCCGTGCGCCTCGTAGGCGGCGCGGTCGGCGTACAGCTCGTAGAACAAGACGACGCGCGGGTCCTCGAGGTCGCGGTTGGCCTGGTAGAACAGGTTGCCCGGCTCCGCGCGGCTCGGCTCGATCAGCGCGAGGATCGCGTCCTCGACGTCCTGCTCGCGTCCCTCCTTGATCGTCCACTTGGCGGTCACGACGAAGGTCATCGGCTACGGCTCCTTGCTCGAACGGGACGGGTCCTGGTGGGCGGCGAGCTCGACGGCGTCGAGGATCCGGCTGTAGCAGCCGCAGCGGCAGAGGTTGCCGCCCAGGGCCTCCGCCGCCTCCTCGCGATCCGGCGCCGCGCCGCCGGCCAGCAGCGCCTTGACGGTGAGGACCATGCCCGGCGTGCACCAGCCGCACTGGAACGCGTGCGTCGCGGTGAAGGCGGCCAGGACCGGGTCGTCGCCGGCCAGGCCGTCCACGGTCGTGACGCTCTTGCCCTCGACCTGCGCGGTCAGCAGCAGGCAGCCGGACGCGGGCTCGCCGCCGACGAGCACCGTGCACGCGCCGCAGACGCCGATGCCGCACGTCTCGCGCACGCTGAGGCGGCCGAGCGCGCGCAGCGTCTCGACCAGCATCTGGTCCTCGGGCACCTCGATCTCGACGGGCGCGTCGTCCAGGAGGAAGCCCACTCTCATGGCTTCCGCGCCTCCAGAGCGGCGGCGCCACGCGGCGCCGCCGCGCGCGCGTCGAGCGCCTCGAGCACGCGCTCGGGCGTCATCGGCAGGTCATACAGCTCGATGCCGAGGCTCGCCAGCGCGTTGCCGACGGCCGGCGGGATCGGCGGCAGCGCCGTCTCGCCGAGCCCGTGGATCGGGGCCCCGGGACGCTCCACCAGCTCGTGGGTGCAGGCGCGCACGTCGACGGCCGTCGGGATGTTGTAGTCCGACAGGTTGGCGTTCGTCACCTGCCCGTCGCTGAAGGTGATGGCCTCGAACAGCGCCGTCCCCAACCCCATGAACATGGAGCCCTCGTTCTGCAGGTCGGCGCCCGGCGCGTTGACGACCCGGCCGGCGTACACCGGGCAGTGCACGCGCTCGAGCGCGACGACGCCGGTCTCCTCGTCGACGCTCAGGTGCGCCGCCGCCGCCGCCTGGTGCCAGTGGCTCGACGCGATGCCCTGGCCGGTGTCCGGGTCCAACCCTCCCGGCTCGGAGATCTCGCCGTACCCGCGACGGCCGTCCTCCAGCAGCGCGGCGCAGGCGACCACGAGCGCCCGGCCCATCATCGCCGTCGAGCGGCTCGACGTCGTCCGCGTGTCGAACGGGACGCGGTCGGTGTCGGGATCCGGGACGCGGATCCGCTCGGGCGGGCAGCCGAGCTGCTCGGCTGCCAGCAGCGCCAGCGAGCGCCGGGCCCCCTGGCCGATCTCGGTCGTCGCGCACCGGATGACGTAGCGGTCGTCGCCCTCGCGCTCGACGGCGATGGCCGCGCGCGACGGCGTCTGCATCCCCTTCATGATCAACGAGAGGCCCTTGCCGGTCGGATCGGCCTCGTAGTCGACGGCGGCCGCCGCGCGCTCCAGGAGCTCGGCGAAGCAGGTGTCGTGCATCGTCTCCCCCGTCGGGTAGACGTCGCCGTCGCGCAGCAGGTTGCGCCGCCGCAGGTCCAGCGGGCTCATGCCGAGCTTCGCGGCGAGCAGGTCCATCGTGCGCTCCGACGCCCAGATCGACTGCATCGCGCCGTAGCCGCGGAAGGCGCCGTTGGGCGGCGTGTTGGTGTAGACGGCGTAGGAGTCGACCCAGCAGTGCGGCAGCCGGTACGGCCCCGGGGCGGCGAAGCCCATCTTCTGCGCCACGCCGGGCCCGCAGTCCGCGTAGGCGCCGGTGTCGGCCCAGCACGTCACGGCCTTCGCGACCAGGTCGCCGTCGGCGGTCGCGCCCAGGCGCACGCGGACGGTCGCCGGGTGGCGGTTGAGCGTCACGAACTCCTCGGCGCGGTCGAGCACCAGCTTGACCGGGCGCCCGGTCTTGCGGGCCAGCGCCGCGACGATCGCCTCGGTGCGGGTGAACGTCTTCGCCCCGAACGAGCCGCCCATCGGCGGGACGACGACGCGGACGTCCTCCTCGTCCATCCCGAACAGCGCGGCGAGCTCCATGCGCAGGTTGAACGGCGTCTGGGTGCCGGTGACGATCTCCAGCCGCCCCGCGTCGGTGAAGCGCCCGACGGTGGCGTGGGGCTCCATCGGCGCGTGAGCGGCCGACGGCGTCCGGAAGGTGCCCTCCACGACCACGGCCGCGCCGGCGAACCCGGCGTCGACGTCGCCGTGGCGGATCCGGAACCGGTGGCAGATGTTCGTGCCCGGCACCGGCCGGATCCCGAAGTAGGCCGCCTCGTTCTCGGAGACCGACGGCGCGTCGTGCAGCAGCGGCGCGTCCTCGCGCGCGGCCTCCTGCGCGCCGAAGACCGCCGGGAGCTCCTCGACGTCGACCAGCACCGCGTCGGCGGCGGCGCGCGCGGCCGCGCGGGTCGGCGCCGCGACCGCGGCGACGACGTCGCCGGCGAAGCGCACGCGGTCGCCGGCCAGGACGCGCTGGTCGGCGACCTGGCAGCCGTAGAGCGGCAGGTCCGCGACGTCCTCCGGCAGCAGGACGACGGCGCCGGCGGGCACCGCGGACGTGTCGACGGCCCGCACGACGCCGTGGGCCACCGTCGACCGGACGAGCGCGGCGTGGAGCTGGCCGGGCATGTCGACGTCGACGCTGTAGCGCTGGGCCCCGGTCGCGCGCGGGTCGGCG
>DATDMD010000108.1:0-41564 GCA_036518975.1 Baekduia sp.
CGCAGGTTGTCGTACTTGTTGAGCAGCGCGATCGCCTCGTCCCACCAGGGGTCGGCGCCGTGCTGCATGATCACGCGCAGCTCCGGGAAGTGGCGCACGACCTCGTCGAGGTGCAGCGGGCGCTGGACCTCGGCCGGCATCGGCGCGGCGGGGATCCCGGTGTTGACCGCGACCGGCACGCCCAACTCGATGCACTTGCTGTAGATGGGGTAGTACACGCGGTCCGACGGCGGCAGGCCGATCATGAACGGCACCATCCGGACCAGGACGGCGCCGTGGTCGCCCACGGCGCGCTCTACGTCGCGGACCGCCGTCATCCCCTGGCGGGGATCGACCTCGACCGAGAACGAGAAGTGCTCGGGATGGGCCTGGACGACGGCGAGGACCGGCTCCCACAGCCCGACCGGCGCGTTGGCGACGGCGTGGGAGACGCCGGACACCTCCATCTCGGCGACGAGGTCGGCGGGATCGAGCCGGGCGGCGGCGTCGAGCGTCGCGCGCATGCGCTCGCCGAGGGCGGCGCGGACGAAGTCCGGGGCCTCGTCCCAGCTCCACAGCACCGGGTTGACGAAGCCGTCGACCACCGGCATGGCGTCAGGCGACGGGCTGGCCGTCGGCCCAGCCCTCTTGGAGCACGTGCTTGCGGACCTTCCCGCTGGCCGTCATCGGCAGCTCCTCGACGAACCGCACGTAGCGCGGGAGCTTGTAGTCGGCGAGCTGGCCCTCGCACCAGGCGAGCAGCTCGGCCTCGCCGACCTCCTGGCCGGGCGCGAGCACGACGAACGCCGCGCCGACCTCGCCGAGGCGCTCGTCGGGGACGCCGACCACGGCCGGGAACTGGACGGCGGGGTGCTCGGCGAGCAGCGCCTCGATCTCGGCGGGGTAGACGTTCATCCCGCCGCGCTTGTACGTGTGCGAGAGCCGTCCGGAGAGCGTGAGGTAGCCGTCCTCGTCGGCGGAGGCCAGGTCGCCGGTCCGCAGGAACCCGTCGACGAACGCCGCGGCGGTGGCCTCCTCGTCGCCGAGGTACCCGCGCGCGACGTGGCCGCCGCGGATCCAGATCTCGCCGACCTGCCCAGGCTCGACGGGCTCGAGCGTCCCGGGGTCGCGCAGCACGACCTCGTTGTCGGGCGCGGGGTGGCCGATCGTGGTGGCCAGGCGCTCGATCGGGTCGTCGAACTCGGTCCAGGTGTTCACGCCGACCGCCTCGGTCAGGCCGTAGGCGCCGACCATCTGGGCGTCGGGCGCGCGCTCCAGCAGGCGGCGGGCGAGGCTGCCGACCGAGCGCGAGCCGCCGAGCTGGACGACCCGGATCGCGCTGAGGTCGTGGTCCGCGGAGCGCTCGTGACCGAGCATGAGCTCGTATTGATCGGGAACGCCCTGCAGGTGCGTGCACGCGTGGCCGGAGAGGTCGCCGAGGAAGCGCTCGGCGTCGAAGCGCTCGTGCAGCACCGTCATCGAGCCGGCGTGCAGCGGCACCATGGCGTTCAGCGTGCAGCCGAAGACCCAGAACAGCGGCGAGGCCATGATCGAGCGGTCGTCGGGACCGAGGCCGAGGTGCGTGGTCCACGACCGCATGTGGTCGACGATCCCCGTCTGGGAGAGCACCGCGCCCTTGGGCTGCCCGGTCGTCCCCGAGGTGTAGAGCACGAGGCCCGTGTCCTCGGGGCGCACCGCGGCCGCGCGCTCGCGGCGGACGGAAGCGGGCACGGCCTCGCCCCGGCGCAGCAGCTCCTCCCAGCCCAGGACGCCGGCCGGCCACGGCCCCTCGCCGAGCCCGACGACGGTCTTCAGCGCCGGGAAGCGCGCGCTGGCGACGGACGTCTGCGGCTGCGTCAGCTCGGGGACGAGCTGCTGCAGCAGCGGGCGCAGGTCGTGCCGCAGGATCCGGTCGCCCCACAGCAGGACGCGGCACCCCGACGACGCGAGGATGTGGGTCAGCTCGCGCTGGCGCAGCCAGGTGTTGAGCGGGACCAGGAACGCGCCGATGGCGGCGGCCGCGTACTCGATCTGCAGCCACTCGAAGCGGTTGCCCAGGAACAGCGCGATCCCGTCGCCGGGCTCGACGCCCGCGGCGATCAGCCCGGCCGCGATCGCGTCGACGCGCTGGCCGAGCTCGGTGAACGTCTGCGTCTCCTGGCCGATCACCATCCACGGGGCGTCGCCGCGGCGCGCCACGGCGTCGTCGAGGGTCGCCGAGATGGTGCTGGTCCCCGTCGCCACCGCGCCGGTCATGATGTCTCCTTGGCTGAGCGCAACGCGCTGAGGTCTTGGCCCTGGGTCCCGCCGCCGCCGGCCATCTTCGCGAACGGTCCGCGCAGCGGCGCGCGGAACAGCACGTCCGGCACGACCATCCGCGGCGGCAGCTCGCTGAGCCAGCCGACGACCTCGCCGACGTCGCTCGCGGGCAGCGAGGGGAACTCGTTGACGGACGCGCCCATCATCGCCGTGTCGACCGGGCCGGGGGAGACGAGGCTGACGTTGATGCCCTCCGGCTCCAGCTCGGCCGCGAGCGCGCCGGCGAAGGCGTTCATGCCGGCCTTGGCCGCCGAGTAGGCGCTCAGGCCGCGCATCGGCCGCGTCGCCGAGGTCGAGGAGACCAGGACGATCCGCGCCCCGGCCGACATCCGCGGCAGGCACGCGCGAACGGCGACGTAGGCCGAGCGCAGGTTCGCCGCGATGACCGCGTCGAAGACCTCGACGGGCTGGTCGCGGACCGGCGCGCCCTCCAGGACGCCCGCGGCGTGCACGAGCATGTCGATGCTCTCGGCGCCGCCGGCGAGGCGCTGCAGGAGGTCCTCGTCGTTGGCGTCGCCGGCGGCGTGGCGCGCGTCGAGCTCGGCCGCGAGCGCCGCCAGCGGGTCGGCGCGGCGGCCGGTGAGCAGCAGCGACCAGCCGCGCGCGTGCAGCGAGCGCGCGCACGCGCCGCCGATGCCGCCCGTGGCGCCGATGACCATCGCGGTGCTAGGCATGCGCGGTGAGGGACTCGCCCAGCTCGTGCTTGCGGACCTTGCCCGAGGCCGTGCGCGGAAGCTCCGCGACCCACTCGATCCGCGCGGGCAGCTTCTGCACGGCCACGCGCTGCTCGTGGAGGAAGTCGCGAACCGACGCGTCGTCGACCTCGACCCCGTCGCGGGCGACGAGCACGGCGCAGACCTGCTCGCCGAGGCGCTCGTCGGCCATCGCCACGATCGCGACCTCGGCGACGGCCGGGTGCTCGTAGAGCAACTGCTCAATCTCAGCGACGGGTACCTTCTCGCCGCCGCGGTTGATCACGTCCTTGAGGCGTCCGGTGATCCGCACGACGCCATAGTCGTCGACGGTCCCGAGGTCGCCGCTGTAGAGCCAGCCGTCGGCGTCGAGCGCCGCGGCGTTCAGCGACGCGTCGACGTAGCCCACCATCCGCTCGGGCCCGCGCAGGCGCAGCTCGCCCTCGGCGCCGGGCGGCAGTGGGTGGCGATCCGCGTCGACCGCCTCGACCTCGACGCCGTCGGCGACGCGCCCGTCGGTGGTCGCGCGCAGCTCGAGCGGGTCGCGCGCGTTGGCGAGCGTCGCGGTCGGCAGCTCGGTCATGCCCCAGCAGCGGTAGGCCGCGATGCCGAGGGCGTCGGCCTCGCGCACGAGGTCCGGCGGGACCGCCGCGCCCCCGCAGCAGTACTGGCGCAGCGAGAGCGGCGGCGCGCCGGCGGGGCGGCGGACGCACGCGTCGACGATCCCGCGCAGGAACGGGGTCGCGCCCGCCATGTAGGTGACCTGCTCGCGGTCGATCGCCGCGACGCACAGGTCGGGGTCCCAGCGGTCCATGAGCACGGCGCGGGCGCCGACGAGGCACGGCACCAGCAGGCCCTGGAGCAGGCCCGTGATGTGCGTGAGCGGCGAGGCCATGAGCATCGTGTCGCCGGAGGTCAGGTCCCACTCGCGCTGCATCGTGGCGACCTCGTGCAGGAGGCCGGCCGGCGTGTGCAGCACGCCCTTGGGGTCGGCGGTCGTGCCCGAGGTGTAGAGGACGAGGCACGGGTCGGACGCCGCTCCCGGCTCGACGTCGTCCAGTCCGGGGGCCGGCACGGCGGTGGTGTCGGCCAGCGCGCTCCAGCCCGGCGGCGGCTCGCCGACGACGAGGCGGGTCGGGGCCACGCCGGCGCGCTCCAGGGCGTCGTCGACCTCGGCGCAGAGGTCACGCCCGCGGACGTCGCGCGCGGTGATGACCACGGCGGGGTCCAGCTGAGCGAAGATGAAGGACAGCTCGTGCGCCCGGTACACCGTCACCACCGGGTTGGCCACCGCCCCGATCCGCCAGATCGCGGCGGCGACGGCGACCGTCGTCATGGCGTTGGGCAGGGCGAAGCTGACCACGTCGCCGCGCTGCACGCCGGCGGCCAGGAGCTGGTGGGCGATGGCGTGCGAGCGGTCGCGCAGCTGCGCGAACGTCCACGGGTCGCCGGCGGCGTCGACGAGCGCGCACGCGTCCGGACGGGCGCCTGCGGCATCGTCCAGGAGCCCCCCGAGGCGCCCGTCGGTCAGCCACCCGCGGGCGCGCCAGTCGCTCAACGTGGCCGGCGACGCCAAGGGGGCGGTGGCGCACAGCGGCGTTCGCATCTTCAACACCTTATCACGAACGGTCTGTATGATCTAGAGCATTCCATGTCTGATCGAATTCCTCTCCCTGCCTTCCCCGACAGCTGGTACCGGGTCGTAAGCTCCGACGCGGTGGCGGCCGGAACGGTCGTCGCGCTCCGCGCGTTCGGGCGCGAGCTGATCTGCTGGCGCGGCGAGTCCGGAACCGCGCACGTGTCCGGAGCGTTCTGCGCCCATCTCGGCGCGCACATCGGCCACGGGGGGTTCGTCGAGGGCGACAACGTCGTCTGCCCGTTCCACCAGTGGCGCTACGACGGCGCCGGCCGCAACGTCCGGATCCCCTACCGCGACAAGCCGCAGCGCGCCGCCAAGCTCGACGCGCTGCCGACGATCGAGGCCAACGGCCACGTCATGGTGTGGCACTCGGCCGCCGGGACCGAGCCGACCTGGGAGCCGCCGCGCCTCGCCGAGGCCGACGACCCCGAGTACGTGCGCATCGAGGAGGACAGCTACACGATCCGCAGCCACGTGCAGGAGCTGTTCGAGAACACGGTCGACATCGCCCACTTCCAGTTCGTGCACGGCGTCTCCGGCTTCGGCTCGGTGGAGCTGGTCGAGGACGGCCCGATGTTCCGCGCCATCGCGAGCGTCACCATGCAGACGCCGCGCGGCGAGGTCCAGGGCGCGGTGGAGTCCGAGCTGTGGGGCCTGGGGATGGACGTCGTCCGCCAGCGCGGGCTCGGCGCCGGCCGCACGATCTTCTCGGCGACGCCGGTCGACGAGGAGGTCATCGACGCGCGCTACACCTTCTTCGTGCCGCGCGATCCGGAGACCGGCGGCCCGAGCCGCTACGGCCAGGGCCTCATGCGCGAGTTCCGCCGGCAGATCCAGCAGGACATCCCGATCTGGGAGAACAAGATGTACCGCACGCATCCGCGCCTGGCCATGGGCGAGGGGCCGATCGTCGACTTCCGCCGCTGGACCGAGCAGTTCTACGAGCCGGCCGAGCCGGCGGCGGCATGAGCACCGAGCCGCCCACGGCCGAGGGCGAGCCGCCGGTCCTCTACGAGACCGACGGCCGCGTCGCCATCATCACGCTCAACCGCCCGGCGACGGCCAATGCGCAGGACTCCGCATTGCTGTACGCCCTCGACGACGCCTTCCACCGCTTCTCGCAGGACGACGAGCTGGGCGTGGCGATCCTGCGCGGCGCCGGCAAGCACTTCTCCTCCGGCCACGACCTCAGCGCCGCCGGGATGGCCGACTACGAGGTGCCCTACCCGCGCCGCTCGATGTGGTGGGACCACGTGGGCAAGACCGCGGCCGACAACTGGCTGTCGCGCGAGTCCGAGGTCTACCTCGGCTTCTGCCGGCGCTGGCGCGAGCTGCCCAAGCCGACGATCGCGATGGTGCACGGCGCGTGCATCGCCGGCGGCCTGATGCTGGCCTGGGCCTGCGACCTGATCGTGGCCTCCGACGACGCGTCGTTCTCCGATCCGGTCATCCGGATGGGCGCCCCGGGCGTCGAGTACTTCGCCCATCCGTGGGAGATGGGCCCGCGCCGGGCCAAGGAGTTCCTCTTCCTCGGCGACGCGATCGACGCTGCCGAGGCCTACCGCGTGGGCATGGTCAACCACGTGTGGCCCCGCGACGAGCTGGACGGGCGGACGCGGGAGCTCGCGCACAAGATCGCGACCCGTGGCCGGTTCGCGCTGGCGCTGGCCAAGATGGCGGTCAACCGCTCGGAGGACGCGATGGGGCACCGCGCCGGGATCGACTCGGTGTTCGGCCTCCACCAGCTGGCCCACGTCCAGAGCCTCCACGAGTCCGGCAGCCCGATCCGCGGCGAGGACGCCCGCAGCACGCGCGACGCGATCGCCGACGACGCCGCCGCCGCCGACGACGACAACAACTCCACGCGGTGAGCGCCCGATGGACCTCGCGCTGAGCCCCGACGAGCGGGCGATCCAGGAGGCGTTCGCCGCGCTGTTCGAGAAGGAGTCCACGCCCGAGCGCGTGCGGGCGGCCGCCGGCGCCGGCTTCGACCCCGCCCTTTGGTCGCTGCTGGCCGAGCTGGGCGCCGTCGGCATCGGCGTGCCCGAGCACCTCGGCGGCGCCGGCGCCGGGCTGGTCGAGCTGGTCCTGATCGCCGAGGAGTGGGGCGCCCGCGCCGCGTGCGTGCCGCTCGTCGAGGCCGCGACGGCCGCGCGCGTCCTGTCCGCCTGGGCCGCCGCGCCCGGCGTCGCGAGCCTGCTCGAGCGCGTCGTCGCGGGCGACGCCGTCGCCGCCTTCGCGCCCCGCCCGCCCGTGGACGGCGTGGCGCGCGCGCTGCCCGGCGGCGCCGTCGCCGACGTGATCGTCGCGCTGGACGGCGACGACCTGGTCGCCGTCGAGGACGCCCCGCCGGGCGGTCGCGACGACCTGGGCCACCTCGCCGTCGCCGACCGTCCGCTCGCGGGCCCCGGCGTGCGCCGGACCGTGCTCGCCCACGGGTCCGACGCCCACCGCGCGATGGCGCAGGCGCGCGCCGAGTGGCGCGTCGCGACGGCCGGCGCGCTCGCGGGCCTCGCGCGTGAGGCCCTGGACATCGGCGTCCGGTACGCCCGCGACCGCCGGCAGTTCGGCACCGCGATCGGCGCGTTCCAGGCGCTCCAGCAGCCGTTCGCCGACGCGGTGACGGCCACCGACGGCGCCCAGCTCCTCGCCCGCGAGGCCGCGTGGCGGATGGACCGCGGGCTCGACGGGGGCGACTTCCTCGCCGACGTCGCCTACGCCCACGCGGCCCGCACCGCGGTCGACGCGGCCCAGCTGAGCCTGCACGTCCACGGCGGCTACGGCTACGCGCTGGAGTACGACATCCACCTGTACCTGCTGCGCGCGACGGGCCTCAGCCTCGCCGCCGGCGATCCCGACGAGCTCTGGGAGGAGATCGGCGCCGCATCCGCGATGCGCGCCGTGGCGTGACCATGGACTTCGCGATCGACGAGCAGACCGAGGGCTTCCGCGCCGAGGTGCGCGCGTTCCTCGACGCCGAGCTGACCCCCGAGATCCGCCATCGGGTCCACGCGACCGGCACCGCCCACGACTGGGGCATGTACCGCGCGATGGCGGCGCGCGGCTGGATCGGCGCCGCCTGGCCGCCGGAGGAGGGCGGGCAGGGCCGCGACGCCTTCGACATGGAGATCCTCTACTACGAGCTGGCGTCGGCCGGCGCGCCGACCGACGGGTTCTCGATCTCGATGATCGTCGCCGAGACGCTGCGGCGCGTGGGGACCCCTCAGCAGCGCGACGAGGTCGTCCCGCGCATCCAGGCCGGCGAGCTCGTCGTCGCCCTCGGCTACAGCGAGCCGGACGCCGGATCGGACCTCGCCGCGGTGAGCACGAAGGCGACCCGCGACGGCGACGGCTGGCGGATCGACGGCCAGAAGGCGTTCACGACGCTCGCGCACGAGGCGGGCTACGTCTTCCTGCTCGCGCGCACCGACCCCGAGAGCGCGCGCCACCACGGGCTGACGGTGTTCCTCGTCCCCACCGACGCGCCGGGCTTCTCGCTGGACCCGATCCACACGCTCGGCGGCGAGCGCACCAACATGACGTACTACTCCGGCGTGCACGTCCCCGACAGCGCTCGCGTGGGCGAGGTCGGCGGCGGCTGGTCGGTGGTGATGCTGGCGCTGGCCTTCGAGCGCGGCGGCGAGTTCGCCGCGCAGCTGCGGCGCCTGGTCGACGACGCGGGCGCGTGGGTGCGGCGCGAGGGGCGCGAGCACGACCGCAACGCGCTGCGCCGGCTCGGCCGGGTCGCCGCCGACGCGGAGGTGGCGCGGGTGCTCGGCACGCGGGCGACCTGGCTGCGCGCCGGCGAGCGCGCGGGCGACATCGAGGGCTCGATGGCCAAGCTCTACGCGACCGAGGCGCTGCTGCGCGGCGCCACCGAGCTGCTGGCCGCGGGCGGCGCGGAGGCCGTGTACGACGGGCCGCTCGCGCGCACCTACCGCCACGCGCAGGTGACGACGATCTACGGCGGGACGAGCGAGATCCTGCGCGGCATGATCGCCGAGCGCCGGCTCGGGCTGCCGCGCGGGCGCACGGTCGACGTCGCCGCCGAGCGCGCGCGCCAGAAGGCGGCCGTGTCGTGACCGACGACGCCGAGCCGCGGCGCTGGACCAACGTCTACGTCCAGTTCAGCCTCCCGGAGAGCGACCAGCGCGTCCTCGACGAGCGGCTCCTGGCCGAGGGCACGACGGTCGGCCTGCTGTTCCGCGAGGCGCTGCACGACCGCCTGCGCGCGTACGGCATCGACCCGGCCCACCTCGACCGGCCCGAGGCCGACGTCGACCACCACCACGACCACGCGTGATGAAGTTCGGCGTCCCGCTCGCGGCGGAGCTGGCCGAGCTGCCGGGCCTGGCGAGCGCGGCCGAGGCGGCGGGCTGCGAGTCGGTCTGGGTGCCGGAGCACCTCATCTGGCCTGCGGTCATCGCGCCGGCCTACCCCTACAGCGAGAGCGGCGAGCCGCCGGTCGCGCTCGACGTCCCGACCTACGACCCGTGGGTGCTGCTCGGGTGGATCGCCGCGCACACGACGCGGATCCGGCTGGGGACCAGCGTGTACATCCTGCCGCTGCGCGATCCGCACGTGACCGCGCGGGCCGTCGCCTCGCTCGACCTGGTGAGCGGCGGGCGGGCCGTGCTCGGCGTCGGCGTCGGCTGGCTGGCCGAGGAGTTCGCG
Source organism: Baekduia sp. (assembly GCA_036518975.1). GTDB lineage: Bacteria > Actinomycetota > Thermoleophilia > Solirubrobacterales > Solirubrobacteraceae > Baekduia. Next base: position 9,304 of record DATDMD010000108.1, read on the forward strand.
ATCGCCGGGCAGGACTTCGCCACCCGCGGCGCGCGCACCGACGAGGCGATCGCGATCCTGCGGGCGCTGTGGTCCGAGGCGCCGGCCAGCTACGCGGGGCGCCACTACGCGTTCCCGCCGGTGCACTTCGAGCCCAAGCCGCCGCAGGGCGCGCGGCTTCCGATCGTCGTGGGCGGCGAGAGCGAGCCCGCGCTGCGTCGCGCCGCGCGCCTGGGCGACGGCTGGATCGGCCTGCGCCACACGCCGGAGTCGGCGGCTCGGGTCGTCGCGCGCCTCACCGAGCTGCGCGCCGCGGCGGGGCGGGGCGACGAGCCGCTGGAGGTCACTGTCGGCATCTCCGGCTCGGCCACGGTGGAGGACGTCGCCCGCTACGCCGAGGCCGGCGTCGACCGCGTCTGCCTGCGCCCGTGGCGCAAGGGCGAGGCGCCGCTGGATGGACTGACGCGCCTGAGCGCGATGATCGAGGAGGTGGCCGGATGACGGTGTGGGGGCTCGAGGGACGCACGGCGCTGGTCGCCGGCGGGGGCCGCGGGATGGGCGAGGCCATCGCCCTGTCGCTGGCGCGCGCGGGCGCGCGGGTCGCCGTGATCGACGTCGAGCCCGAGCGCGCGGCGGCCGTCGTCGCGACGGTCGAGGCGGGCGGTGGCGAGGCGCTGGCGCTTGCGGGGGATCTGCGAGCACTCGACGACGTAGAGCGCTTCGTGACGGAGACGCGCGAGCGCTTCGGGACGATCGACGTCCTGGTCACCGTCGCGGGCGGCACCCACGCCTACGCGCCGTGGGCGCGGCTCGTCGACTGGCGTCCCGAGCAGTGGGACGAGATCGCCGACCGCAACCTGCGCTACGTCTACCTGATGTACCGCGCCGTGCTGCCGGTGATGGTCGAGCAGGGCGCCGGCGCGATCGTGAGCATCGCGTCCATGAGCGGCGTCGCGTCGTCGCCGCGGCACGCCGCCTACGGCGCGGCGAAGGCCGGGCTCATCAACCTCGTCCGCAGCGCGGCGGCGGAGTACGGGCCCGCCGGCGTCCGGGTCAACGCCGTCGCGCCCGGCGGCATCGCGACCGCCGCGGTCGCCGAGGTCGCGGGGGAGACGGACCTCGGCGTCCCGCTGGGGCGGTGGGGCCGCCCGGACGACATCGCCAACGCGGTCTGCTTCCTCGCCTCGCCGCTCGCCGACTACGTGACCGGGCAGACGCTCCTGGTCGACGGCGGCGCGACGGTCAACTACCCGGTGCCGCTGCCCGATGCCGGCTGAGCGCCTGCTGGCCGGCGACGCCGCGGAGGTCGTCCGGCTCGCGCGCGACTTCGCGACCGAGCAGCTCACCCCTGCGGCCGCCGAGGCCGAGGCCGAGCACCGGTTCCCGCGCGAGACGTTCCGCGTCCTCGGGTCGCTCGGCCTGCTCGGCATGCCCTACCCCGAGAGCGTGGGCGGCGGCGGCCAGTCCTACGAGGTCTACCTCCAGGTCCTCGAGGAGCTGGCCGGCGCGTGGGCGAGCGTCGCGGTCGGCGTGAGCGTGCACGTCATGACGTGCTTCCCGCTCTTCCACTACGGCACCGACGCGCAGCGCGAGGAGTGGCTGCCCGACATGCTCGGCGGCGACCTGCTCGGCGGCTACTGCCTCTCCGAGGCCCACGCGGGGTCGGACGCCGCGGCCTTGCGCGCGCGTGCGCGCGTGGACGACGACGCGATCGTCGTCGACGGCACCAAGGCGTGGGTCACCCACGGCGGCGAGGCGGACTTCTACACCGTGTTCGTCCGCACGGCCGAGGACCGCAACCGCGGGATCTCCTGCGTGCTGGTCGACGGCGAGAGCGCCGGCATCGTCGCGGGCGCGCCCGAGAGCAAGATGGGGCTCACCGGCTCGGTCACGGCGACCGTCGCGTTCGACGACGTCCGCGTCGCGCGCGACCGGATGATCGGGGCGCCCGGCGCCGGGCTCGGGATCGCGCTCGAGGCGCTGGACAGCGGGCGGCTCGGCATCGCCGCGGTCGCCGTCGGCGTCGCCCAGGCGGCGCTGGACCACGCGGTGCGCTACGCCCGCGAGCGCCAGGCGTTCGGCCGGGCGATCATCGACCACCAGGGGCTGGGCTTCCTGCTGGCCGACATGGCGGCGGCGGTCGCCTCGGCGCGCGCGACGGTGCTGGACGCCGCGCGGCGGCGCGACCGCGGGCTGCCGTTCTCGCGCGCCGCGTCGATCGCGAAGCTCGTCGCCACCGACGCCGCGATGCGCGTGACGACCGACGCCGTGCAGGTGCTCGGCGGCAACGGCTACACGCTGGACTACCCCGTCGAGCGGTTGATGCGGGAGGCCAAGGTCATGCAGATCTTCGAGGGCACCAACCAGATCCAGCGGATGGTGATCGCCCGGGATCTGGCGCGTCAGCGCTGACGTGCCGCCGCGGAGGGTCCAACCCGTTGGTTGCCCTACGGGAACTCTATATAATAGCTACAATTACGTCGTTTGTTTCTGAAGCGTCCCCTCCAACCCGTATCGTGAGCGACCATGGCCACTGAACCTCATCACTCCGCCGACCTGAGCCCGGTCCAGGCGGCGCAGGGAGGCGGGCTGCGCGCTCCGCGGATCGCCGAGCTGGTCGCCGGCAGGCTGCGCCAGCGCATCGTCGACGGGGATCTCGCCGACGGCGACGAGCTCCCGCGCGAGGCCGAGATGCTCGTGCAGTTCGGCGTGAGCCGCCCGAGCCTGCGCGAGGCGCTGCGGATCCTCGAGACCGAGGGGCTGATCCGGATCCGCCGCGGGAAGATCGGCGGCGCCGTGGTCCGGCGCCCCACCCCGGAGACGGCGGCCTACCACGTCGGCCTGGCGCTCCAGTCCTACCACGTGACGCTGGAGGACCTCGCCGCGGCCCGCGCGGTGCTGGAGCCGGCGTGCGCCGCGCTCGCCGCCGCGCAGGAGGACCGCACGGAGATCGTCGCGGAGCTGACCCGCCTCGTCGCCGAGAGCGAGTCGCACGTGGGCGAGGACGAGGCCTTCACGGCCAGCGCGCTGGAGTTCCACGCGGCGCTGGTCCGGCTGTGCGGCAACACCACGACGATGCTGCTCACCAGCGCGCTCGAGGCGGTCTGGGGCTCGCAGGAGCGGCTCTGGGCGCGCGAGGCCGCGCGCGAGGGCGCCTACCCGGACGAGAAGCTGCAGCGCCAGGTCGTCGGCGCGCACCGCAAGCTGATCCAGCGCATCGAGCGCGGGGACGTGGACGGCGCGCAGCAGGCGATGCGCAAGCACCTCATCCAGTCCCAGCCGTTCGTCAACTACGGCGACGCCCCGATCCGCGTCGTCGAGTCGTCGGACTGAGGGGAACCTGGCCCAGGGGGCCAGGTTCCCCTGCGGCCGAGGACCTGCTAGCCGGTGGCGATGCAGGTCCCGGCGTCGCACGGCTCGCCGGCCTTGAACAGCCCGAGCTGGTCGGCGCCGAGCCCGATGCGCTGATCCGGGCCGAAGACGTACCGGCCCTGCGCTCCGCTGATCGGCGTGCCCGACGTCAGCGCGGCCTTCATCTTGGTCGCGTCGGCTCCGTGCGCGGTCCGCGCGGCCGCGTCGAGCACGATCGCCGTGTCGAAGGAGAACGCGCCGACCTCGTCGAGCCCCGCGAACTGCTGCTTGCCCGTCGCGGCGAGGTAGCGCTTCACGAACTCCGCGGCGATCCCGGTCGGCGCCTGCCCCGGCTGCGTGGCGAGGAACGTCTTCGGCATCGGCCCCGCGACCGCGTTGGCCAGCAGGCTCGCCGGCGCGGCCTTCACGATGGCCGGGTCGGCGAAGGCCAGCGGGCCGGCGAGCCGTGGCGCCCAGCCCACCTTCTTGAGGTCCTGGATCACGGTGACCAGGCCTTGGCCATAGGTCCAGACGACGAGGGTCTTCGCGCCCGAGGCCTGCAGGTCGCCCAGCTGCTTGGAGACGTCGCGCGCCGTCGTCGGGAAGTCCCGGCTGACGATCTTCAGGCCGGGCGTCTGCTTCGCCTGCGCGGCGGTGAGCGCGGCCTGCGACTGGCCGTAGGCCGACGCCTCCGACAGCTCGGCGACGGGGCCGCCGCCGGCCTGGGCGTAGGCGATGTGCGGAGCGACGGCGGGCAGCCCCGCGGCCGTGCCGGTGCTGAACGCCCAGGGGTCGGCCTTGCCGTCGCCCGCCTGGTCGAGGATGGGGCCGATGCCCGGCGAGATCCCGATGGTCTTGGTCTGGTTGAGGATCTGCTGGACGGCCGGGAAGGCCTCGGTCGTGAAGTAGATGCCGGCGACGTGGCCCTGGGCGAGCTCGCGCGTGGCCGCGACGGCGTGCGTGGGGTCGCCGCCGCTGTCGCGGGAGGCGATCCGGTAGGTGTAGGGGCCGTGCTGCGCGTTGACATAGGCGACGCCCGCCTTGAGGCCCGCGAGCGCGTCGTTGCCGCTGGCCGACAGCGGACCGGTGAGGGCGCCGACGAACCCGATGGTGAGGGCCGTGTGGCCCGTCGACCCATCGCTCTTGGCGCTGCCGCTGCCGCTGTCGCTGTCGCTGCTTCCGCACGCGCTGAGCGCCGCTGCCGCGGCGACGAGCAGGCACATCGCCATCCTGCGTGGATGGATGATCCTCATGAGCGCTGTCCCTCTCCTGTCGTCCTTCGACCCTTAGTATTGTAATCATACAGATGACAAGCGAGATATCTATGATCGAGACTTATGTGCTCAGGGAGACGAGATGACCTTCGCGTTCACGGCTGACCAGCTGGCGCTGGCCGAGGTCGTCGACGGCGTGCTGGCCCGCCACGCGGGCGCCGCGGCGCTGCGTGCCGCGGCCGGCGGCGACGGTGAGGTCCGCGACGTGATCTGGCGCCAGCTCGCCGAGATCGACGTGTGCTCGCTGACCGTGCCGGAACGGGCCGGTGGCCTGGGCCTCGGTCCGATCGAGCTGGTGGCCGTGCTCGAGGCCGCCGGGCGGCACGCGGCCCCGGTCCCGCTGGCCGCGACGATCGGCGGCTTCGTCCCGCTCGTCGTCGCCGCGGGGGAGGGCGGCGGCGCGGGCGACGTGGTGCTCGCGCGCGTCGTCGCGGGGGCGCGCGCGACGTTCGCGCTTGACCCGGATCGCGCCGCCGGCCTGCCGCGCTGGCGCGACGGGCGGCTCACCGGCACCGTCGACGGGATCCTTGACGCCGACCGGGTCGAGCTCGTCGCCGTCCCCGTGCGCGGCAGCGACGACCGCCCGCTGCTGATCGTCGCCGCGCCGGACGCGCTCGGCATCGTGACGACGCCGGCGATGGACGAGGTCTCCGCCATCGGGCGCATCGCCGCCGACGGCCTGGTGGTCGACGGCGCGATCGAGCTCCCCGGCGATCCGTCGCCCGCCATCGACGTCCTCCTCCTGGCGGCCGGCGCCGAGCTGGTCGGCCTGAGCGCGACGCTCGTGTCGCTCAGCGTCGAGCACGCGCGCAACCGCGTGCAGTTCGGCAAGCCGATCGGGGCCTTCGAGGCGGTGAAGCACCGGATCGTCGACGCGCACCTCGGCGTCGAGCGCGCCCGGTCGCTCGTACGGCAGGCGGCCGTGCTCGCCGCGGCCGCCGACGCCGAGGCGGGCGTCGTCGCCCACCTCGCCAAGGCCGCGGCCAGCGAGGCGGCGGGCGAGGCGGCCCGCATGGCCGTGCAGGTCCACGGCGGGATCGGGATCACGCACGAGCACGACGTGAGCCTCCTGTACCTCCGCGCGCGCACGCTCGCGGCGCTGCTCGGCGGCGCCGACGACCACTACGCCGCGGCGGCCACCGCGCACCTCGCCGGCTGAGGCGAGGCGCAGGGCGGCGCGGCGAGCTGCCTCAGGCGGTCTCGCCGGCCGCCACCGAGGCGCCCGGAATTGGATAGATCGCGTCGAACCCGTCCTCGGCGATCGCCTGCGTCAGCAGCGCCAGCGTGACGCTGGCGTTGCACGGCCGCTGGACGAGCGCCTGCAGGTGGCGGTCCAGGACGGTCAGGTCGTGCTCCTCGCACAGGCCGATGGCCGCGAGGATCTGATGGCCGGCATGCAGCACGAGCTTGGCGGCGTCCTGCGTCGCGAGCCGCAGCGCGAGGGCGTCGGCCGTCGAGAGCCGGCCCTCGGCCACCCGCAGGAGCGAGAAGGCCGCGAGCTCGCCGAGGCCGTCGCACGCCTTGGCGATCTCCGACAGGTGCCACTGGATGGCGCCGAACTGGCTGATCGGCCGCCCGAACTGATGGCGGTCGCGCGCGTGCTCGGCGGCGAGCGTCGCGGCGGTCGACAGGGCGCCGTGCGTCCAGAAGCCCGCCAGCACGATGTGCCGCTCCATGATCCCGTCGACGGCGACCAGCTCCTCGCCGAGCTCGCACGGGACCCCGAAGGGGTCGAGCGGCATCGGCTCGATCGGGCCCACCGCGTGGACGCGGCGCAGCACGCCGCTGCGGATGTCGAACGCGGCGGGCAGCTCGAACAGGTCGAGGTGCGCCAGGCGCCGCGGCGGCCGGTGGTCGTAGAGGTCGACGGCGTCGATCGTGTCGCGCAGCGACGGCGGCACCGCGAGGCGCTGCACCACCGGCCAGGGGCACGCGACCGCGCCCGCGGCCCGCGCGGCCAGCGCCGCCGAGGCCGCCACCGCCAGCTCGCCGGCGACGTCGAGGCTCTCGACCTCCAGCGCCTCCATGACGCTGCCGATCGTCGGGACGCGCCGGCTCGGATCGGCTTCGCACGCCCGCGCCGCGTCGACGGCGCCCGCACGGCGCAGCGCGCCGCTGATCGACGTCTCGAACTCGATCGACTCGTCTGGCCAGAACCGCTCCATCTCAGGCCTCCTTGACCATCTGGCGGGCGGCGAGCATCCGCTGGATCTCCGTCGTGCCGGACGCGATCGTCGACGAGCGCGCGTACCGCCACGCCTCTTCGGGCGACTCGCCTCCGGGCAGCCGTTCGTGGGTGTCGAGGCCGTCGGGCCCGTGGACCGCCATCGCCAGCTCGGCGACGCGCTGGTCGAGCTCGGTGACCGCGATGCGCGAGATGCTCGGCAGCACGTCCCCGGACGCGACGACGCGGTAGCTCATCAGCCGGGCGATTCGGGCCCCGACGAGCGCGCGCGCGTGCTCGGCGCGGAGGAAGTCGCCGTCGGGGCCGTCCGCGCTCGCGACCTGCGAGTAGAGGTCGGCGAGGATGCGGTCGCTGCGCGCGTAGCGCGCGATGCCCTGGCGCTCGAAGCGCAGCACGAGCCGCACGACGTCCCAGCCGCGGTGCAGCTCGCCGAGGATCTCGCTCTCGTCGAGCACGACGTCGTCGAAGAACAGCTCGTTGAGGTGGTGGGGGCCGAGGATCGAGTCGATCGGGCGCACGGTGATGCCGGGCCGGTCCATCGGCACGAGGAACACGGTGATCCCGTGGCGCTTGTCGTCGGTGCGCGCCGTGCGCGCGGTCAGGAAGCACCAGTTCGCCAGGCCGGCGTACGAGGTCCAGACCTTCTGCCCGTTGGCCACGAAGGTCTGGCCGTCCTCGGTGTCGGCGCTGAGCTGCAGCGCGGCGAGGTCGCTGCCCGCGTCGGGCTCGCTGAACCCCTGGCACCAGACGGCGTCGCCGGCGGCGATCGCGGAGAGGTGCTGCTCCTGTTGGCGCTCGGTCCCGAAGTGCATGATCGCGGGCCCGACCCAGTTGACGCCCATGTACTGCGCGCCGCGGGGCTCGTGGTGGGCCCAGTACTCCTCGCGCAGGGCGGTCTGCTCCCACACCGACCCGTCGCCGCCGCCGTGCTTGCGCGGCCAGGCGAGCGTCAGCAGGTGCTCGGTGGCGAGCACCTTGCAGAACGCCGTCGCGGCCTCCTGGCCGGCGCTGCCGGGGACGAACGCGCCCCGGAAGTCGGACGGAAGCTCGTCGCGGATCAGCTCGCGGATGCGGGAGCGGACCGAGCGGACGTCGTCGGTCTCCTCGAAGGTCATGGGCTGCCGGGGCATAGGCGAACAATCATTTATATCATAACCCTATCTAGCGAGGCAGGCCCAGGAGGCGCTCACCGATCAGGTTGCGTTGGATCTCCGACGTCCCGCCGTACAGCGAGGCCGACAGCGACTCGATCTCCCCGGCCGGCACCTCGCCGCCGTGCGGCGCGGTCGGTCCGACGAGGACGCCGGCGCTCCCGAGCGCCCGCGCCGCGAGCCGGAACGCGCGCCCCGCCGCCTCCGTGGCCTGGAGCTTGAGCAGCGGCGTCTCGACGTCCGGACGGCCCGCGACGCGGCTGGCGAGGCCCCGGAGACCGGTCAGCCAGATCGAGCGCGCGTCGGCTTCGAGCGCTCCGAGCTCCACGGCCAGGGCCGGCCGCGGGTGGTCGCGCAGCGCCTGGGTGGTCAGGTCGAGCGCGCGCTCGACCTCGACCAGGTTCATGATCCAGATCATGTCGCGCTCGTGGGACAGCGACTCCATGGCCACGCGCCAGCCGTCGCCGGCCGGACCCAGCAGCGCGTCGTCGCCCACGACGACGTCGTCGAGGAAGACCTCGCAGAACTCCTCGTCCTCGACGCCGATCTTGGCGATCGGCTGGATCGCGATGCCCGCGGCGTCCATGGGCACGACGAAGGCCGAGAGGCCGCGGTGTCGCGTCGACTCCGGGTCGGTCCGCGCGAACAGCAGGCAGTGCGACGACGCGCGGGCGTGCGACGTCCAGATCTTCTGGCCCCGGATGACGTAGCCCTCGTCCGTCCGGGTCGCCGAGGTCCGCAGCGCGGCGAGGTCCGAGCCCGCCTCGGGCTCCGACATCCCCAGGCACCACCAGGCGTCGCCGCGGAGCACCGGCAGCACGTGCTCCTTCTGCGCGTCGGTGCCGAAGCTGAGGAGCGCGGGCGCGATCACGCCGGGACCCTGGACGTTGGGCAGCTTCGGCGCGCCGCGGCGCGCGAACGCGAGCTTGACGAACAGCTCGGGCTCGTCCGCGAGGCGGCGCCCGCCGAGCTCGGGCTCCCACGCCGGCATCAACCACCCTGCCTCGAACGCGGCCCGCTGGTAGGCGCGCCGGAACTCGAGGTCGAGGCGGTACTCGCCGAAGCGCTCGTCGTAGTCCGGCGGGAGCCAGCCGTCCAGCCACGCGAGGCCCTCCGCGACGACGGCGGCGTCTTCCGGGGGCAGGCTCAGGTTCATGGATGGTTCCTCACGCGCGGTACAAAATAGATATATGATTGCAATTCTACATCAGACATCCAACCGAAAGGCGCCGGCATGCCCAAGGCCATCCTGGTGGTGCAGACGAACCCCGTCAGCCCCGCGGTCGAGGACCAGTTCAACGCGTGGTACACGGATCGCCACATCCACGACGTCGTCGGTGTGCCCGGATTCGCCTCCGCCACGCGGTACGTGCTGAGCGAGACGCGCGTGCGCGACGACGTCGAGCCGCCGCGCCAGCGCTACCTGGCCATCTACGAGGTCGAGGCCGACGACCTCTCCGACGCGAGCGCCGCGCTGCAGAAGGGCGTCGAGGACGGGTCCATCCCGATCGACGCGGCGCTGAGCCAGGACGACGTGAGCGTCGCCTTCTACCTCCCGCTCAAGGACGGCTCGGCCCGCGCCGAGGCCTGAGCGACGGTGCTGCGGACACGGTTCACCGAGGCCTTCGGCGTCGAGCACCCGATCGCGCTCGGGGGCATGCAGGCCGTCGGACGGGCGCCGCTCGTCGCCGCGGCGGCCGACGCCGGGTGCCTCGCCTTCCTCTCGGCGCTGACCCAGCCGACCCCCGACGCCCTCCGCGACGAGATCGCCCGCACCCGGGCGCTGACGGACCGGCCGTTCGGCGTCAACCTCACGATCCTGCCGTCGATCACCCCACCGCCGTACGCCGAGTACCGGCGCGTGGTCATCGAGGCCGGGGTCCCGTTCGTCGAGACGGCGGGCGCCAACCCGGCCGAGCACGTCGCCGACCTCCAGGCGCACGGGGTCAAGGTGGTGCACAAGTGCACCTCGGTCCGCCACGCCGTCAAGGCCGAGGCGCTGGGGGTCGACGCCATCTCGATCGACGGCTTCGAATGCGCGGGGCACCCTGGAGAGGATGACGTGCCGGGGCTGGTCCTGATCCCGGCGACCATGGACCGGGTGTCGATCCCGGTCATCGCCTCTGGCGGCATCGCCGACGCGCGCGGGCTGGTCGCCGCGCTGGCGCTCGGCGCCGACGGCGTGAACATGGGCACGCGCTTCATGTGCACCGTCGAGTCGCCCATCCACGACGCCGTCAAGCAGCAGATGGTGGCCAACGACGAGCTCGCGTCCGACGTGATCTTCCGCCCGTTCCGCAACACCGCGCGGGTGGCCCGCAACGCCGTCAGCCAGCAGGTGCTGGAGATCGAGCGGGCGGGCGGCGGCTTCGACGACGTCCGCGAGCTCGTGGCCGGGGCGCGGGGCCGCGTGGTCTACGAGACGGGCGACGTCGACCACGGCATCTGGTGGGCCGGGATGGCCCAGGGCCTGGTGCGCGACGTGCCGACCGTCTCCGCGCTCGTCGACCGGATCGTCGGCGAGGCGGAGGCGCTCATCGGCGGCCGCTTGGCGGCGCTGCTCGGCGGGGGCCCGGCTCAGCCGGCGGCGTCGGCGTCGCCGGCCGCGATGCCGTTGCCGTAGGGCGCGGCGGCGTCCGCGGGCTCGACGACGACCTCGACGTCGAGCCCGAGGCGCTCGGCCAGCTCGCGCCGCGCGTTGCGGGCGATCGGGTCGAAGTCGTCGCGCGAGGCGTGGATGCGGAGCGTCACGACGTCCTCGCGTCCGGGCCGGGCGATCTCCAGCCGCCAGTCGGCGACGCCGGGCACCAGCCGCATGACGCGGCCCAGCGCCTCGTCGACGACCAGGCGGTGCGCGATGCGCCCGACGCCGGGGGACGGCTCGCCGCTGAAGCTGAACGACCCGTCCGCGGCGACGGTGCCGCGCAGGCCCACGGCGAGGTTGACGATCGGCATCGCCTCCACGCCGGCCAGCGTGACGACCAGGTCGCCGGGCGCGCCGATGACGTAGGCCGCGCCGTCCCAGCACGCCACCCGCGCGCCGTCGACCGCCGCGAACGTCGCGGACCCGCGCGCCACGCCGATCGGCTGGCCGAGCGGACCCGTGGCGATCTGCGCCACGCTCGCCTCGAACTCCTCGTCCAGGCGGCGGACCTCGCCGGCGGTGGCCGTCTCGCCGGCGATCACGATGAGGTCGAAGCCCAGGTCGGCGGGCTCCAGCGGGAACTCCGCGTAGACCGTCGAGTGCAGAGCGAGCGCGAGCGTGCGCGACGCGACCAGGACGCGGGCGGGATGCTGGCGCTGCTCGGCGATGGCCAGCCGGGGCAGGTCGCCGCGCTGCTCGCGGACCTGGGCGCCGGTCCGCGCGAGCCCGGAGCGCACGACGTCGCCGAGGCCCTCGCCGTCGGGCGGCAGGAGCGTCACGCAGGCGTCGCCGGCGGACACGCCCGCGGCGCTCAGCGCGGCCGCCCAGGCCGCCGTGTCGCGCTCGACGTCCGCTGCGCTGCGGCCGCTGCGCACGCCACCGGACCGCGGCGCGACGCTGACGACCTCGACCCCGTCGGCCAGGGCCCCGCCCCACGGCGGAGCGGTCTCGCGCTGCCGGCGCTCGAGGTCGCCGAGGGCGGCCGGCGGGAGCGCCTCGGGGGAGCCGGCCGGAGGCCGGTCGCGGTTGAGCGGCAGGTTGGCGACGGTGGTGGTGTCGGTCATGGTGACGACCTCGGAGTTCTGGGTGTGGCTGACAGGTAGGCCGCGGTCGCGTTGGCGGCGAGCACGCGGTCGGTGCGGACGTCGGGCGGAAGCGAGGCACGCAGCCGGTCGAGCGACTCGGCGATGCCGAAGAACGGGACGTCGGAGCCGTGGATGAGGCGCTCGTCGCCGATCGCGTCGAGCACGCCCCACAGCAGCTCGCGGGCGCCGTCGGCGGTGGACGAGGTCAGGATCGCCGACGTGTCGAGCCAGACGCCCGCGCGCACGCCGGCGATCGCCGCGGCCGTGTCGGGTCCGGCGCCGCCCAGATGGGCGACCACGAGCCGACCCGTGGTGGCGCGGGCCAGCTCGCGCAGCTCGTCGGCGCCGACGTCGCGGTGGCCGGGGGCGAAGGGGCCGGCGTGGACCATCACGGCCTGGTCCGCGTCGGCCGCCAGCGCGGCGAGCTCGAGCACCGCGGGGTCGTCGGCGCGGTAGCCGCCGGCCGACGGATGCAGCTTGATCCCACAGCAGGATGCGTGCGCGAGCCACGCCTCGACGTCGGTGTGCGCGCGCTCGTCGCTCACCGGCAGCGCCCCGACGAGCACGTGCAGGCGCTCGTCGCGCTGCGCCACCTCCAGCGCCCAGTCGTTCTGGCGGCGCTGGCGCGTCCAGAGGTCCGCGTCGCTCGCGCCGCCCCGCTCGCGCATGAGCTGGGCGGGCAGGAAGTTGGCGACGACGGCCGCGTCCAGCACCGTCCCGAGCGCGTCGTTCAGCTCCGCGAGCGTCCCGTAGGGCGGCTCGTTCCGGCCCTTGGCCTGCGCGCCGCGCTCCGGCGTGGGGTAGAGGTGGACGTGGGCGTCGATGACCAAGGCTCGGCGCGTCCTAGCCCTCGGCGGCCGCGGCGACGGGCGCCCCTTCGAGGTCGACCGCCTCGCTGATGCGGCGCAGCGTGCCGCAGATCGCCTCGTGCGACAGGCCGCCGAGCTGCGCCTGCGGGAGCAGGTCGGTGAGGCCGATCGCCTCGTAGTCGCGCGCCACCTGGGCGAAGTGGTCGCCGTCGCCGAGGATGACCATGCGCTGCTCGTTGAGCGTGGTCAGCGCCTCGTCGCGGTCGCGCTGCGCCAGCTCCTGCCCGAAGTGCTGGTAGGTGGCGTTGATCTCCTGCTGGTTGTTGGAGTTGGCCACCAGCCGCGTGACGCGCTTGAAGTACCAGCTCAGGTCGTCGGCGGCCGTCGCGAACGCCTCGTCGGCCGACTCGCCGACGTAGGTCGGGATCAGCAGGCCGACGCGACCGCCCTCGGGGTCGTGCCCGTGCTCCTCGCGGACCTGCTTGTAGCGGGCGATGTACTCCGCCTGGCGGTCGATGGAGTCCAGTGTTGAGATGACCAGCACGTTGAGGCCGAGGCGGGCCGCGTAGTCCCACGACGTCTGGGTGACCACGGCCGCCCAGACCGGCGGGTGCGGCTCCTGGACCGGCTGCGGGATGACCCGGACCGGGGGGAACTTGTAGTACTTGCCGTCGTAGCCGACCTCCTCGCCCGCGGCGTGGAAGATCTTCAGCGTCGCGTCGAGGCACTCCTCGAAGCGCGGGCGGCTCTCCTCGAACGGCACGTCGAAGACGTGGTACTCGGTCGGCGACGCGCCGCGCCCGACCCCGAACTCGGCGCGGCCGCCGCTGAGGATGTCCAGCGCGGCCATGCGCGCCGCGATCCGCGCCGGGTGCACGACCGGCATGATCACGACGCCGTGGCCGAGGCGGATCCGCGACGTCCGCTGCGAGGCCGCGGCCAGCAGCATCTCGGGCGACGAGGAGTGCGAGAACCCGCGGACGAAGTGGTGCTCGACGAACCAGACGCTGCCGAACCCGAGCTGGTCGGCCAGCTCGATCTGGTTCAGGCAGTTGGTGAACACGTCCTGCTCGACCTGCTTGGTGCGGCCGCGGACGGACATCTCGTAGAACAGGCCGAAGCGCATCAGGGAGCTCCTTGGTTGTCGTTGCTGGAGGAGAGCGGGGCGACGTCGCGCCGGACCGCGAACGGCCCGACCGACGTGGGCTCGATGACGAGGTCCTTGAGGACGACGTCGGGCGGCAGCTCGCCGAGCCAGGCGATCAGCTCGCCGACGCGCTCGGGCTCGAGCTGGAACGGGGAGGTGCCCTCGCGGTCGAGCATCGGCGTCGCCACCTGGCCCGGGGCCACGACGTGCACGCCGACGCCGCGCCGGCCGAGCTCGCCGGCCGCGGCCTCGGCGAAGCGCTCGAGCCCGCCCTTGGAGGCGGAGTAGGCCGACATCAACGGGGCGCCCTCGCGGCCGGCGACCGAGGACACGAAGACGAGGTGGCCGCCCGGCCGCAGGTGCGTGAACAGGGCTCGCGTGGTGAGGAACGCGCCGGTCAGGTTGACGGCGAGCGTGCGCTCCCACAGGTCCAGCGAGTGGCCCTTGATCGCGGCGATCTCGAGCATGCCGGCCACGTAGACGGCGACGTCGACGCCGTCCGCCGCGACGGCGCAGCGCGTGAGCACCGCGTCGGCCTCGTCGGCGGAGGCGACGTCGAGCACGGCCGCGGTCCCGCCGATCTCGGCCGCCAGCTCCTCCAGCAGCTCGCGCCGGCGCCCCAGGACGAAGACGTGGAAGCCGCGCGCGGCCAGGGCGCGCGCGGTGGCGGCGCCGATGCCGGTGGAGGCACCGACGACGATGGCGTGCCGCGTCGCGCCGCTCACCCGGGCTCCTCCCAGCGCGGCTCGCGCTTCTCCAGGAACGCGGCGGGGCCCTCGGTGGCGTCCGGGTGGTCCCAGTGCGCGCGGATCGCGGCCCAGCCCTCGTCGAGTAGGCCGCTCAGCAGGCGCTCCTCGACCAGGCGCAGCGCGCGGCGCGACTCCTGCACCGCTCGCGGGGAGTTGGCGGCGATCCTGCCGGCCAGCTCCAGCGCGCGGGGGAGGAGGTCCGCGTCGGGCACGACCTCGGACACCAGCCCGGCGTCCAGCGCGCGCGCCGCGTCGAGGCGCTCGGACGCGCCGAGCAGCGCCATCCGCGCGATCGCGTCGAAGCGGACCCGGGGCAGGAGCGTCAGCGGCTCGAGCGCCGTGACCTGGCCGACCGTCACGTGCGGGTCCAGGAAGCTCGCGTGCTCGCCCGCGATGACGATGTCGGCGTCGGCGACGAAGTGCAGCCCGCCGCCGGCGCAGACGCCGTTGACCGCCACGATCACGGGGATCGCGACCTGCGGGCCGGGGAGGAAGGCGAGCTCGTCGGCCGCCGTCGCCTTGGCGTCGGCGCGGTCGGTGTTGAGCAGCGAGACGTCCGCGCCGCTGCAGAAGCCCTTGCCCGCGCCCGTCAGGACGAGGCAGCGCAGCCCGGCGAGCCGCTCGCGGTCCGACCACAGGGCGCGCAGCGCGTCCATCAGCGCGACGTCGAGGGCGTTGCGGACCTCGGGTCGGTTCAGCGTCACGACGCCGACGGCGCCCTCACGCCGGAACAGCAGCACGTCGTCGGAACTCATGCGGTCAATCATATATAGCTTTATGCGGCCATGCAATCAGGTCCGCACCAGGCCGCCGCTGACCGAGACCGTCTGGCCGGTCACGTAGGCGGCGACGTCGCTGCAGAAGTACGCCACGGCGCCGGCGACGTCCGCCGGCGTGGCGAGGCGGCGCAGCGGCACCGAGCGCGCGAGCCGCTCGACGATCGCGGCGCCGGCGTCGGCGTCCACCGTCGCGGTCAGCAGCGGCGTGTCGGTCGGGCCGGGAGAGACGCAGTTGACCGTCACGCCGTCGCGGGCCAGCTCGAGCGCGAGGCACCGCGTCAGCGCGAGCACGCCGCCCTTGGCCGCGGAGTAGGCGCTGGTGTTGGACATGCCGCTGCGGGCGCCGTCGGACGCGATGTTCACGATCCGGCCGGCGCCGTGCGCCCGCAGGTGGGGCAGCGCCTCCCGGCACACGCGCAGCGGGCCCTCCAGGTTGAGGGCCACGATCGTGCGCAGGAACGCGTCGTCGGTGTCGCCCAGCGGGCGCGGCTCCATCCAGCCCGCGTTGTTGACCACGCCGCCCAGCGCGCCGAAGCGGTCAACGGCGAAGGCGAGCGCCGCGCGGACGGAGTCCGGGTCGGTGATGTCCATCGTCGTCGCCGCGACGTCGTCCGCCGCGACCGCGGCCGCGGTGCGCTCGGCGGCGTCGAGGCTGAGGTCGGTCGCCAGGACGGGGTGGCCGGCGGCCGACAGTGCTGCCACGATCGCGGCGCCGATCCCGCCGGCGGCGCCGGTCACGACCACCGGCCGCGCCTGCTCGGCGCTCATGCCGGCTCTCCGAGGCTGCGCACGAGCTCCTGCTTCTTGACCTTGCCGAACGGGGTGCGGGGCAGCTCGTCGACGAACCGCCAGATCGTCGGGATCTTCTGCCGCGCGAGGCCCGCGCCCTCGACGAAGGCGGCGAGCTGCTCGGGCGTCGGCGCCGCGCCGCTGCCGTCGCCGGTGACGACGAACGCGGCCGGCGTCTCGCCGAAGCGCTCGTCCGGCGCGGGGACCACCGCGACGTGCCGCACGTCGGGATGGGTGGCGAGCAGGTCCTCCATCTCGCGGACCGAGAACTTCTCGCCGCCGCGGTTGATGATGTCCTTGATCCGGCCCATGATCGTGAGGCGGCCCTCGCCGTCCACCGCGCCGATGTCGCCGGTCGCGAACCAGCCCTCGCCGGGCGCCAGCGAGGACGCGTTGTCGCGCTCGTCGACGTAGCAGAGCATCCGCTCCGGGCCGCGCACGCGGATCTCGCCGCGCACGCCCTGGGGCAGGACGGCGCCGTCCTCGTCGACGCAGCTGACCTCGGTGCCCGGCGCCACCGGCCCGTCGGTGTCGCGGCGGATCGCGACCGCGAGGCCGGCGTTGGCGATCGTCACGCTGGAGTGCTCGGTCATCCCGTAGCAGCGGAACGCGCCGACGCCGACCGCGTCGGCGCGGTCGACGAGCGACGGCGGCACCGCGGCGCCGCCGACCGAGAACTGCCGCAGCGCCGCGCCGCCGTCGAAGCCGGCCTGCTCGTAGCGCGACACGATCTCTTCGAGGAAGATCGGGGTGCCGGCCGAGATCGAGCAGCGCTCCCGCTCGATGATCTCCAGCGCGGCGTCGGGCTCCCAGCGCTCGGTCAGGACGACCGCCCCGCCGGCCAGGGACGGCACCGTCAGCCCGACGCAGACGCCGGTGAGGTGGGCCAGCGGCGCGGGCATGAAGACGCGATCGCCCCAGCCCAGGCCCCACGAGTGGCGCATCTGGTGGGTCTCGGCCAGCAGGGCCGCCGCGCCGACGACCACGCCCTTCGCCCGCGCGGTGGTCCCGGAGGTGTAGGCCACGACGCACGGGTCGTCGGGCCCGCCGCCGGCGAACGCCGTCCGCGTGGGGCGGGCGCGCAGCAGCGCGTCGAAGTCCTGCCAGCCTGGCGCCGCGTCGCGGACGGCGACCTTCAGCTCGGGCTGATGGCCGATCTCGGCCAGCACGGACTCGAGCAGCTCGACGTGCTCGGTGCGCCGGAACGTGACCGGCGCGAACAGCGCCTTCGGGCGCAGGTCGGCGAGGATCTGGCGCAGCTCGTGCTCGCGGTAGATCGTCAGGATCGGGTTGTTGACCGCGCCGATCTGCCACGTCGCCGCGGCGAGGAGGTAGGCCTCCCACCAGTTCGGGAGCTGCCAGGAGACGACGTCGCCCGGTCCGACGCCGGCCGCGGTGAGCGCGGTGGCCAGCGCCCCGGCCTGGCGCGCCACTTCGCCGTAGGTCAGCCGGACGTCGCCCTCGACGACGGCGAGCCGGTCGGGCCACTGGCGCTGCACCTCGGCGAGGCTCGGCCCGAGCCGCTGGCCGGACATGAGCCCGCGACGGTGCCAGTCCTCCACCAGTTCCGATGGCTGCGCGTACCGGCCGATCTCGAGCCGGTGCGCCAGGGTGCTCGAGCTCTGGGCCGCCGTCTCCGACATGCGTCCTCCTCTGCGTGGGTGATCGGGCTTCCGCCGTGACAGTATAATGATCTATATGTATCATCGGCGCATGAGCCGTTCGCTCCCCAGCGTGCCGCGCGTCCTCGACCCGCACCGCTTCCGTGAGGTCTTCGCGCATCTGCCGACCGGCGTCACGGTCATCGCGGCCCACGGCGACGCCGGCCCGGTCGGGATGGCGGCGAACTCCGTGACCTCGGTCTCGCTCGACCCGCCGCTGGTGCTGTTCTGCCCCGCCAAGTCGTCGACCACGTGGCCGGACATCCGCTCGGCCGGGGCGTTCTGCATCAACGTCCTCGGCGATCACCACGAGCGGATCACCCGGCAGTTCGCCGCCAAGGACACGGACCGGTTCCGCGGTGTGGAGCACGGTCACCGCACGACCGGTCCGGCGCTCGCGGACGCCGTGGCGTGGATCGAGTGCGAGCTCGCCGACGAGCACGACGCCGGCGACCACACGATCGTCGTGGCACGGGTCGTCGCGCTGGAGGCCGCGCGCGACGCCGCCCTCGCGCCGCTCGTCTTCTTCCGGGGACGCTACGGGACGTTCCGCGACGCGGGAAGGTCGGAGGACGCATGAAGGCCACGGTGAATCCGCGGAGGTTCCGCCAGGTCATCGACTACGTCGCGGTCGGCGTGGCGGTGATCACGGTCGACAGCGGAGGCGTCACGCACGCGGCGCCCGCCGCCGGGCTCTCGTTCGTCCAGGCGGAGCTGCCGATGATCGTCGTCACGCTCGAGCGCAGCGCGCCGGTCTGCCAGGCGGTCTGCATCGAGCGCAGGTTCGCGCTGAGCGTGCTCGCCTGCGATCAGGCCGACGTGCTGGGCGAGGTGCTCGCCGCCGACGCGATGTCGACCGGCATCGCCCGACCGGCGAACGGGGACGGCGCGGAGCTGCCGTTCGTCGAGGACGCCGCCGCGCACCTCGACTGCCGGGTCGTCAACTGGATGGGCGCGTTCAGCCACCGGGTGATCCTCGCCGAGCTGCAGGCGGCGGAGACGTTCGACCGCGGCGCGCTGGTCTGCTTCCGCGGCGAGCTGACGACCCTCTAGCAGTACGGGGGCGCGCCAGGCCCGGAAGTGCCTTTCGCTCACGCTCGCGAGGTGGGACGATCTGACGGTCCCAGCGGCAGAGCCCCACTCCCCGCCATCGGAGGCACCCATGCCGGCAGCTCGTCGATCCACGCGACGCTCGAGGTCGGCCTTGCGATGAAGGAGAACGCCATCGCGCGGCCCGTGACCCGGAGGCGGCTGCTGGCCGCCGGCGTCGCGGGAGGCGCGGCGCTGCTCGTGGGCTGCGGCTCGGGCGCGCAGGGTGAGACCGGGTGGACCTTCGTCGACGACCGCCACCGGACGGTCCGGCTGAAGCGGCGCCCCACGCGGATCGTCGCCTACACGAGCGCGGCGGCCGCGCTGCACGACTGGGGCGTGACGCCCGTCGGCGTCTTCGGCGACGATCCGCACGAGGACCCGGCGCTCGCGCGGTTCCCGTGGAACGACGCGCAGATCGTCGGCTCGGTCTACGGCGAGATCGACAGCGAGGCGCTGCAGGCGTTGAATCCCGAGTTGATCGTGTCGCGGTGGTATCCGCCGCCCGCCGACTCACCGGTCTTCGGCTTCAAGGACCTGAAGCAGGAGCAGACGGTCGGCGCGCTGGTGCCGATCGTCGCCATGAACGGGCATTCGATCTCGACGCGGCAGATCGCGCGCTTCGGCGATCTCGCCCGGGCGCTGGGCGCGAGCCCGGCGTCGGGCACGATCGAGCGCCGGCGCGCGGCCCTCGCCGGGGCCGCGGCGAACCTGTCCCGGGTCGCGCGACGGGAGTCGAGCCTGCGGATCATCGCCGTGTCCGCGGACCAGAACACGTTCTACGTCTCGAAGCTCTATGGCGACCTGGAGTTCTACGCCCGACGCGGCGTGCCGCTGGTCTCCGCGACGTCGTCCGATCCCTACTGGGACAGCCTTCCCTGGAAGGAGGCCGGGAAGTACGCGGCCGACGGGATCCTCTACGACGCGCGGTCGAACGTGCTGCCGCTGGCCGCCGCGAAGGGGATCCCGACGTTCGCGGCGCTGCCGGCGGTGCGGGCGAACCAGATCGCCAAGTGGCAGGCGGATCCGCCGCCTTCGTACCAGTGGTCCAGCACGACGACGAACGACCTGGCGAGGTCGATCGCCGGCTGGCACAAGGTGACCTGAGGTTCGGCGTGCGGGCGCGACACATCGCTGGGGTGGCGCTGGTTCTCGGGCTGGCCGTCGCGGGGTTCTTCGTCACCCGCGCGCTCACCGAGCGCGATGCGCGACGCGACTCCGAGCGGCGGGTCGAGGTCGCCGCGGGACCGGTCCGCGAGCGCCTCGAGCAGGCGACGTCGCTCACGCAGAGCCTCCGCCATTACATGGCCAACAGCGGTGGGACCGGCGTCGGGAACGGTGCGTTCGCGACGACCACGCTGCGGTGGCTCAGCCCGGCCGACTTCCCGGCCGCCGCGTGGGCCGAGCAGGTCCCGGCCGCGCAGCGCACGACCGGCTCCCCGTCGCTGCCGTCGCTGCCGGCGCGGCTGGTCTCCGGCTTCGCGCCGCTGGGCGTGCGGGGCGCGGACCTGGGGCGCGAGCCCGGCGTCGCCGCGGCGCTGCGCCGCACGACCTCCTTCAGCAACGTGGCCGCGACGCCCATCACGGGGGCGCGAGACCGGCCCAGCGGGCTGTTCCTGGTCGCGCCGGCGACGAACCTCGTCGACGGGGTGCTCCGCCCCGGCGCGGTGGTGGTCTTCGTCTCGGAGGCGGCGCTGCGCGCGGCGGCCGGCAGCCCTCCCGGCCTGCGTCTCGCCACGGCCGGGTCGCCGTCGGGAGCCGCCGCCGGCGGGAGCGCCGTGCGCACCGACTTCACCGTGGCCGGGCGCGACTTCGCCGTCGTCATGCCGAAGGAGCCGGTCAGCGGGCCCGCCGCCGCCCTGCCCTGGATCATCCTCGCGGCGGGGCTCGTGCTCAGCCTCCTCGCCACCGGGCTGGCCGTGAACGCCGGGCGGCGAGCGAAGGCGCAGGCGGAGGTCGACCGCATCTTCGACCTCTCCTCCGACCTGATCACCGTCGCCGACTTCGACGGCCACTTCACGCGCGTCAACCCCGCCTCGGAGCTGATCCTCGGCTACACGCCCGAGGAGTTCCTGGCGCGGCCCTACCTCGATCTCGTCCATCCCGACGACCGTGAGCGGTCCGCCGCCGAGGCGGCCGCGATCGCCAATGGCAGGAACGCGCTGTCGTTCGAGAACCGCTACCGCCACAGGGACGGCTCGTACAGGGTGCTCGAGTGGACGGCGACGCCGGTGGTCGAGGACGGGGTGATGTACGGCGTGGCGCGCGACGTGACCGCGCGCCGGCAGGCCGAGGCCGACCGGGAGCAGCTGACCGAGGAGCAGTCGGCCCTGCGGCGGGTCGCGACGCTCGTGGCCGAGGGCGCCTCGCCCGACATGGTGCTGGACGCCGTGGCCGCGGAGATGGAGCGGCTGCTCGCCGCCGACGCCGTCGCGGTCGGCCGCTACGAGTCCGACGAGGAGGTGACCGTCGTGGCCCATCGCAGCCCCGAGCCGGGGCTGGCGCCGGTCGGGACGCGCCTGAACTACGAGGGCCACAACATCTCGGCGGCGGTGCGGCGCACCCGGCGGCCCGTCCGGCTGGAGGGTCTCGACGACGCGGGTGGCGGGTTCGTCGACGTCCTCCGCCGGCTCGGGTCGCGCGTGCTGGTGGGAACGCCGATCGTCGTGGAGGGCCGGCTCTGGGGCACGATCGTGGCCAGCTGGAACAGCGCCGAGCCGCCGCCGGCCGACACCGAGGAGCGCATGGCGCGGTTCGCCGGGCTGCTGGAGACGGCGATCGCGAACGCGGACAGCCGCAACCAGCTCACGACGTCGCGCGCGCGGCTGGTGACGGCCGGCGACGAGGCGCGCCGGCGCCTGGCGCGCGATCTCCACGACGGCGCGCAACAGCGCATCGTGCACACGACCATCATGCTCAAGCTCGCTCAGCGTGCGTTCGACGAGGCCGACGGAGACGGCAAGGTGAAGGCGCTCGTCGACGAGGCGCTCGAGCACGCTGAGCGGAGCAACGCGGAGCTGCGCGAGCTGGCGCACGGCATCCTTCCCGCGGTCCTCGCGCGCGGCGGGCTGCGCGCCGGCGTCAACAGCATCGTGGGGCGCATCGACCTGCCGGTGCGGCTCGACATCACCGACGACCGCTTCCCGCCGGAGGTCGAGGCCAGCGCCTACTTCGTCGTCGCCGAGGGGCTGACCAACGTGATGAAGCACGCCCACGCGACGTCGGCGAAGGTCACCACCTCGGTCGACGCGGGGACCTGGCGCATCGAGGTGCAGGACGACGGGAGCGGGGGCGCCGATCCCAACGGCCACGGGCTCGTGGGCGTGCGGGACCGGGTGATGGCCCTCGGCGGGCGCCTCGAGGTCGAGAGCCCGGCCGGGGGCGGCACGCTGCTCACCGCGACGCTGACGGTTCCGCGCAGCGGTCGTGATCGCTCGCCGCGTTGAAATCTCTTTCCACGCGCGGCGCCGACCCTGGGAGCATCTCGACTCGCCGTCGTCTCCGAAGGAGCAGCTCAGCTCATGGCCGACCTGAAGAACGCTCAGCGCATCAGCTACAAGGCGACCTACAACCAGATCAGCGCGCAGCCCGTGCTCGCCCCGCCCGACGGGAAGGGCGGCCACGGCCACGTCAAGACCCCGCCGCTGCTGCGCGCCGTCGAGAAGGCCGCGTTCGTCCAGGCGCTGAGGATCGTCCCGGAGGAGCTGCCGCCGCTCGGACGCCGGCTGCGCAAGGGCGGAGAGGAGCAGGCGCGAGCGCTCGACGCGATCGAGCAGCTGGTCGACGACCGCACCGCGACGTCCACGCTCAACAACGCCCAGCGGTTCGCCGACATCGACCCGTCCACGCTCGTCGCGGTCGGCGAGGCGCTGCTCGTCCAGCGCGACGCGGTGAGCGCCGCCATCGACGCGGCGGTCGCGAGGATCCTCGCGGCCTACCGCGCGTCCCTGACCGCGGCGGCCGCCCCGCCGGCGGCCGGCGGCGGCGGCCCGCAGGCGCCCGCGGGGCAGGCGGCCACCACCGCCGCCGGCGTCCACGTGATCGCCTCGGTCACGCCGGTCGCGCAGCCGGCGCCGGACGACGCGACGCGCGAGAGCAGGGGCGTCAGCGCCCACATGGTCGTCGACGACGCCAAGGGCGGCCCGCCGGGCCTCTCCTCGATCGCCGCCGGCACCGCGCTCGCCGCCCACGTCCCGTCCAACGCGGCCGCCCTGACCTGGGCCGAGCAGCACGAGCCCAAGCTGTTCGCCGACCTGACGAAGCGGGTGGCGCCGTACCTCGGGCTGTCCGACGACCAGCGGGTGGCGGTCGGCGGCGCGAAGGCGGTGGCGGACTTCCTGGCGGCCAGCCACGCGGCGACGTTCGACCACGCCACGGTGAAGGGCGCCGTCCAGGGCTTCCAGTCGCGGATGACGATCGAGCCGGTCGGCAACCTGCACCTCGAGCGCATCGAGATGTACCCCGCCGGCGTCGAGCGCGGCGAGCTCGTGCACTCCGTCCCGCTGGCGCCCGGCGAGACGGTCAACATCAGCCACAAGGAGTGGTCGGTCAGCGAGAAGGAGTTCGAGGACATCGTCGACGACTACTTCGAGGGCTACAGCGAGGAGGGCGTCGCCGAGAAGACCGACATCGCGATGTCCAACGACTCGCAGTCCCAGCACAGCACGGCGCTGAACCTCGGCGCCTCGCTCTCGGCCAGCTACTCGTCGGTGACGCTCACCACCAGCTTCGGCTACAGCACGGCGTCCAACGAGACGCAGTCCAAGAAGGACAGCCGCAACCACAGCATGGCGCTCACCAGGAAGGCGTCCTCGCGGACCAAGAAGGACCACAAGGTCACCTTCAAGGTCACGTCGGTCGCCGGCAGCGAGGACCAGACGGTCCGGATCATCGCCAACGCCAGCGACACCGACGCGATGCGGATCGACTACTTCCAGCTCGCGCGGCGCTGGAAGCTGGACCTCCTGCGCTACGGGCTGCGCATGACGTACGACATCGTCATCCCGAACCCGGGCGCGGGGATCGTCAGGCTCGTGCAGGACGTCAAGGCGCTGGACGCCGTCATCGACACGCCCTTCACGTTCACGCTGCCGCTCACGGCGATCACCTACAACTCGCTCGCGGCCGATCCGAGCCTGATCTCCAACTACGACCAGCTCGCCGCCGACTACGACGCCGCGGTCACGGCGCCGCCGGTCGCGCGGAAGTGGGTCAACGTCCACAAGGAGACGCCGGAGGGCGACGGGTACGGCGACGTGCACTTCGACGCCGTCGAGTTCGACATCGACGACAACTACTACATCTACGAGTTCCAGCTCGAGCACGACTACGAGCACGACGTCGGCGACGACGACTCGTACCTCCGGATGCTCGGCGGCGAGACGATCGAGGCCGGCGTCGCGCGGCTCATCGGCAGGTCGGGCCACCTGTCCCTCGACCTCGAGTACCAGTACGTCTACAGCTACGGGATCACCATCACCTTCAGCTGCCGCCCCAAGGTCCAGGTCCTGCTCGACTGGCGCCTGCAGGTGTGGAACCAGATCCGGCAGGCGGCCGAGGAGCAGTACGCCAAGAGCATCCAGAACTACACGGACCAGCGCTCGCTGCTGCTCCAGCAGATCGCGGACTTCGACGCCCTGACGCTGCGCCGGATGGAGCAGGAGGAGATCATGAAGGGCGTCCTGCGCTGGCTGCTCGGGCCCCAGTTCGACCTGGTGCCGTTCGACCTCTCGAGCCTGTTCGGCCCGGACGCCAGCGACCCGGGCGTCACCGACGTCCTCGACCCCAACCGCCTCACCGACGCCGAGTGGCTCGACGTGATGACCCAGGGCGAGTTCATCAAGTACGTCCACAACGCGATCGAGTGGGAGAACGTCCTGTCCTTCACCTACCCGTACTTCTGGGACGACAACCGGCTCTGGGACTTCAAGAAGTTCCTCTCCCACCCCGACGCGACGCATCGCACGTTCCTGCGCTCGGGCGCGGCCCGCGTCGTCCTGACGATCCGCCCGGGGTTCGAGGCGAGCTTCACGACCCTGATCGAGTCCGGGTCGTTCGGCGCGCTGCCGGCGGCGCACCCCTACGTGACGATCGCGCAGGAGATCCAGGACTTCGCCAACACCAACTACCCGGGCTTCCCGCCCGCCAACCCGGAGCAGGACGCGCGCCCGCTCCTGTACCTCGAGCAGCGGCGGGTCTGGAAGGAGATGCAGTACGTCATCCAGCTCCTGAACGCGGCGAAGGCCGCGACGGGCGCCTTCCCGCCCGACGACCCGGGCCACAGCGTGCCCGTCGCGGCGCTCGCGCCGTACCTGGACGGGGCGATCGTCGTCAACGGCCAGAGCTACAACGGCATCAACGACTACAACACGCAGGCCAACGCCCAGCAGCTCGCGCTCGACCCGACGACGCCGCAGGAGGCGCTGCTGCCGACCTACGCCAGCGTGCCGGTCAACGACACGGCGTGGGGCAACCCGTACTTCTACCAATGCCCGGGCGACACCGGCGACTACGACCTGATCTCGTTCGGCGCCGACGGCCAGCCGCTGGGTGAGGACAAGGACGCCGACATCTCCGCCAACGCGGAGGCGTCCCTGATCTCGACGTGGTTCGAGTACACGCCGCTGAACGCGCTCGACATCGGCATCACCATGAACCCGCCGGGCATCGTGCCGCCGCAGCCCAGCTCCGAGATCGCGTAGCCCGCGCGATGATCCTGACGGTCGAGCAGCTGAGGCGGATCGTCGAGGCCGGAGGCGCGCTCGTCCTCGACGCCTCCGCGTTCACGTTCGCCCAGCTCAGGGTTATCGTCGCCGCGGCCGCGAGCCACGGCGCGGCGACCGTGACGCTCCACCACGTCGCGAACCTCACCGCCGCGCAGCTGACCGAGCTGTCCGCCGCCGCCCCCGGGCTCGTCACGTTCGACCTGACGCCCTAGGCCAAGCCGTTGGCCAAGCCCACGCCCAAGGACTACTTCCTCGCGCCGCACGCCGACGCCGACCTCGGCCTCGTGCTGGCGCCCGTCCGCGCCGGCCGCGGGCTGGAGACCATCATCGACGGCGACGCGATCCTCCTCGCCCTCGAGGAGGCCGTCGCCGCGGCGAGGCACAGCGTGCTCATCGCGTTCTGGGCGCTGGACGCGGGCCTGGACCTGCGGTCGAAGGCCGCGCTGAAGGGCGGGCGCAGGACCTGGCTGGACCTGCTCGTCTCGACGGCGCGGCGCGGCGCGATGGTCTGCGTCCTGATGAACGACTTCGACGCCCTGGCCTTCGGCGGGACGGCGCACGTCGGTGCGTGGCTCACCTACCGCAGACTCGTCGACGCCGCCGCGGACGCGAGGCTGTCGAACCTGCAGGTGGTGTGCTCGCGCCATGGCGCGCAGGTGCCGGCGTCGACCGTCGCGCAGGTCCCGGGCGCCGCCGGGTTCTACCCCGCGGTCGCCGACCGGCTCAACCAGCTGGACCGCAGGAGCCGGGCGGGGTGGTTCGCGAACAGCCCGAGCCTGTGGGCCGTGTTGGACTGGCTGCCGGACGACACCGTCGCCGTCAAGGACAAGAACAGGTTCTTCCCGGTCTTCCCCGCCACACATCATCAGAAGCTCGTGCTCGTCGACGGCCGGTTCGCGTTCGCCGGCGGCATCAACCTGACCGAGGGCTACCGGGACACGCCCCTCCACCAGCGCGCCGGCAGGCCCTGGCACGACGCGTTCCTCAAGGTCGAGGGCGAGCCGGTCGGCGACATCCGCGACAACTTCATCGGGCGCTGGAACGAGGAGCGGAAGGCCTGCACGGCGTTCCTCACGGCGGCGAACGCCGCGACCAGGCGCGTCTCCATGCCGATCGGCGCCACCGCCGAGCTGGACTCGAAGAGCATCGCGCTGGCGGATCCCGACCAGGCCAGGCCTTCGTTCCCCTGCCAGGTGCACCGCACGATCTCGCGGTACCGGAACGACAGGCGGGGCATCCCGGACCTGCTCCGCAGGGACGTGCTCGACGGCTACCTCCTGGCGATCGGCCTGGCCGAGGACTTCATCTACATCGAGAACCAGTACTTCCGCGAGCAGGCGATCGCGGACGCGATCATCGACCGCCACGTCAAGCAGCGCGGCCTGCAGACCCTGATCGTGCTGCCCGACGTCGTCGAGGAGCTCCTGACCGGACCCCCCGACCCGGTCAGCGAGCTCGGGATCCTGCTCCAGCACAACGCGATCGACCGCATGCAGAAGGCGATCGGGCCGAACCTCGGGCTCTACACGATGAAGCGGCCGCAGGACGACAGGATGGTCTACGTCCACGCGAAGGTGCTGATCGTCGACGACGTCTACGGGAACCTGGGAAGCGCGAACGCGCACCCGCGAGGCTTCCGCATGGACACCGAGCTGAACCTCGCCTGGCACGACCCCGTCACCGTCCGGCGCCTCCGCACGGACCTGTGGAAGGAGCAGCTGGGGACGCCGCGCGGCATGCCGAGCTGGCGGCCGGCCGAGTACGTCAAGCGGTGGTCGGCGATCGCGGCGCGGAACGACCGCGCGTCGTCGAAGGGGCGCAGCGGCTACGTCCGCCCGTTCGACAACAGGGAGGAGGGCAGGTTGCACCTCTTGATCCCCGACGAGTTCACGTGACGCGCGACCCCGCGCGCAGCGCGTCGACGAACGCCGCCGCCGCCGGCGGCAGCCGCCGCTCCCGGCGCCACGCGAGGAGGACCTCGTAGGTCAGGCGCCGGCCGCGGAGGGCCAGCGACGCGACCTCCGGCCCGGGGCGGTCGACGTCGGAGGCGGGGAGGAAGGAGACGCCCAGGCCGCGCGCCACCAGCGCGCGCAAGCGGGAGGGCTCGTTGGACTCGAAGGCGGCCGCCGGCGTGAAGCCCGCCGCGCGCGCCGCGTCCTCCACCGCGCGCCGGATCGTGGCGCCCTCGGGGAAGGCGACGAAGCGCTCGGCGGCCAGCGCCTCCATCCGCACCGTCCGGCGTCCGGCGAGGGGATGCTGGGGGCCGACGATCAAGCGGAGGTCCTCACTGGACAGGGTCAGGAGCTGGAGGCCTGCTCGGTCGCGGTCCGGGATCGCCGAGACGAACGCGACGTCGAGCGCGTCGCGGCGCAGCTGGTCGGCCAGCGCGACGCTCAGGTCCTCGCGCAGCACGAGCTCGACGCCGGGGTGCAGCCGGTGGTAGGCGGCGAGCGCCGCGATGCCGTCGAACGGGCCCGGCGTCGGGGTCATCCCGATCGCCAGGCGGCCGGTCAGCAGGGTGGACACGCCCTCGGCCAGCGCGCGCGTGGCCTCGACCTCGTCGAGGATCCGCCGCGCGCGCTCCACGACCGCGGTGCCCGCCGGCGTCATCGACACCCGCCGCGTCGTGCGGTCGACGAGCGGGATCCCGAGGTCGTCCTCGAGCTTGCGGATCTGCCGCGACAGCGCGGGCTGGGCGACCCGGCCGCGGGCGGCGGCGCGGGTGAAGCTCAGCTCTTCGGCGAGCAGGACGAGGTAGCGCAGCTGGTGGAGCTCCATGTCGACTCGGCATTGAAGCAAGGCCACATATGTCTTGGACAGCACCTCGTCCGCAGGTCGATACTCGCTGGCACGCAAACCGTGTCGTTCGTCTGGAGGGTGGTCGCGTGGTCGAGGGTGGAGCCGGACGGGGGCCGGCGCCGGCGTGGTCGCCGAGCGCCGAGCGCGTCGAGCGCGCGCGGATCACGGCGTTCGCGCGCTGGGTGCAGCAGACGCGCGCCGTCAAGGTCTGCGAGTGCTATGACCAGCTCTGGAGCTGGTCGGTCCGCGACGTCGCCGGCTTCTGGGACGCCATCTGGGAGTACTTCGACGTCCAGGCTGACGGCGCCGGACCCGCGCTGGCCGACGCGTCGATGCCCGGGGCGCGCTGGTTCCCGGGCCGGCACCTCAACTACGCCGAGCACATCCTGCGCGACCGCGATCCGGACGCGCTCGCCCTCCAGTTCGCGTCTGAGCGCGACGGGCTCCAGCAGTGGACGTGGGGCCGGCTGCGCGCCGAGACGGCGCGGATCGCCGCCGCGCTCCGGGGGCTGGGGGTGCGGCGCGGCGACCGCGTCGCCGCGTACCTGCCCAACGCGCCGGAGACCGTCGCGGCGTTCCTGGCGACGGCGTCGATCGGGGCGATCTGGTCCTCGGCCGCGCCGGAGTTCGGCGCGCGCTCGGTGATCGACCGCCTCGCGCAGATCGAGCCGAAGGTGCTGCTGGCCGTCGACGGCTACCGCTACGCCGGCCGGGACTTCGACCGGCGCGCGGTCGTCGAGCAGCTGCGCGCCGAGGTCGGCTCGATCGAGCACGTGGTCGTGCTCTCGCACCTGGGGCTCGGCGACGTCGCGGGCGCGTTGCGCTGGGACGACCTGCCGGCGGCCGGCGACGAGCCGCTGCGCTTCTCCCGCGTCCCCTTCGACCATCCGTTGTGGGTGGTGTACTCGTCGGGCACGACCGGCCTGCCCAAGGCGATCGTCCACGGCCACGGCGGCGTGCTCCTCGAGCAGCTCAAGGTCATGAACCTGCACGTGGACGCGCAGGCCGGCGACCGCGTCTTCTGGTTCACGACGACCGGCTGGATGATGTGGAACTTCCTCGTCGGCGTGCTGCTCACCGACGCGTCGATCGTGCTGTTCGACGGCAACCCCGGGACGCCCACGCTCGATCGCCTGTGGGACCTGGCCGCAGAGGCGGGCGTGACGACGTTCGGGACGAGCGCGTCGTTCATCGCGGCGTGCCAGAAGGCCGGCGTCGAGCCGGCGGGCGGCGGCCGCGACCTGTCGGCGCTGCGCGCGGTCGGCTCGACCGGCTCGCCGCTGGCGCCCGAGGGCTTCGCGTGGATCTACGAGCACGTCGGCGCCGACACGTGGCTGTTCTCGACGAGCGGCGGGACCGACGTCGTCAGCGCGTTCGTCGGCGGCGTCCCGACGCTGCCCGTCCACGCGGGCGAGCTGCAGGCCCGCGCGCTCGGGGCCGACCTGCACGCCTTCGACCCCGCGGGCCGGCCGCTGATCGGCGCGGTCGGCGAGCTGGTGCTGTGCCAGCCCATGCCGTCGATGCCGGTCCGCTTCTGGGGCGACGACGACGGCTCGCGGCTGCGCGAGTCCTACTTCGGGCACTACCCGGGCATCTGGCGGCACGGCGACTGGATCGAGATCACGGAGCGCGGGACGGCCATCATCCACGGCCGCAGCGACTCCACCATCAACCGCGGCGGCGTCCGGATGGGCACCAGCGAGATCTACCGCGCGGTGCTCGCCGAGGACGCGGTCGTCGACGCGCTCGTCGTCGACGTCCCGCGCGCCGGCACCGAGGGCTGGATGCCGCTGTTCGTGGTCCTGCGCGACGGCGCCGAGCTCGACGACGACCTCGTGGCGCGCCTGCGCCGGCGGATCCGGGAGGAGTGCTCACCACGGCACGTCCCCAACGAGATCACGCGCGTCGCCGCCGTCCCGCGGACGCTCTCGGGCAAGACGCTCGAGGTCCCGGTCAAGCGGATCCTGATGGGAGAGCTCCCGGAGCGCGTGGCGTCGCGCGAGTCGCTGGCGAACCCGGAGGCCCTCGACGCGTTCGCGGCGCTGGCGCCGTCGGTGGCCGGACAGGACCGTTGAGCCTGGATCAACAGAGCCGTTGACAATCTCCATGGCGACATTTAGGCTGGTTCTAAAGTACCGCTGATGAATGTGAACGGAGACGCATAGGACATGGACTTCGGGCTGCTTTACGAACTTGGGGTCCCCCGACCTTGGGGACCGCGTTCGGAATACGACGCCTACTGGAACGCCCTGAAGCAGGCCAAGGAGGCCGACCGCGTCGGGTTCACGCATGTCTGGGCCGTAGAGCACCATTTCCTGAGCGAGTTCTCGCACTCGTCGGCGCCCGAGGTCTGGCTCACCGCCGTGGCGCAGCAGACGGAGCGCATCCGGATCGGCCACGGCGTCGTGCAGATCCCGGCCGGCTTCAACAACCCGATCCGGACGGCGGAGCGCGTCGCGGCGCTGGACATCATGTCCAACGGACGTGTTGAATTCGGGACGGGCCGCTCGATCGTGGGGGAGGAGCTCGGCGGCTTCAACATCCCGCTCGAGGACAGCCGCCCGATGTGGCGCGAGGCCATGGAGCTGATCCCGAAGATCTGGACGACCGAGGGCCCGATCACGTTCGACGGCACGTACACGCAGATCGCCGGCCACGAGATCTTCCCCAAGCCGCTGCAGAAGCCGCACCCGCCCATCTGGTCGGCGGGCACGAGCCCCTCGAGCTTCACGCTCGCGGGCGAGCTCGGGGCCGGCATGCTCGCGTTCGGCACGGGCCTCGGGACCGACATCGTCGGGCGCCGCATCCAGGAGTACCAGGAGGCGTTCGCGCGCGCGACGCCGGTCGGCGAGCCCAACAACAACGCCGGCCTGTTCATGATGACCTACTGCGCGGAGACCGACGAGGAGGCCTACCGCATCGCCGAGAAGCCGTTCGCGGCCTATCTCGACCGCACCATGGAGCACTTCCTCCAGTGGGGCCGCGGCGGCGACCTTCCGCCGGGGTACGAGTGGTACGCCGAGGCGTCGCGCAAGTCCGAGAAGCTCGCCGCGCGCATGAAGTTCGACTACCTCTTCGACAACGGGATGATCCTCGTCGGCACGCCCGACCGGATCGCCGACACGATCAAGCAGTACGCCGAGGTCGGCGTGACGCAGATGATCACCGGCACCCAGTTCGCGGGCATCGAGCACGAGCAGGCGATGAGCTCGATCCGCCTGTTCGGCGAGGCCGTGATCCCGCAGCTCGCCGGCGCGGACGTGATTGCCTCCACCACCTGAGCGCGCCCCGTCCTGACCACTGGGGCGTCGCGCAGAACGACGAAGGCCCGCCGAGAGGCGGGCCTTCGTCATGTCCGGCGCCGCGTTCAGGACGCGGCGGCGGCGTAGGACTGGTCCCACTCCTCCGCGAACGTCGGGAGGTGGCACAGCAGCCCGCCGTCGACCGTGATGGTCTGGCCGGTGATGTAGCTGCCGGCGTCGGAGGCCAGGAACGCCGCGAGCTCCGCGATGTCCTGCGCGCGGCCGATGCGCGTGTGCGTCGTGTGCCGCACGAGCGCGTCGATGAGGTCCGGCGGGACGACGGCCTCGGCGGCCGGCGTGAGGATCACGCCCGGGGAGATCGCGACCGAGCGGATGCCGCGCTTGCCGTACTGCGTCGCGATGTTGCGGTTAAGGCCGATGATCCCGGCCTTGGCGGTGCCGTACATGGCGCGCGGCAGCTCGGAGACCTCGCCGCCGGCCGACGTCGTGTGCAGGATGCAGCCGCCGCCGCGCTCGAGCATGTGCGGGATCGCGTATTTGGCGCCCAGCGCGCAGGACACCAGGTCGACGCGCAGGACGCGCTCGAACAGCTCGGCGTCGATGTCCTCGATGAGGTTGTCGCGCCCGCCCGGGCCGTTGATCTCGGGCGCCATGAGCGCGGCGTTGTTGTAGAGGATGTCGAGGCCGCCGAACGCCCCGACGGTCTCGTCGATCAGGTTCTTGATCTGCGCGTCCTCGCCGACGTCGGCGGCGACGGCCAGCGCCCGGCCGCCGGCCTCGGG
>DATDMD010000109.1:0-2134 GCA_036518975.1 Baekduia sp.
GCCGCCGAGGTAGGCATGGTGGCCGCCGCGGGTGCAGGGCGCTCGGCGCCAGGCGGCGCGCAGGGCCTCGTCGGCGAGCAGCGTCTGCAGCAGCTGGGCGGAGCCGGCGTCGTGGACCTCGTTGGCGAGGTGCTCCAGGAAGCCGTCGAGCTCGTCGAGGTCGCGGTAGGCGACGGGCAGGAACGCGGCGGGGTCGGCGCCGGCGTCCTTGGCGATCGTCCGGACGTCGAGCTGGAGCTGGTCGCGGAAGCGCTCGACGCGTCCGGCCACGGTGACGAGATCTCCGCGCTCGAAGCGCGCGGCGGCGACGTCGGCGTCGCGGAAGACGCGCGCCGGGATCGCGGCGGTCCGGTCGCGCAGCTCGACCGCGAGATACGGCGTCCCCGCGCGCGACATCAGGCGCTCCTTGCGGGTGCACGCGTAGACGCCCTGCACCTCGTCGCCCGCGCGCAGCGTCGCGATCGTGGGCGCCGGCGGCGCGGGGGTGTCGGGGAGTGCGGCTACGGGATCCGTCATGGCTGCGCTGCGGATGACGCTACCGTCCTGTCGATGCAGCCGCTCATCTGGGAGAGCCGGCCGGATGGCCTCCGAGCCCCGGCGCTGGTCTGCGCGTTCACCGGCTGGAACGACGCCGGCGATGCCGCCTCCGCAGCCCTGCGTTTCTTCGGCGCGTCCCTCGGCGCGACGCGCTTCGCGCAGATCGACCCCGAGGAGTTCTTCGACTTCCAGGCGACGCGCCCGCGCGTGTCGCTGGTCGACGGCGACACGCGCGAGCTCCAATGGCCGTCGGTCGAGATCTACGAGGCGCGGGTCCCGCGCGCGCCGCGCGACCTGATCCTGCTGTCGGGTCCGGAGCCCAGCTTCCGCTGGCGCTCGTTCACGCAGCTGATCGTCGACCTCGCCGAGGCGCTCGGGACGCAGATGGTGGTCTCGCTCGGCGCGCTGCTGGCCGACGTGCCGCACAGCCGCCCGGTCGGGATCACGGGGCTGTCGAGCGACCAGACGCTGGTCACCGGGCTGGAGCTGGCGCCGACCAGCTACGAGGGCCCGACGGGGATCGTCGGCGTCCTGCACGCCGCCTGCCAGGACGCGGGCATCCCGACCGCCTCGCTCTGGGCGAGCGTGCCGCACTACGTGGCCGCCGCGCCGAACCCGAAGGCGGCGCTCGCGCTCGTGCGCAAGCTCGAGTCCCTGGTCGGCGTGGCCGTCGACGCCGAGGAGCTCGAGCTGGCCTCCGCCGACTACGAGCGCCAGGTGTCGCTGGCGGTCCAGAGCGATCCCGACGTGCAGGCCTTCGTCGAGCGGCTCGAGAAGACCGCCGCCGAGGAGGAGGCCGAGGCCGACCCGACCGACCTGCCGTCCGGCGACGTGATCGCGCGCGAGTTCCAGCGCTTCCTGCGCCAGCGCGGGCCGGAGGGGCCGGACATCGCCGGCATGTAGCTCTGGCGCTACGGGGCGGCCAGGGCGGCCGCCGCGCGCCTCCTGACGATGCGGGAGCGCAGCGTCGTGCCCGCCAGCGCCAGCAGCGTCCCGATGATCGTCGTCAGGACCGCCTGCAGGATCGCGGGGCTGGCGATCGTGGCGACGCGATCGTCGACGGCGAGCGCGTCGGCCAGCACGAGGCTCAGCCCGAAGAGCGCGCCGCCGGTCGCCCCGCGCCGGGCGGCATCGGCGCGGTCGTCGTGATCCAAGCCGGCGCCGAACCCGCCGAGCGTCGCGATGACGTTGGCGATCACCCACGCGGCGATGCCGAGCCCAAGCGTCACGCCGGTCAGGAACCCTCCGACCACGGGCGCGACGTAGGTCAGCGCGATGCGCAGGGCGGGCGGGCGGTCGGAGAGCAGCGGGGGCAGCGACATGGACGGCGAGCGTCGCCGCAAGCGCGTGTCGTGTCAACCGGTGAGTGCGACGACACTGGCGTTGGACCTGCGACGAACCATGCGCTTGGTCCTGGAACCGCGCTTGGAGCGTGCCAGGATCCCGCACGTGAGCAGCGACGACCTCCACGGCTTCACCGCCCCGGCCCGCGTTCCGGACGCGACTCCGATCGCCGGCGCGCGCGTCGTGCTCGAGCCGCTGGACCCGGCGCGCCACGGCGACGCGCTCTACGAGGCAGCGCACGGCGACGGCGCCG
>DATDMD010000110.1:0-16469 GCA_036518975.1 Baekduia sp.
GGCGTAGCCGGCGAGCATCGCGCCGCCGGTCGTCGACGACGCGCCGACCAGGACGCTCGTGATCGCGATCACCGCCGCGCCGACGACCGCCAGCACGTCGTGCGTCGCGCGCGGGCCGGCCAGGACGAGCGCCGCCGCCAGCGCGACCCCGAGGACCGACAGGACGACCAGCAGCGTCACCGGCCGGCCGGGCGCGACCGGGAACGCCGCGGTGAACGAGCACGCGGCGGCCGCCGCGAGGGTCAGCAGCGCGAGCGTGCGCACCTCGGGCGGCGCGGCGGCGACCCGGCGCGGCGTCCTCATCCCGGAAGCGTCTACCCGATCGCGGGCCCGTCCGGTCCCGCGCTCGGCCCGTCCGCTGCCGGATTGGCGAGGCTTGCCCACAGATGCAGGGTCGCGAAGCTGCGCAGGGGCGCCCAACGTGGCGCATCGGCGATCGTGGCGCCGGCGCGGTCCAGCGCCTTCAGGACGGCGACGTCGGTCGCCAGGAACACGTCGGGGTCGCCGAGGCGCAGCGCGACGTAGGACGCCGTCCACGGCCCGACGCCCCACAGGTCGGTGAGCGCCGCGGCGTCGGCGGGGCCGTCGAGCGGTGGGTCGGCGGCGGCCAGGCCCTGGAGCGTCCGGATCCGCGAGCGCGGCATCGGGAACGCGGAGGCCGGCGCGGCGGTCAGCGCCGCCGGCGTGGGCAGCAGGCGCGTCAGCGCCGGGTCGCCGGTGTCGACGCGCGCGCCCAGGGCATCGGTGATCCGGCCGGCGAGGACCCGCGCCGCGGCGACGCTGATCTGCTGGCCGAGGATCGCGCGCACGGCGACCTCGAAGCCGCTCGCCGCGCCGGGCACGCGCAGGCCGGGCCGCGCGTGGACGAGCGTGCCGAGCAGCGGGTCGGCGCCGAGCCGGTCGGCGACCGCGCGCGGATCCTGGTCCAGCCCGAACAGCGCCCGGACCATGGCCAGGACCTTGGGTCGGTCGGCCGCGCCCACGCCGGTGAGCGCGACGTCGACGCCGGCGTCGTCGACGACGGTCGCGGCCAGCGTCGCGGGATCCCCGCCCGGCAGCGCGAGCGTGCGCCGGTACGTGTCGCCCTCGACCACCTCCACGCCGGGGATCGCGCGCGCCGCCAGGAAGCCGAGCAGCGCGCGGCCGTCGAAGGGCGGCGCGGTCGGCAGCCGCATGCCGCCCGGCGTCAGCGCTCGCCCGCCTGCCGGCGCAGCTCGGCGAGCAGGAGCTTGGAGTGCATCGCGCCGAGCAGCTCGCGGAGCGGGTCGGCGCCGGAGGCGATGATGTCGGCCGCGCGGTCGGGCTCCAGCTCGGCCAACCGCCCCAACATGGTCGCGATCTCCTCCTCGACCAGCGGCTGCAGCGCCTCGCGGTAGCGCAGCGTGTCGTACACGGTGAAGCCCAGGCTCTCGTCGTAGCCGCCGGCCCGGAAGCGCACCATCGCCTCGATGATCGCCACGTCGTCGGCGTCGTAACCGCGGCTCGTCGGCGT
This sequence comes from Baekduia sp., assembly GCA_036518975.1. Taxonomy (GTDB): domain Bacteria; phylum Actinomycetota; class Thermoleophilia; order Solirubrobacterales; family Solirubrobacteraceae; genus Baekduia. The sequence goes on from DATDMD010000110.1 coordinate 1,493, forward strand.
GAGCACGCCGATCTCGCCCAACCGGTCCAGGACGTTGGCGGGCAGGTCGTACTGCCGGCGGATCTCGGCCTGGGGGACGCGCTCGGACTCGCGCTGCTCCAGCGCGCGCTCGATGATCTTGTCCTCCAACTCGACCAGCGCGAGCGCGCGGTCGGGGTCGTCGTCCAGCATGCCCTTGATGACCTTCAGCGGCATGAAGCGATCCTCCTGCAGCCGCTTGATCAACACGATGCGGTCGACGTAGCCCGGCGGGTAGTAGGCCATGTTGCGCGACGTCCGGACCACGCCCTCGCCGTCGCCGAGCAGCCCCTCGCGGAGGTAGTGCTTGATCGTGCCCGCCGAGACGCCGGAGCGCTGAGCGAGCTCGCTCATCTTCAGCAGGCCGGCGCCGTTCATGGGGCGCCGAGGAAGCTCGTTCCGGCCACGGCGGACGCGGCGGTCGCGACCGCGCCGCTCTCGATCAGCGCGGCGATCTCGCCGGCGTCGAAGCCGGCCTCGCGCAGCACCTGCTCGGTGTGCTCGCCGAGCGCCGGCCCGCCCGAGCGCACGCGCCCCGGCGTCCGCGACAGCTTCACCGGCATGCCCAGCCCCTTCACCCTGCCGGCGCCCGGCTGCTCGAACTCGATGACCATCTCGCGCGCGCGAACCAATTCGGACTCCAGCGCCTCCTCGACCTCGAGCACCGGCTCCACGCAGCAGTCGTGCGCGTCGGCGAACGCGGCCCACTCGTCGCGCGTCCGCCCGAGGAAGATCCCCTCGACCTCCGCGTGCGCCGCGCTGCCGGGCCGCTCGAACTGCTTCTCCACCAGGTCCGGGCGGCCTACGCCCTCGCACCACGCGGCGAAGAACTTCGGCTCCAGCGCGCCGAGCGTGACCCAGCCGTCCGCGCACCGGTAAGGGCGGTAGCAGAGCAGCGACCCGCTGAGCATCTCCGACCCGCGGCGCGGCCGCTCGCCGGCGGCGAAGACGCGCGCGGCGACCATCGCCAGCCACGACAGCGCGCCGTCGAACATCGAGACGTCCACGAGCTGGCCCTCGCCGCTGCGGTCGCGCTCGCGCAGCGCGGCGAGGATCCCGAACGCGGCCATCAGCGCGCCGCCGCCGAGGTCGGCGATCTGGCCGCCGGCCTGGATCGGCGGCCCGTCGGCGTCGCCGCTGAGCGCCAGCACGCCGTTGAGGCCGAGGTAGTTCATGTCGTGGCCCGAGCGCTGGACGTTCGGCCCCGTGAGCCCGTAGCCGGTGATCGCGCAGTAGACGAGGCCCGGGTTGTCCTCGCGCAGGCGCTCGTAGCCGACGCCGAGCCGGTCCAGGACGCCGGGCCGGAACGACTCCAGCAGCACGTCGGCCTCGCGCGCCAGCCGTAGGAGCACGTCGCGCCCCGCCTCGGTCTTGAGGTCGACGCGGACCGACCGCTTGCCGCGGTTCAAGGACAGGAACAACGCGCTCTTGGCGGTCTCCTCCGCGCCCTCGAAGGCCGGCGGCGACCAGCGGATGTAGTCGCCCATGCCGGTGTCCTCGACCTTGACGACGTCGGCGCCGAAGTCGGCCAGCAGCAGCGAGCAGAACCCGCCGGGCAGCAGCCGGCTGAGGTCCAGCACCTTGAGGCCCTCGAACGGCAGCGGGCTCATGCGGCGGCCCCCGTGCGCTGGCGGAGGCCGAGCAGCGCCCGCGCCTCCTCGACCGTCGCCGGCCGCCGGCCCGCGTCCTCGGTCATCCGCCGCGCCTGGGCGATCAGCTCGCCGTTGGACTTGGCCATCGTGCCGTCGGGCAGGTACAGGTTGTCCTCGAGCCCGACGCGGATCGAGCCGCCGAGCGAGAGCGCCGCGGCGATGAGCGTCCACTGCGCGCGCGAGATCCCGATGACGCCCCAGTGATGCCGATCGCCGGGCACGTCGGCCAGGTTGTCGGCCATGACGGCGAGGTTGCGCGCGGTCGGCGGGACGCCGCCGATCACGCCCATGACGAAGTCGGCGTGCAGCGGCGGCTCCAACACCCCCATGTCGATCAGCGGCCACAGCGAGCCGACGTGGCCGAGGTCGAAGCACTCGTGCTCGGGCTTGATCCCCAGCTCGCGCATGGCCTTCAACAACGCGATGATCTCGTCGAACGGGTTCGGGAACACCGCCGAGAAGACGAAGTCCCTGCGCCGCGCCGAGTACTTCGCGTAGTTCATGGACCCCATGTTGAGCGCGGCGACCTCCGGCGGGCACGCGCGCAGGTACGCGATGCGGTCCTCGACGCTCACGCCGATCGTGCCGGTGGAGAAGTTGAGGATCGCCGCGTCGCCGACCTCGGCGCGGATCGCGTCGTGGATCGCGGTGAAGTCCTCGGCCGCGTAGCTGGGCGTGCCGTCCGGCCGGCGTGCGTGGATGTGGATGTGCACGCCGCCCTCGTCGACGATCCGGCGCGCCTCGGCGGCATACTCCGCGGGCGTGTACGGAATGGCCGGGCACTGCTCGCGATTGGCCAGCGCGCCGCTGATGGCGCAGGTGATGACGACGGGATCCTCGAGGCTCACAGGGCTCGCGTGCTCCAAAGGTGGAAAGTGGGACGTGCCACTTCTCACTCTGCCGCAAAGCGTCCACCTTGGCAACCGCCGCCAGGGCGACCGCTATCCTCCGGATGCTTGATCATGAACTTCTCCGCGCACCGGCCCAGGGCCGCGATCTTCGTGGTGGCGTGCCTGGCGGCCGTGCTCGGCCTGTCGGCGACCGCGTCCGCCCGCCCCACCTTCGGCATCCAGGGCATGTGGCCCGACGAGAGCCCGACGACGCTGAACCACCAGCTCGACGTCGCGCAGCGCGTCGGCGCCAAGCAGGTGCGCATCGGCGTGCAGTGGCGCCAGCTCCAGCCCACCGGCCCGGACGCCTACGACGCGACCTACCTCGCGGCGGTCGACAGGACGATGGCGGCCGCCTCGGCGCGCCACCTGAAGGTCGTCCTGTTCGTCACGCAGACGCCGTGCTGGGCCTCGACGGCGCCGGCCAGCGCCAAGGCGGCGTGCACCGCCACGACCACGCCGTACGAGGTCTACCGCTACCCGCCGGCCGATCCGGCGACGTTCGCCAAGATGTCGTCGTTCCTGGTGGCGCGCTACCAGGCCGGCCTCGCGGCCTACGAGGTCTGGAACGAGCCCGACCAGTCCAACGAGAACTACTGGGCCGGCCCGGACAAGGTCGCCCGCTACGTCGCGATGGTCAAGGCCGCGTACGGGCCGCTCAAGCAGGCGGCGCCCAAGGTGCCGGTGCTCGCGGGCTCGTTCGTCGGCGGCAACGGCAAGTGGCTGCAGGCCATGTACCACGCGGGCATCAAGGGCTACTACGACGGCCTCGCCGTCCACTTCTACGACCTGCCGCTGTACGCGCTGAAGGTGACGCGCCAGACACAGAAGGCCAACGGGGACTCGAAGCCCGAATGGCTCACCGAGTTCGGCTGGAACAGCTGCTACCGCAAGGGCGGCCCGGCCACCCGCGAGCAGCACCGCTGCATCACCCCCGCCGTGCAGGCCAGCGCCCTGAACGACCTCGCCAAGGCCGTCCGGAACACGAGCTGGCTGAAGTCGGCGATCCTCTACCAGGTCGATGACGAGAACGCGGACTACCGCTTCGGCCTCTTCGACACGGCCGGCAAGCGCAAGCCGTCCTACAACGTGTTCGACCACCTGATGCACGGCGGGCTGACGGGCGGCCTGCCGCGTCCCACCGTGCGCCTGCGCGTGCGCGGCGGGCAGCTGGTCGCGTCGGGGCGCGCCTCGATCGACGACGTCTTCAAGCTCACCGCCTCGGTGGGCGGGCAGCTGCGCTACAGGGCGAACCTCCGCAGCGACCGCAGCGGGCTGTGGACGGTGAAGTTCCCGAAGTCCATCGGCACGTCCGGCGTCAAGGTCCACATCGCGTCGTTCTGGTCGTCGAGCGTCGCGTCCAGCGCGTCCCGGTGACCGCCGCCGACCTGCACTGCCACATCCTCCCGGGCCTCGACGACGGGCCCGCCGACCTTCACGGCAGCCTCGTCCAGGCCGCCCAGCACGTGACCTCGGGCGTCGAGCTCGTCGTCGCCACGCCGCACGTCCGCGAGGACCTGCCCGGCATCGACGCGCCGCGCATCGCCGCCGCGACGCAGGCGCTCAACGAGGAGCTCGCCGCGCACGACGCGCACCTGCGGCTCGTGCCGGGCGCCGAGGTCGACCTCCGCTGGGCGACGCGCCTCGACGACGCGGCGCTGGGCGCGCTGACCCTCGGCGGATCGCCGTGGCTCCTGGTCGAGGCGCCGCTGAGCGCCGGCAAGCAGGACGCCGACGTGCTGTTCGGGATGCTGCGCGCCCGCGGGCACAGGATCGTGATCGCCCATCCGGAGCGGTCGCCGCAGTTCCACCGCCATCCCGAGCTCCTGCGCACGCTCGTCGCCGGCGGCGCCGTCGCCCAGGTCACGGCGCTCGCGCTGACCGGCGGCTTCGGCTCGACCGCGCGCCGCTACGCCGGGTGGATGCTCGACGAGCAGCTCGCGCACGTCGTGGCCTCCGACGCGCACGACACGCGCGCGCGCCCGCCCGGGCTCGTCCGGCCGCTGGAAGAGGCGGGCTACGGCGACCTGGCGCCCTGGCTCACCGAGCACGGGCCGGAGGCGATCCTCGCGGGCGCCGCCGAGGTGCCGGTCCCGCCGCGCCCGGCGCGCGGCGGCCGCAAGCGCGGCCTCGGGCGCCTGCGGCGGCGCTAAGCGCTCTTCTGGGTGACGTGGCCCACGACGGCCGCCAGCGGCCGGCGCGAGCCCAGCGCGCCGTGCAGCCACGCGCCGTCGCCGGCCTCGACGATCGGCAGCGCGCCGCAGATCAGCCACAGCGCGACGCCCGCCAGCGCGCCGCCGGCGACGAGGCCGCCGACGCCGCCGAGGAGCAGCATCGGCGCCAGCGCCGCGACGCCGCAGACGACGGCGACCACGATCGAGTTGCGCAGCAGCCACACCGGCACGCTCGACGGCGCGAGGATCCTGCCGGCCAGCCACAGCGCGGGCACGCCCGCGACGAGCTGCGCCACGACGTTGACGATGCCCGCGCCGATCGCGTCCAGCCACGGGATCAGCGCCAGCGCCAGCACGATGTTCACGACGGCCGCGGCCGTGCCCCAGAGCACGAGGAAGCGGATGCGCCCGAGGATCCACAGGACGGCGTCGGCCATGCCCGCGATCGGCAGCAGGATCGACGGTGCCAGCAGGATCACCAGCACGGGCTCGGCGGGGTGGAACTCGGGGCCGTAGACGAGACCCAGGAGGTCGGTCCCGAGCACCGCCGCGGCGACGACCAGCGTGGGACACAGAGCGATCAGCAATCTGGTCGCCCGCCAGAACCCCGCGCGGATGCGCTCGCTCTCCCCCGCGCCGTGCAGCGTGGCGACGGCCGGCATCGCGACGCCGGTGATCATCGCCGGCACGCGCGCGGCGGCGGCCGCGGCGGCGAACGCGACGGAGTAGTAGCCGACCTCGACGGGGCCGGAGAAGTGGCTCAGGAACAGGACCTCGGAGCGGCTGAGGACGACGAACTCGATCACCGCGAAGAAGGTCGACGCCTTCATGAAGCTCCTCAGCTCCCTGAGGCGATCGGGCTCCAGCGGCTCCGCCGCGGGCAGGCGGGTCTGGAGGCGCGCGGCGAGCCGCTGCGTCCAGACGAGGTTGACCACGACGACGGCCAGCTCGACGGCGAAGTAGCCGGCGATGCCGCCGCCGAGCTCCAGGACGGCGACGACGACGACCAGCGCGGCGACCGTCGTCAGCAGGCCGGGCAGCGCCATGTCGCGCCAGCGCTGAGCCGCCACCAGGAACGAGCTCGGCGCCGCCTGGACGGCCGCGACCCAGGTCCCCAGGCCGGCCAGGACCCACGCGTCTGACGGCTCCGCCCCGAACACCGCCGCCGCGACGAACCCCGCGGCGGCCACGGCGCCGGCCAGGATCTGCGCGCGCCACGTCCAGCGCAGGAGCGTGAGGACCTTCCCACCCTGGCCCGCCCCGAGGTACTCGGCGCCGAAGCGGGCGAGCGCCGCCGGCACGCGCGCCGCGAACACCGACACGCACGAGACCGAGATGAAGGCGATGAACGACTGGCGGCCGAAGTCCTCGGCGCCCAGCAGGCGCGCGGCGGCGACCGAGATGAGCAGCGTCTGCAGCGGCGGGACGGTCGCCAGGAGCAGGCTCCAGGCGCCGCCGGCCATGACGGTCCGGCTGTCGGTCGTCCCGAGCTCCGAGCCCGGATCCTCGACCGGCTCGGGCCGCGCGGGGCCCTCGGTCACGTCCACGCGAGACCGTTGGCGTCTCGAATACGCTCTCGTCGCGCCGGGCGCGCCTCCAAGATGCCAGTCGGCACGTCGATGACCATACCGTCCGTCTCCCGAGCCGAAGCCGTCGCCATCTGCGCCATCGTGTGCGAGCCGCCAACCAGCGGCGGCGCCAAGCGCACCCTGCGGCTGCTCGAGGCGGTCGAGCGCGCCGGCCTGCGGCCGCGCGTCCTCACGGCGGACACGACCCGGCCGGGCGGCGTCGAGGCGCTGCGGGCTCGCGGCTGGGCCGTCGAGGTGATCCCCGAGCGCCCGCCGACGCCGGTCCAGCGCGCCGTCCAGCACCTCAAGCGGCGGCCGAGCCCGTTCCTGCGCGGCGTCGACCGGCGCCTCGCCGAGCTGACCGCGACGGGCGGCGTCCGGCTGGTGCTGGCGGAGCAGACACTTTCGTCCTACTACGGCCGCGCGGTCGACGGCACGCCGTGGGTCTTCAGCACGCACAACGTGGACGGGTCGCTCCTGGCGACGGTCGCCCGCGCGCAGCGGCCCGGCACGCCGGCCTGGCTCAAGGCCTGGAACCTCGCGGGTGAGGCGTCGACCACCGAGCGGCGCGCCGCGCGCGCCGCCGACGGCGTCCTGTGCGTGTCCGAGGACGACGCCCGGCACTTCGCGGCGCTCACCACCGCGCCGGTCGTCGTGGCGCCCAACGGCGTCGACGACGAGCTCTTCGCGCTCCCGGACGCGCCGCCCGGCGGGACGGCGCGCGTCCTGTTCTTCGGGCGCCTGGACTACGCGCCGAACCTCCTCGGCCTCCAGCGCTTCGCGCGCGAGGCGTGGCCGCGCGTGGCGGCCGCGCGCCCGGACGCCGAGCTGGTCGTGGTGGGCGCCGGCCTGACCGACGCGGCGACGGCCGAGCTGCGCGCACTCCCGCGGGTGGCCGTCCGGGGCGAGGTGGACGACCTGCGCGCCGAGATCGCGGCCGCGAGCTTCACGGTCGTCCCGATCTGGCAGGGCGGCGGGACGCGGCTCAAGGTGCTGGAGAGCCTGGCGGCGGCGCGGCCGGTCCTCGGGACCGCGCTCGGCGTCAGCGGCTTCGGCTTCCGCGACGGCGTCCACGGCCGGCTCGCCGAGGACGCAGACGGCCTCGCCGACGCGGCGATCGCGCTCCTCGCCGATCCCGTGGACACCGCCCGGCTCGGCGCGAACGGCCGCGACCTCGCGCGCGCCTTCCGCTGGGAGCAGGTCACGGAGCCCGCTGCAGCGCTCTTTGCACGGCTGACTTCAGCTTCGCGCTAGTCCGCCGACGAACAGGGACGAACGGTCCTCGTCCAACAGACGTCCAGCGTCCCGACCCCAAAGCTTGGGAAATCGGTCCGACGCGCCGATCGCATGTCGTGAGAGAACGCGCCCCGGCGTCCTCCTCGAACTCGACAAAGGCAAACCCGCCGTGAGGCGGGGACGCAAAGCCACGGAGCCCAGGACGACGGCGTTACAGCCGCCGTCCGGTCGCGGCCCGCCGGGCTACCGAAAGGCAGGCAACCGTCAGAATGCGCGTACGCATGCTGCTGGCCACCACCCTTGCTCTATCGTGGTGCTTATTGTTCAACCCTTCTGCCGGAATGGCTGACGTGGCGGGCCATGTGCGCCTCGCGCTGGCGACGCCCTCCCAGTTCCCCGCGCTGACGACGACCGCCAAGCGCAGCTCCTACGTCGTCCTGCAGGCGTGGGACACGGCCAAGGCCGCGCAGCTCAAGGCGGCCAACCCGAACGTCACGGTGTTGATGTACCAGAACGCCTCCGCGATGGCCAAGGGCGCCGGCGCGGGCGGCGTGTACTCCTCGGGCGTCGGCATGGAGCAGGCCGACACCGCGCACCCCGACTGGTTCCTGAAGGACACCTCGGGCAAGCGCATCACCGAGGGCGGCTACGACTGGCTGTACATGGCCGACGTCGGGAACGCGAGCTACGCCTCGACCTGGGCGGCGAACGTCCTGGCGCGCCTGAACAGCGGCCCGTGGGACGGCGTCTTCATGGACGACGTCAACACGACCGCGGCGTACCACACCGACCCGTCGAAGATCGCCGCCTACCCGAACGACGCGTCCTACCAGGCCGCGACCCGAGCGCTGCTGGCGATCGCCGGCCCGCGCATCAGGGCCGCCGGCAAGCTCGCGATCGCGAACATCGGCTCGTGGAGCGAGAACCCGACCGTCGCCAAGGACTGGCTGCAGTTCCTCGACGGCGGCATGGACGAGATGTTCGTGAAGTGGTCGGCGACGCCCGGCGTCGGCTACCGCCCGGCGATCGACTGGAAGACGCAGATCAACGCGATCCAGGCCGCCGAGGCGATGGGCAAGCGCTACCTGGCCGTGACGCAGGCCGGCGGCGACGACACGCAGGCGCAGCTCTACGGCTGGGCGTCGGTCCTGATGGCCGCCAACAAGACGACGGCGTACCTAGCCGGCACCAACTACAACGCCGACCCGACCTGGCTGCCGGAGTACGACGCGCACATCGGCGACCCCGCCGGCGCGGCGACGGCGCTCGGCAACGGCGCCTACACCCGGAAGTTCAGCAACGGCCTGGTCGTGGTCAACCCGTCGGGCTCCACCGTGAAGGTGGCCTTCGGCGGCGCCTACAGCGGCTCGGGCCTGACGAACGCGACGAGCGCGACGCTCGCCCCGGACACGGCGCTCGTCCTCACGAAAGGCGATCAGGCGACGGCTGGCCCGATCCTCGCGCCGGGCGACCCGACCCCGGTCGTCGACAGCCCGCAGCCGCCGAGCCCGAGCAGCGGCGGCACCCCGCCGAGCCCGAGCAGCGGCGGCCCGACGGCCAGCGCGCCGGTGACGCAGCCGGCGCCGCCGGCGGCGCCCAAGCCCGTCGTCACCAGCACCAAGAAGCCGGTGAAGAAGACCACCAAGAAGCCGGCGACCAAGTCCACCAAGAAGTCGACGAGCACCAAGAGCAAGGCGGCGGCCAAGGCCCGCGCCGCACGCCTGGCCAAGCAGCGCAAGAAGACCAAGACGACGCACCACGCCAAGGCCAAGACGACCAAGAAGGTCGTCGCGAAGGCCAATCGGCGCTAACGCGTCAGGTCCGGGAAGGCCGCCGCGACCGCGGCGGGCGGGCGGCGCCGGCAGGCCAGCGCGGTCGTCAGCGCCGCCGGTGCGGTCGCTCGCACCGCGCGGCGGGTGAGGTCCTGGGCGCGCGCCCCGAGGCTCGGACGGCGGCGCACGTCGAGCCACGCGTCGAGACGCTCCTGGCCCGCGGCCATGCGTGCCTGGTCGCGGTGCGCCTGGCCGGCCGAGAGGCGGTAGATCGCCAGCGGCTCGCGCAGGAGGTCCATGCGCCGGCCGGAGGCGAGGATGCGCAGCCACAGGTCCCAGTCCTCGCTGGCGTTGGTCGCCTCCTCGAAGCCGCCCACGGCGGCCAGCGCGGAGCGGCGCACGGCGCACCCGACGTAGACGAAGTTGCGCTCGGCCAGCTGCGCGAACTGCCCCGCGGCGTCGGTGGCCAGCGTGGTGGGCGGCGCGGCCTCCTGCAGGATCGTCCGCCGGCGGATGCGCCGCCGCGGCTCGTCGTAGACCCAGGCGTCGCAGCCGACGAGGTCGACGCCGGACCACGCCTCGAGCTGGCCGAGCAGCCGCGCGACGCAGTGCGGCAGCATCAGGTCGTCGGAGTCCAGGAACACGACCACATCGCCCCGCGCGGCGTCGATCGCGCGGTTGCGCGCGGCGGACGGACCCGCGTTGGACTGCTCGAGCAGGCGCACACGCGGATCGCGGGCGGCGCGCTCGCGCACCACGCCGGCGGTGCCGTCGCGCGAGCCGTCGTCGACCACGAGGACCTCGAGCTCGGCGACGGTCTGCGCCAGGGCCGAGTCGATCGCGGCGCCAACCGTCCGTGCCGCGTCGTAGGCCGGCATGACGACCGACGCGCGCGGAGCGAGCCCGTCGCTCATCGCGCGCGGACCAGCTGCTCGTAGCGGCGCTCGTAGGCGCCGACCATCGCGTCCAGCGCGAAGCGGCCGGCGATCAGCGCGCGCCCGGCGTCCCCCATCGCCGCGCGGCGCGCCGCGTCGGGCAGGAGGTCGGCGATGGCCTGGCCGAGGGCCGTGCCGTCGTCGAGTCCGACGACCGCGCCGGCACCGCCGGCCAGCAGCTCGCGCATGCCCTGCACGTCGGTGGCGACGACCGGCGTACCGGCCGCCAGCGCCTCGAGCGCGGCGATCGAGAGCCCCTCCCAGTCCGACGAGAACGCGAGCACGTCGGCGCGGGCGATCAGGTCGCGGGCGTCGGCGCGCGCTCCGGTCAGCAGGACGCGGTCGGCGAGGCCCAGGGCGTCCCGTTGGCGGCGGATGTCCTCGCGCAGCTCGCCGTCGCCGACCACCAGCAGCCGCGCCTCCGGGAGGACGTCCACGACGCGGCGCGCGGCGACGAGGAAGCGCGCGTGCGCCTTCTGGGGGACGAGCCGGCCGACGATCGCGACGACGGGGGCGCCGGCCGGGAGGCCCAGCTCGGCGTCGAGCGCGGCCCGGCGCGCGCCGGACAGGTCCGGGGCGGCCTCGACGGCGTTGACGATCACGCTCGTGCGCTCGGCGCGCACGCCGGCCTGGACGAGACGGTCCTGGAGGTCCGCCGAGACGCACACGACGTGCGCGGGCCGCCGCAGCACGCGGGCGGCGCGCGGGTACTCGGCCGGCAGGACGCCGTGGAAGGTGGCGAGGACCGGCGGCCGCCGGCGGGCGGCGGGCGCGGCCAGCACGGCCGTGGCGGCGGCCTTGACGTTCTGGGCGTGGACGACGTCGGGCGCGAAGCGCCGCACGGCCCCGGCGACCTGCGCCGTGGTCGCGACCGCGCCGCGCAGCGCGCGCCGGTGGTCGTCGATCGCGATCCGCAGGTGCGGGACGCCGGCGAGGTCCGCGTCGCGCATCCCGGGCGGCGCGGCGAGCGCGACGTCGTGCCCGCGTGCGGCGAGGCCGGCGGCGAGCATCGCGACGACGCGCTCGGCGCCGCCAACGTCCATGCTCGGGCTGGTCAGCAGGATCCTCATGCGGCCAGCGCCCGCTCGTAGACGGCGACCATCGCGTCCGCGTTGCGCGCCGCCGTGAAGCGCTCCTCGACGCGGGCCCGCGCCGCGCGGACCTGGGCCTCGCGCGCGGCGTCGTCGGCCAGCAGCGCCTCGACGGCCGCCGCGATCGCGCCCGCGTCGCCGGGCGGGACGAGCCGCGCCACGGTGTCGTCGGCGATCTCCGGGATGCCGCCGACGGCGGTCGTGACGACCGCGACCCCGGCGCCCATCGCCTCCAGCAGCGCCATCGGCGCGTTCTCGGCGTAGGACGCGATGACGAGCACGCGCAGCCGCGCGAGGGCCTCAGCCGACGCGACGAAGCCCGGCAGCGTCACGGCGCCGTCGAGCCCGAGCGTCGCGTGCAGCGCGGTCAGGCGCGGGCGGTCGTCGCCCTCGCCGAAGACCGTGAAGCGCCAGTCCGGGTGGTCGGGCGCGAGCCGCGCGGCGGCCTGGAGGAAGAGGTCGACGCCCTTGAGCGGCACGAGCAGCGCCAGCATCCCGATCTCGTCGCCGCCCTCCGGGGCGAACGCCGGCAGGGCAATGCCATTGGGAACGACGGTGACCTTGGCCTCGGGGTAGCGCAGGCGGGCGACGAGCTCGCCGGCGATCATGCGCGACGGGGCGACGATGGCCTCCACGCGCGCGTTGAGCCCCGCGTCGAGCCCTTCGTAGGCGAGCCGCGCGCGGACGCCCGGCCGCTCGGCGCCGATCGGCGGCGGGTGGTACGGGTCGGGCAGGCCGTGGACGGTGATGACGCGAGCGCCGGCACCGGCGCGCGGCCGCCGGCCGGCGCGCACCCAGAGGTTCGCGCGGCGGTCGTGCCCGTGGACGACGTCGCAGTCCCGCGCGAGCGCGAACACGGCGCGCGCGGCCCGGACGTCGCCGGCGCCGCGGTTCGGGACCACGTGCGCCGGCACGCCGGCCGCCGCGAACCGCGCGGCGACGTCCGCGAACCCGCAGACCGCCCGCACGCCGATCCCGCGTCGCGCCAGCTCGGCGCCGAGCAGCAGCGCCTGCTCGACCGGCCCGCCGCGGTCGAGCGTCGTGACCAGCGCGACGTTCACGACCGCGCGGGCGCCAGCTGACGCGCCGCGGCGGCCGGCGTCTTGGCGGTGCGCACGCGCGGCCACGGAGCCGGCCCGTCGCGGCGCACGACGACCGCCAATGCACCCAGCAGCCAGAACGGTGTGGTCAGCTGCTCGCTGAGGAACGTCGCGGAGACGATCGCCACGATCAGAGCGGCCTGCAGCGCCGTCGCCAGCCGCTGCTCGTCCTGGTCGTCGCGCTGGCGCGCGCGCTGCTGCACCTGCCGCAGCACGACCCAGGCGCCGCCCAGGTAGGCCAGGAACAGCAGCAGCGCCGGCAGGCCGTCCTCGGACAGGATCTCCAGGTAGCTGTTGTGGGTGACCGGGAGGTCGAGCGTGATCGGGTTGTCGCGCAGCAGCGGCGAGACCTCCGCCGGGAAGCGCGCCGGGCCCACGCCGGTCACCGGGTTGCGCAGCGTGAGCTGGAACGCGCCGCGCCAGAACGCGTAGCGCGACTGCTGGTTGGCGTTGGCGATGTGCGTCTTCTCGTGCAGCGCGCTGTCGACCAGCGGCTTCCAGATCGTCATCGCCAGCAGCGCCACGACGGCGATCCCCACCGCCGCCGTCACCAGCGCGCGGATCGGGATCCGGCGCGTGAGGAGCCCCCACGCGAGCAGGGCCGAGAGGCCGACGATCGCCCCGCGCGAGAACGTCGCCAGCATGGCGGCGGCGATCATCGCGAACGCCGCGGCCCAGGGCCAGTGGCGCTTGCCGGGGATCGTCATCAGGTAGACGCACAGCGGCAGCGTGCAGGCGAGCAGGTAGGCGAAGTCGTTGGGGTCCTCCACGGGGCCCGCCACGCGGCCGGTGCTCTGCCCGGTCACGAACAGCCAACCGCCGTAGAGCGCCGCGACCGCGACCGACCCCACGAAGAACCGCAGCGCCCGCTGCACCTGCACGCGGCCGTCCACCAGCTGGACGACCAGGAAGAAGAACACGAAGAACAGCAGGTAGCGGATGAGCTTGGCCACGCTCTCCGAGATCTCCGTCGAGGTCACCACCGACAGGCCGACCCACAGCGTGAACGCGGTGGCGATCGCGAGCAGGACCGGCAGGTGCACCATCGTGCGCCTGTGGGTCAGCAGCCTCAGGAGGTAGGCGAGCATGACCAGCGCGCCGATGCCCTTCACGGCCGACAGCGTCTCGGTCGGGAAGTTGAGCTTGTTCTCCCACGGCAGCGCCACGATCATCGCCAGCAGCGTCAGCTCGGCGCGCAGCGTGAGGGCGACCAGCGCGGCCACGCCCACGACCAGGCCGAGCGCCAGCAGCGGCGCGTGCGCGACCGCGAGGCCGATCACGGCGCCGCCGCCGAGCGCCGCGACGTGGATCGGCCGGAGGCGCCCGAGTGACGGAGCGGCGCGGACCACGGCGCTCAGCCGGTCGGCAGCTGGCTGCGGCGCGACGGCTCCGGCTGCGGCTGGGTGTAGGGCTCGTAGCCGTAGGCGACGTGCTCGCCGTCGTCGCGCGAGGCGAGGTTCAGCACCGCGCCGATGATGTTGGCCTTCGTGAAGCGCAGCTTCTCGACCGCCGACGCGATCGCCTGGGTCCGGCCCCGGTCGGCGCCGACGACGAAGATGATGGCGTCGGCGGCCGGGGCGATCACCCGCGCGTCGCTGACCGGCAGCACCGGCGGCGAGTCGATCAGGACGACGTCGAAGTCGTGCTCCAGCTTGTCCAGGACGCGGTCCAGGCGCACGTGCAGCAGCTCGGCCGCGCTCGCCGACACCGGCCCGGAGGGCAGCAGGTAGACGTTCGAGTACTCGGTGGCCTGCGGCACGACGTCGGAGTCGGTGACCGTCATCGCCGTCGACAGCCCGACGTCGTTGGGACGCCCGAACAGCTGATGCTGGCGCGGGCGGCGCAGGTCGGCGTCGACGATCGCGACGCGGATACCGATCTGACCCATGGCGACCGCGAGGTTGGCCACGACCGTCGACTTGCCCTCGCCCGGCTCGGCGCTGGTGACCTGCAGCACGCGCCAGCGGTCGGCGCGCAGCAGCTCCACGTTGGTGCGCAGCGCGCGGTAGGACTCCTGGAGCATCTCCAGGTTCGCCGACTTCCAGATGAGCTGCCGGCCCGAGCCCGCCAGCGCGCGCTCCTTCGGCAGGCGGCCGATCATCGGCAGCGACGTGGCCTCGGTCAGCTCGTCGCCGCTGTCGATGGTGCGGCGCAGCCGCTCGAGGACGAGCGACAGCAGCACGCCGGCGATGAGCCCGAGCAGCGCGGCGACCGTGAGGATCAGCGGCGGCCGGGGCTGCAGCGGGGTCGACGAGGCGACCGCCGGGTTGACGATCGTGGGGACGAGCAGCCCGTTGCCGTTCAGCGAGTTCACGAACGCCTGCGCGGCGCTGCGCGCGGTCTCGGCGGCGCCCGCGGGGTCGGTGTCCTCACCGACGATCTCGAGGATGCCGGCGTTCGCGCCGGTCTGCGTGCTCACCGTGCCCGGCAGCGGATGCCCCAGCAGCCGCTGGGCGGCCGTGAGGTTCTCCTGCGACTTAGCCACCGCGGCGTAGGTCGACAGCAGCGCCGCGAGGTTGTCGGACGGGATGGTGGTCTGCC
>DATDMD010000111.1:0-4604 GCA_036518975.1 Baekduia sp.
GACCGCGCCGTTGCAGGTCGCGAGGCTGAGGTTCGCGTGCTCGAAGATCGCCGCCGCGGCCCTCGCGCCGTTCAGCCGCGCACCGATCAGGTTCGCACTCTCGAGGCGTGCGGAGCTGAGCTCCGCCCTGTCCAGCCGCGCGTTGCGCAGGTCCGCGCCGCTGAGGTCCGCCGCCGCGGACCGCCGCTCCTCCTGCGTGGCGTGGACCCAGTCGCGGTGCGCGAGGCCGAGCAGGACGCCCGTGAGGGAAAGGCTCTCGAGATCCCCGCCGCGGAGGATCGCGCCGCGCAGGTCGAGTCCCGCGGCGGGCAGGTCGGAGAGCAGCCACTCGATGTCGGCGCGCGCGAGCGTCGTGTCGCGGAACGGGAAGCGTCCGCGCCGGACGTCGGGCTCCTGCGCCAGCCGCTCGGAGAGCCACGCCTGGCGCGCGACGCTGAGCGGCGCCGTGCGCTCCGAGTCCGTCGGGATGCTCACGCCGGCGTCCCGGTGGGCGCGGGGCGATAGGCGCCCAGGAGCTTGACCGTCGTGAGCGTCAGCCGCTCGAGCGGGTCCAGCGCGATGGTCTCGGCGGGCGTGTGCTCCCCGATAACGCCGATCGAGACGGTGAAGACGTCCAGCCCCTTCATGGCGCGGAGGACGTTCGCGTCGCCGCCGACGAAGGTGCTGAGCGTCTGCGCCCGGCCGCCGGCGGACTCCCACGCCTCCCGGTAGGCCACGACCAGCGGCTCGTCCAGGCCGACGCGGTACGCGGGGGAGTGGACGAACTCGACGTGTGCGGTGCCACCGACCGCGGTCGCGGCCGCGTCGAAGGCAGCGACGATCCGCCGGCGCCACTGGTCCTGCGCGTCGGCTCCGAGCATCGTCCGCACCTCGCCCTCGACGACGAGCTCGGCCGCGATCGCATTGCGCGCCGTGCCGCCCGTCACGCGCTCCAGCGAGATTCGTGTGAGGCCGCCGTCCAGCACGCCCGTGGGAAGCTCGAGCCGACGGAACATCTCGACGGCGCTCGCGGTCCCGGCCAGCTCCTGCCCGGTGTGGCCCGCGATGCCGCGGAACGTCGCGTCGATGGTGATGATCTCGGGTCCCCGCGTGACGATCGTGCCCGGCATCCCGGCGTTCTCGAAGACGATGCCCTCGCGCGCGCCCCATGGGGCCGGGTCGAACTCGCGCACGCCCTTGAGCCCGAGCTCGTTGCGAGAGCTGAACAGCAGCGTCAGCGGGCCGTGCGGTATCTGCCGCCGATGCAGCTCCTCGAGCGTGAGCAAGATGATGGTGATGCCGGCCGCGTCGTCGGCGCCCAGCGTGGCGACGCCGTCGCTGAGCATCTGGTCGGCCTGGACCAGCGGCTCGCAGCCGCTGGCGGGCGCGACGCGATCGAGGTGCGCGCCGAGGAGGAGCGGCCCGCAGCTTTCCTCGCGTCGCGACTCCGGGACGGCGGCGATGAGGTTGCCGGCGGCGTCCCAGGAGGCGTCGATGTCGAGGGCGGCGAGCCGCTCGCTGACGTAGGCGCCGATCAGCTGCTCCTCCCCCGGGGGTGCCGGGATCCGGACGAGCTCGGTCATGGTGTCGCGCACGCGGCGCGGAAGGTCGTCCGGCCTCATGCCTCGGCCTTCATCGCCTGCGCTCACCGGCGCGAGTCTCCGCGAAGGAGTGACTGACGACCACTGACCGAAAGACCAGGGCTGTGCGTTATAGAACGCAAAAGCGCTGAGCGGCGGCGAGGCGGATCGCTCACGGCCGGCGCCGGCCGGCATGTCGATCGGCAGCCCGAGGCGGGCGGTCTCGGGGCTCGATGAGTGATTCCATGTCGAGAAGCTCTGACCGGCTCCGCTCACCAGGTAAAGGGCCACGACAGGCGCGGCCCACGACACCAGGAGATCACCATGCCCAAGTACCTGCTCCTCAAGCACTACCGCGGCGGCCCGGAGCCGCACCATCCCTTCCCTCCGATGGACCAGTGGGCCCCCGAGGACGTGGAGGCGCACATGGCCTTCCTCAGGCACGTCAGCAAGCTGCTCGAGGAGAACGGCGAGTACATCGGCGCGCAGGCGCTGACGCCGGCGCGTACCTGGGTGCGCTACGGCGGCCCGGATGCCGCACCGGTCACCACCGACGGCCCGCATCCCGAGACCAGCGACCTGATCGCCGGCTGGTTCATGATCGACGTCGAGTCGCACGAGCGCGCGGTCGAGATCGCGGCCTACGTCTCCTCCGAGCCCGGCCCGGGTGGGGGGCCGCTGTATGAGTGGATCGACGTCCGGGAGATCATGTCCGGGGCGTCTTCGGGCGACTGACCCGGCGTGATCGACGAGCCGACGCGACGGTTGGACGAGCCCGCGCTGCGCGCGCTCGTTCCGCGGGTGCTCGCGGGCCTGGTCCGGCGGGGCGAGGACTTCGATGCCGCCGAGGACGCGCTGCAGGAGGCGCTGCTGGAGGCGCTGCGGGTGTGGCCCGAGCACCCGCCGCGCGACCGCGGCGCGTGGCTGGCGACGGTCGCGACCCGGCGGCTCGTCGACGTCCGCCGCAGCGAGGCCGCCCGTCACCGTCGCGAGGAGGCGATGCACGCCGAGCCGCGGGCGGGCGGGCCGGGCGGGTCCACATTCGTGGAGGGCGACGACACCCTCTTCCTGCTCTTCTGCTGCTGTCACCCCGACCTCGCGCCCGCCTCCCAGGTGGCGCTGACCCTGCGCGCCGTCGGCGGCCTCACCACCCGGGAGATCGCCGACGCCTTCTACGTACCGGAGGCGACGATGGCCCAGCGGATCAGCCGGGCCAAGCGCACGCTTGCCGGCCCGCCCGCCCGCCGCCTGGACCGGCCCGGCGACCTCGCCGTCGTGCTGCGCGTGCTCTACCTCGTCTATGCGGCCGGCCACGCCGGCCGGGTCGACCTGGCTGGCGAGGCGATCCGGCTCGCCCGCCAACTCACCCTCGCCACCGAGGAGCCGGAGGCGCGCGGGCTGCTCGCGCTGATGCTCCTCAGCCACGCCCGCCTCCCGGCGCGACGCGACTCAGAGGGCCGGATCGTCACGCTCGACCGGCAGGACCGCGGCCTCTGGGACGCCCGCGAGATCGCCGAGGGCGTGCGCGTCCTACAGTCGGCGCTGGCCGCTGCGCGCCCCGGCCGCTACCAGATCGAGGCCGCCATCGCCGCCCTGCACGACGACGCGGCAAGCGCCGAGGGGACCGACTGGTCGCAGATCCTCGCCTGGTACGACGACCTCGTCGCCCTCGCCGACGACCCGGTGCGCCAGGACCCCGCCGCGGTGCTCGGGCGCGCGGTCGCGGTCGGCCACGTCCTCGGCGCCGCCGCCGGGCTGCGCGAGACCGACCGGCTGCGCGAGGTGCTCGGCGAGCGGCATCGCTGGCACGCCGTCCGCGGCCACCTGCACGAGCTGGGCGGCGACCTCCCTGCCGCCGCCACGGCGTACGCGGATGCCGCCCGTCGGGCCACCGACGTCGCCGAGCGCGACCACCGGGTCCGTCAGGCCGCCCGCGCGCGGGCCGCCGCCCTATGACCTGATCGAACTGAGTAACTCATCGTTGATCGCTTCTGATCAACGTTCCGCATGCTCCGACCAGAACTGGCAGTCGGAGTTCCTGGCCGTCGGCTCGATGGTGATCCTCGCGGCTCGCGAGATCTTCTACTGCGGCTTCGCGCGCTCGGTCGCCATCTCGCCCAGGCGGCGCAACGACGAGGCGCTGCGCCGGCGCAGGATGAAGTCGGCGATGGGGTTGTGTAGCAGGCGGCTGAAGCGGTCGCCGGGGCCTTCGACCATGGTCACTTGGGTGCGGTCGCCGAGGTCGATGAGGTCGAGGGCGACGCGGGCGGTGCCCAGCGGGCGAGCCCGCGCCTGGAGCACGAGGTGCACGGGCTCGACGAGCTCGAGGACCTCGGTGTTGTCGTTGAGCTTGAACGGTCCGACGCCGAGGCGGTGATGCAGCTTGGCTCCGACGGCGGGCCATGACGCATCGGCGTCACGGATGCTGTCAGAGCCGACGACCCAGTAGGCATAGGTCTCGGGGTCGGCCAGGACGGCGAAGACGCGTCTGATGGGGACCGGGAAGGTGGCGACGTTGCGAGCCATGTCTTGCGTCGCTACCCGAGAGCGGACGCGGTCATGCTCTGGATCGTGGTGGAGCCCGCGCTGGAAGCGTTGCTCGCTGGTCTCTCGTTCCATGTCCCACATCATGCTCACGAAGTGCGTTCGCGTCTTCCTCGATGTCTCGTTTGTCGATGTGGCCGGTCGGGGACCCCGCTGCCGAGACCACCCCCGATGTACAGGGAGGACCGATGACACAGACCGATGCCGGGACCGGCGATCAGGTCAAGGACAAGGCGACCGAGGTCGCCGGGCAAGCGCAGGAGAAGGCGCAGCAGGCCGCGGGCCAGGCCAAGGATCAGGTGCGCAGTCAGATCGACCAGCGCTCGACCGACGCAGGGCAGAAGGTCAGTGCGCAGGGCAGCGACCTGCGCGCGGTCGGCGACCAGCTGCGCGAGCAGGGCAAGGACGGGCCGGCGAAGCTGGCCGACCAGGCCGCTCATCACGTCGAGCGGGCGGGCAGCTGGCTCAGCGAGTCCGACGCGGACAAGATCCTCCCCGACG
>DATDMD010000112.1:0-7803 GCA_036518975.1 Baekduia sp.
CTCGACGCTCTGCGCGCCGGCGAGCGTCACGCGCAGCGGCGACGCCTCGCAGCGCAGCGCCGGCGCGGCCTGCGCGCTCCCGGCCGCGGCGCCGAGCGCGAAGGTGGCAACGACGGCGGCGGCCCCCACGGCGCCCCGTCCACGCACGTACGACATCACCATCAAGAAAGCCCCCTGCCTTCTCCCGTGGACCGACCTGCTTCCGGGCGCCTCCCACGGCGCCCGGATCGCAGTGTCACGAATCCGGCGCGCTGATGCGCCGGTTTCTCCCTCTACCCAGACGGGGCTAGTTCAACGCCATCTTGGGCTCGCCGGCGGTGGTCAGGCCCGTCCCGGCGATCGTGCACGACCCGCCGCGCGGCGTGCCGTTGTTGTACGCCTGGCGCACGCAGCTGCGCAGCGCGAGCTGGCCCCAGTAGTTGGGGTGCAGCGACTCCTGGACCTGGTACGGCCCGAAGACCGTCGAGACCGTCCGGATCTCGTTGACCCACTCGGTCTTGTCGACCGCGCCGGCCTGCGTCCAGGAGCTCAGGCCCTTCTCCTCCAGCAGCCCGACCGTGTTCTCGCACAGGCGGCGGCCGTTGAAGGCCGACTGGAGCTCCAGGACCTTGACGTTCGTCAGGCCCGTCTGGGCCGCGGCGTTCTTGACCGCGTTGTTGATCGTCGGCAGCGCGGTGCTGTTGGCCCAGTTGGCGTCGTTGTTCCAGAAGCCGCAGCCGCCGGTCGACTGGCGGGTGTAGCCGGACTCCGAGTAGCGGAAGCCCGAGCTCGACGGGATCGGCGACTCGTAGTCCTGGACCTCGATCGTGTACTGCGACGCCGTGTAGCCGGCGTTGGCCATCGCGGTCTTGATGTTCAGGATCGCGTTCTTGATCGCGGTCGTCTGCGCCGCGATGTTCGCGGACGTGAACTGCGACGTGACCGAGCTGTCGTCGTTGCAGTAGTCCTTCCACCACGTCGGCGAGGTCAGCCAGTCGACGACGCAGGACTGCACGATCGAGGCGAAGTTGAAGTTGTTGCCGCCGATCGAGATCCCGACCATCTTGACGTTGTGGGTGGCCGCGAAGTTCTGCAGCATCAGCGCCTGGCCCTGCTTGGCGCCGTTGGAGTAGAAGTCCAGGCCGGGCTTGAAGCTGCTGCCGTCCGACGTCGACGTCGTGGCGCCCGAGCACGCGAAGTTCGCGCCGTTGACGCCGCCGCCGATGTAGACCTCGTCGGACTTGGAGCGGTGGCAGCCGCTGATCTGCTCGGCCGAGTTCGACCCGTTGTCGTAGTAGGCGGTCGAGCCGAGCGCGTCGACCTCTGACGAGTCGTTGTTGGTGGACCCGGCCCAGCGGCCGGCCTCGCCCGAGATGTAGGAGTCGCCGACGGCGGCGATCCACGGGGCGCCCGAGCCCGGTCCGTCGGCCCGTGCGGCGGACGCCGCCTGACCCGCGTAGAGGGACACGGCGAGCACAGCGAGGGCGCAGAGCACCCAAAAACGGCGCGCGCTGACGCGCGCCGCGTAGTCGTGCGACATGGTTCCTTCTCCTCCTGCTGACCCGGGTTCGGCCGAGTGCCTCACCCACTGAAGCGAACCTAACCGGACCCGCTGCTACGCTCAAGAGCGCGGAACGGCACCGACGTCGTCCGCGAGGCAGCTCGCTTGGGTCCCGCCAGTGTGCGGTTCGGGTCAGCAGTCTCACCCGAATCGTCCGCGACGCAGAGGCGTCGCACTGGAGTCCCACCTATGTCATCGCAGTCTTTCGCCGATCTCGGCGTGTCGAAGGTCGTGTGCGCAGCGCTGGCCAAGCGCGGCGTCACCGAGCCGTTCGCCATCCAGTCGCTGATCGTCGGCGACATCCTCGCCGGGCGCGACGTGCTCGCCAAGTCGCCGACCGGCTCGGGCAAGACGCTGGCCTTCGGCGTCCCGATGCTCGACCGCCTGAACGCCAACGGCTACGGGCGCCCGTCCGCGCTCGTGCTGGCCCCGACGCGCGAGCTCGCGTCGCAGATCGTCGACGAGCTCTACCCGCTCGCCCACGCGCGCGCCCTGAAGATCACCACCGTCTACGGCGGCGTCGGCATCGCCAAGCAGGAGCGCGAGGCGACCCAGGCGCACATCGTCGTCGCGACCCCCGGCCGCCTGGAGGATCTCCTGCAGCGCGGCAAGCTCAAGATCAACAACGTCGAGTTCCTGGTCCTCGACGAGGCCGACCGGATGCTCGACATGGGCTTCCGCCCGGCCGTCGACCGCATCGTCGCGCGCTGCCCGCGCGAGCGCCAGACCGTCTTCCTGTCGGCGACGCTCGACGGCGACGCCGGCCGCGTGGCCCGCGAGTACACGACCGACGCGGCCGAGCACGCGATCGAGCCCGACGTCAGCCAGCTCGAGGCGATCGCCCACCGGTTCGTCGCCGTCGAGCGCGACGACCGCCTCACGCTGCTGGTGCGCGAGCTGCGCGCCGACCGCGATCTGGCGCTCGTGTTCGTGCGCACCAAGCACGGCGCCGACCGCCTCGTCAAGCGCCTGGAGCGCGAGGGCGTCCGCGCCGTCGCGATGCACGGCGACAAGTCCCAGCGCCAGCGTGAGCGCGCGCTCGCGCAGTTCGAGCGCGGCGACGTCGACACGCTGATCGCCACCGACGTCGCGGCCCGCGGCATCGACGTCCGCGACATCTCGCACGTCATCAACTTCGATCCGCCCGAGGACGGCGACACCTACACGCACCGCGTCGGCCGCACCGGCCGCGCCGGCCGCACCGGCGAGGGCGTCACGTTCGTGGGCGCCGAGCAGGCGCGCGACATCCAGAAGATGGCCAGCCAGCTCGGCATCCTCAAGGAGTTCGGCCAGTCCGGCCTCCTGAAGTCCGAGCGCGGCGGCGCGAAGCCGCCGTCGGAGGGCGGCGGCCCGCGGACCACCGGCGCGCGCAAGCGCCGGCCGCGCGCCCGCAGCGGCGGCGGCTCCGGCTCGGCCCGCCACTCCAACCGGTAGTCCGGCGCGAGCCTCGGCGCGATGCGTGAAGTCGCGATCCGCGGGGACATGATCCGGCTCGGCCAGCTCCTGAAGCTGGCCGACGTCGTGGACGGCGGAGGCGAGGTGAAGGACTACCTCGCCGCCGTCGACGTGTACGTCAACGGCGAGCGCGAGGACCGTCGCGGCCGCCAGCTGCACCCGGGCGACATCGTCCGGACCGGCGACGACGAGCTCCACGTCGTCGCCGGCGGCTAGCGCGTCGCGGTCCGGTCAGGCGTCGCGGCTCAGCGCCGCGGCGGGCACGCCGCGCGGCAGCTCGAACGCGTCGGCGAGCAGCTGGTAGGACCGGCGCCGCGCCGCGTGGTCGTGGGTGATCGTCACGACGACGACCTCGTCGGCGCCGTAGTCGTCGGCCAGCTGCTCGACCTGGGCCCGGACCTGGTCGATGCCGCCCACGATGGTGCGGCGGCCGGGCGGGGCGGAGTAGGGGTCCTCGCCCTCGGACTCCAGGAACCGCACGGCCTTGTCGGGCGGCGGCACCGGGATCAGGCGGCCGCGGCGGAGCATCGTGAAGGCCATGCGCGAGGACGTCGAGAGGTACCGGGCCTCGTCCTCGCTGTCGGCGGCCAGGACCCACGCGGCGACGATCGTCTTGGGCTCGCGCCAGCGCTCGGAGGGCTGGAAGCGCGCGCGGTAGTCGGCGGCGATGGCCTCGTTGCCCGGCGCGATGAAGTCCGCGAACGCGTAGGGCAGCCCCAGCTCGGCGGCCCAGATCGCGCTCTGCGGCGAGGAGCCCAGCAGCCACGGCTCCGGCGTCTCCGGACGGCCGGGCAGCGCGTCGGCCAGCCGCGCGAAGCGGTGGCCCTCGGGGAACGTCCGGTTCAAGTACATCAACAGCTCGACGAGCTGCTGCGGGAAGTCGTCGGGCGCCGCGTCGCGCCGGTCGCGCTGCAGCGCGTACTGCGTCAGCGGGTCGGTCCCGGACGCGCGGCCGAGCCCGAGGTCGATCCGCTCCGGGAACAGGCCGGCCAGCAGGCTGAACGACTCCGCGACCTTCAGCGGCGAGTAGTGCGGGAGCATGACGCCGCCGCTGCCGACGCGGATGCGCGCGGTCACCGACGCGATCGGCCCGATCAGGACCTCCGGCGCCGGGCCGGCGAGCATCGGGCCGCCGTGGTGCTCGGCGACCCAGTAGCGGTGGTAGCCGAGGCCGTCGGCGAGCCGCGCGAGGTCGAGGGTGTCGCGCAGCGCGGACGCGCCGGTCCCGCCTTCGCGGACCGGCGACTGATCGAGGACGCTCAAGCGCAGCATGGTCGGATCGACGATAGTGCCCGTCCATGAGCGCTCGAGCCTGGACGGCCTTCGCCGCCGTCTCGACCCTCTGGGGCATCCCGTACCTGTTCATCAAGGTCGCGGTCGACGACGGCGTCCCGCCGGTCTTCCTCGCCTGGGCGCGCGTGACGCTCGGCGCGGTCGTCCTGCTCGTCCTCGCGCAGCGCGCGGGCGTCCTGCGGTCCGCGCTGCGGCGCGGCAACGCCAGGTGGCTGCTGGCCTACGCCGTCCTGGAGATCTGCCTGCCGTTCCCGCTGATCGCCGCGGGCGAGCAGCACGTGCCCTCGTCGCTGGCCGCGATCCTGATCGCCGCCGTCCCGATGCTCGTCGCGCTGCTGGCGCTGCGGTTCGACCGGTCCGAGCGCGCGACCGGCCGCCGCGCCGCCGGCCTGGCGATCGGCTTCGCCGGCGTGATCGCGCTCGTCGGCCTCGACGTGTCGGGCAGCGCGCAGGCGCTGGTCGGCGCCGGCGCGATCCTCCTGGCCGCCGTCGGCTACGCGGCCGGGCCGATGATCATCAGCCAGCAGCTCGCGGACCTCGACCCGCGGGCGCTGATGGCCGTCGCGCTGACGATCGCCGCGCTGCTGCTCACGCCGGCCGCGCTGCTCGCGCCGCCGGCGCACACGCCGAGCACGGACGCGCTGCTGAGCATCGTGATCCTCGGCCTGTTCTGCACGGCGGCGGCGTTCGTGCTCTTCGGCGCGCTGATCGGCGAGGTCGGCCCCGGCCGCGCGACGGTCATCACCTACATCTCGCCGATCGTCGCCGTGGCGCTCGGCGTCGCGGTCCTCGGCGAGCGGCCCGGCGCAGGCGCGGTGGCCGGCCTGCTACTCATTCTGGCGGGGTCGTGGCTGTCGACCGACGGCCGCCTCCCGCCCGGCCTGGAGGGCCGGATCGCCCGCATACGCGGTAGATTGTCAAACCCCCCGTTTCCCGATCGGCATCCGGATGTTGCCGAGCCCCCACCCTCACGGAGCAGCCCCATGAAGCCCCTTCGCCTGCTGTCGGCGACCGTCCTGATCCCCGCCGCGCTGTTCGTCGCCGCGTGCGGCAGCGACGACTCGTCGTCGTCCTCGTCCACGCAGGCCGCCGCGAGCACCGCCGCCGCGACGCCCGCCGCCGACACCTGCCAGAAGGCGAGCCTGAGCCTGGTCAACGGCGGCCAGCTGACGGTCGCGACCGACAAGCCCGCCTACCCGCCGTACTTCGTCGACGACACGCCGTCCAACGGCAAGGGCTTCGAGAGCGCGGTCGCCTACGCGATCGCCAAGCAGCTCGGCTTCGCGCCGACCGAGGTCAAGTGGGTCGTCGAGCCGTTCAACGCGTCCTACGCGCCCGGCCCCAAGAAGTTCGACTTCGACGTCAACCAGATCTCGATCTCGCCGGCCCGCGCGAAGCGCGTCGACTTCTCCAAGCCGTACTACACCGCGCCCCAGGCCGTCGTCGCCCTGAAGGGGTCCGACGAGGCCAAGGCCACGTCCTTGGCCGACCTGAAGTCCGCCAAGCTCGGCGTCCAGGTCGGCACGACGAGCCTCGACGCGGTCACCGCGACGATCCAGCCGTCGTCGCAGCCCAAGGTCTTCAACGACTCCAACGACACCGTCCGCGCGCTGAAGACCGGCGGCGTGGACGCGGTCGTCGTGGACCTCCCGACGGCGTTCTACCTCACGTCCGCCCAGGTGCCCAACAGCAAGATCGTCGGCCAGTTCGACGCGCCCGGCGGGGACACCTGGGGCGCGCTGCTGCAGAAGGGCTCCAAGCTGACGCCGTGCGTCAGCCAGGCCGTCGACAAGCTCTCGGCCAGCGGTGAGCTCAAGCAGCTCCAGACCAAGTGGATGGGCGCGGCGGCCGGCGCGCCGGAGCTGCGCTGAGCATCTCGCGCCAGCAGGAGCGCGCCGCCGCCAAGCGGCGGCGCGCACGGCGCGGCGCGCTGATCTCCGCGCTGTCGACCGTCGTCGTCTTCGGCGTCCTGATCGCGTTCGTCACGTCGGCCCCGGGCTGGGCCGACGTCAAGTCGGTGTTCTTCTCCTGGGACGACCTCAAAAAGTCGTTCCCGGACCTGATCCGCGGCTTCTGGCTCGACATCAAGCTGTTCCTGATCGTCGAGGTCTGCGTCCTCGTGCTCGCGCTGCTGATCGCGCTGGCGCGCAGCACGCGGTCGGCGGCGCTGTTCCCGCTGCGGCTCGTCGCGGCGGTCTTCACCGACGTCATGCGCGGCCTGCCGGTCGTGTTGCTGGTGTACACGATCGGCTTCGGCGTCCCGACGCTCGGGCTCAAGGGCCTGCCGACCGACCCGCTGGTCCTCGGCGGCATCGCGCTGACGTTGGCCTACTCCGGCTACGTGGCCGAGGTCTACCGCTCGGGCATCGAGTCGGTGCACCCGAGCCAGATGGCCGGGTCGCTCGCGCTCGGCCTCACGCGGCTGCAGGCGCTGCGCCACGTGATCCTGCCGCAGGCGATCCGGCGCGTCGTGCCGCCGTTGATGAACGACTTCATCGCGCTGCAGAAGGACGTCGCGCTGGTGTCGTTCCTCGGGCCGATCGAGGCGTTCCGGGTCGCGCAGATCGAGGCGTCGTCGAACTTCATCTTCACGCCGATCGTGGCCGCCGGCCTGCTCTACCTGTGCGTGACGATCCCGATGACGCGCTGGGTCGACCACCTCCAGGCCCGGGCGCGGCGCGTGCGCGGCGTCGCCGAGGTCTCGGCGTGAGCGAGCCCGCGCCCGTCGTCGAGGTCCGCGGCGTCACGAAGGCCTACGGCGAGCGCCAGGTCCTGCGCGGCATCGACCTGGCGCTGCACGAGCACCAGGCGATCGCGCTGATCGGCGCGTCGGGGTCGGGCAAGTCCACGCTGCTGCGCTGCATCGACCTGCTGGAGGAGATCGACGACGGCGACGTGTTCCTCGACGGCGCCGTGATCACCGACCCGTCGATCGCGCCGCAGGGCGTGCGCAAGAAGCTCGGCATGGTCTTCCAGGCCTTCAACCTGTTCCCGCACATGACGGTGCTGGAGAACGTGACGCTCGCGCCGACGCGGGCGCACGGCGTCTCGAAGGCCGCGGCCCGCGAGCGGGGGCGGGAGCTGCTGGCCCGCGTGGGGCTGGAGGGCCGGGAGGACGAGTACCCCGACCGCCTCAGCGGCGGCCAGCAGCAGCGCGTGGCGATCGTGCGCGCGCTGGCGACGCAGCCGCGCGCGCTGCTGCTGGACGAGGTCACCAGCGCGCTCGACCCCGAGCTGGTCGGCGAGATCCTGCACCTGGTCGCCGACCTCAAGGCCGACGGCATGACCATGCTCATCGCCACGCACGAGATGGGGTTCGCGCGCGAGGTCGCCGACGAGGTCTGCTTCCTGCACGAGGGCGCGATCGTCGAGCGCGGGTCGGCCGAGCACATGTTCGCCGCGCCCTCGCATCCGGAGACGCGGCGCTTCCTGCGCCGTCTCCTGGATGCCGGCCGGCTCTGACGGTCTGGCGGCGCGCCCGCTAAGTTGCGGGCGCGTGAGGGCCTTCGACGAGC
>DATDMD010000113.1:0-13204 GCA_036518975.1 Baekduia sp.
CAACGGCATCGCCTTCGATCCCGGCAACCCGGACCGGGGCTATGCGATCGGCAAGCAGGGCGTCCTGCTGCGCTACGACCGCCAGTGGACGCAGGAGCCGCTGCCCGACGGGCTCGACCAGGCGAACTTCACGTCGATCGCGTTCGCGGGTCACGAGGCGATCGTCACCTATCAGCTTCCGTTAGTTGGTCAGGCCGGCGTGTCCTACACGGGCGGCGTGATCGTGAACGACGGTTCGGGCTGGCGCCGCGACCAGGGCGTCACCGACGTGCTCCCGGCGAGCGACGGCGGTCGATCGGTCCAACAGGCCCCGGTGCCCATCCGCGCCGCGGGGCTGCCGGACGGGTCGGCTGCCGTCGCCACCATCGGCGGCATCGTCGTCGAGCGCAGTGGCGCGACCGGTCCCTGGACGCGCACCCCGGCGACGCCTTCTGGCTTCCCCACAGCACTCGCCGCGTTCCACGACGAGAGCGGCGCGGTCCGGGCCGTGGTGTCGCTGGATCTCGGCGTGCAGACCGCGGAGGAACTGGCCTCCACCGACAGCGATGTCATCCTCAACCCTCCGGCGCCGGGTCAGCCACCGATCCTGACCGACCCCTACAAGTTGCCTCACGCCGGCATGGTCCTGCGCGAGACCGTGAGCGGTTGGCACGACGACCAGCACCAGTACTACGAGGACGCAGGAGCGGGCACGGGCCTCACCAGAGACTACGACCAGCCCGAGCAGCCCGATGCCGTCCAGGCCTTCCTGATCGACCCGTTCGGCCGCAACGGCTGGGGGGTGGGTGGGCAGACGGGGGATCTGACGTCGACCGCCGGTGTCGTGCGGTATCCCGACGACGGCGCCGCACCTCCGGGCACCACCGACGCGCCGATCGTCACGGACGGCGACAAGGCGACGTTCGCGATCGGCGGCGGAGCTCAGTGCCTGGACGCCTGCGCGGCCCTCGAGCAGGTCGGCGCCGGCCCGTGGCGATGGCTGCCCGCGGCCGTCGGGCGCGCTGCGCAGACGAGCGGCGTGCGCGCTTTTCTCTACACGGGTGACGGGATCGCTCCAGGGCAGTCCGGCTCGACGCTGACGCGCGAGGAAGGCGCGTATGCACGTCGCCTGACCGAGCGTGCCGGCGCGCTGCCGGTGTTCGCGGCGGCAGCGTCCTCGGACCTCGGGCCGGACGGCAGGCTCGACGCGTTCCGCTCCGCGTTCGACGCCGCGGCCACCGCCCCACTCGGCAGCGGCGCGCCTGTCGACACCATCACGACCGACGACCGGCCGCGCCCCGGACAGGGGTACTACTCGTTCGACTCGACAGGCTCGACGGGTCCGGGCGGCAACGTCCGTGTGATCTTCGTCGACGCCTCGAGCGGCCAGCTCGGCGACGATCAGCGCTGCTGGCTGGCAACGCAGCTGTCGGAAGCGGCGATGGAGTCCGCGCCCGCGATCGTGATCGGCAGCCGACCCGTCGACGCGGTCAACACCGCCTCCCCGGCAGGGCCCGGAACCGTGGACGGTCTGGCGGACGCCGCGGCGGTGTCTCAGATCCTCGTGACCGGCGCGGCGCCGCCGGGCTGCACCTTGCCTGGCGCGCAGGGCGGCGCGTCGGCGTACTTCTACAACTTCCCGAACGAGAACCGCTCCGGCGTCGTGACCTTCGGCGACGACCAGATCCCGGCCTACGGCAGCGGCAGCCTCGGCTACGTCGTGCCCGAGGCTTCCCAGGAGACGCACAACCCCGGCGCAAGCGGTTGGCTTCTGGCGGAGGTTGACGTCGCGAGCCGTGACCCGAGCACGAACCGAGCCCCGGTCGCCGTCCCGCGGCTGATCCCCAACGTCGGCGAGATCGCCGTCGAGGCCTCTGACGGCACCCTGCTGCGGCGATCGCAGGTCGCGCTCTTCGACGGTCTGGCCCGGCGGCCGCGGAGCGGTCTCGGTTGCTACGGCGCTCCGAGCTGCATCGAGGCGCCGAGCCAGTACCTGCCGATCCCCTTCACCTGCATCGGCTCCCCCTGCGAGTCGACGCTCGCTCCCGACTACAGCTTCACCTCGAGCGATCCGACGGTCGCCGACTTCGTCGCGCACGACCCCACGTCGCTGAACCCCAGGCGCGTCCTGATCGGTCCGGACAAGAAACCCGTGCCCGCCGCCACCGGCGGCCTCCTGTGCGCCTACAACCCGGGCACCACCACGATCACCCTGACCGCCGGCGGCATGTCGTACTCGCAGAAGGTCACCGTGCTCGCCGGCAGCGTCCAGCAGCCGTGCGGCACCGTGCCGGCCAACGGGACGCGCACC
This sequence comes from Baekduia sp., assembly GCA_036518975.1. Lineage (GTDB taxonomy): Bacteria > Actinomycetota > Thermoleophilia > Solirubrobacterales > Solirubrobacteraceae > Baekduia. The sequence continues at coordinate 2,291 of DATDMD010000113.1, forward strand.
TCACCACCACGTGGTGGCGAGGATCCGATCCAGAACCCGCTGCCGACCGAGCCGACCACCGCCCCGCCCGTCGGCGGCGTCACGCCCATCCCGCCGCCGCCCGTCCCCGCGGTCCACGCCACGCCCGTCAAGCACGTCCCGCCGGCGCAGCGGCCGCCCGTGCCGTTGGCCGTCGCGCCGTTCGTCCCCATCAGCTCCGGCCTGACGCAGGTGGTCGCGATTCCGCCGCCGCCTCCGCCGACCGCTGCCCGTCCGGCTCCGCCGAGCGGCACGTCGTCGGCGAACGTGTACCAGTCCGCTGTGGCGCCCGAGCGGCAGCGCGACGAAGAGCATGCGGTTGACCACGCGCACAACATGGTGCGCTACGAGCCCGATGCCACGCGGTTGGTCGTGATGCGCGGCGGGGCGGTCCTGATGCTGATCCTCGGGGGGCTCGCCCTCGCCGGCGCCCGGCCACGGCCGCGCCGCAACTATGCCTATAACACCACCGACCGCCGATCTCCTAGGAGCTGAGATGCCGACCACCCACGACACGCTCACCCGTGCCATGGCGTCCGCCGCGCTGGCGGTCGCGTTGTTGTCCTTGTTCATCTCGTTGAGCGACAACTCGCCCGCGAGGGGCAAGCCCGACGCGCTCGCGTCCGCCCACGTGGCCAAGGCCAGGGCCAAGACGAAGAAGTCCAAGTCGAAGCTGCCGAAGCTGCCGTCGCTGACGCCCAAGCCCTACGGGGTCCTGCGGCTCAGCAAGGGCAAGCACTTCCCGGCCTCGGTGATCCCGAAGGTCGCGGCCGCCAAGGCCGCCGACACGGTCGGCGGGGCCAGGCGCGAGGACCTCGCGCTCAACTGCCCGGGCGACACGGCGGACCTCGGCACGTGGTGCCTGCAGACGTCGACCTACACGGTGCCCAACGACCAGATCGGCCAGAACGACTTCATCTACGCGTCGCGCACCTGCGTCGACCAGGGCGGATGGCTGCCGTCCGCGTCGCAGCTCATCGGCGCCGCTCCGCGCGTGAAGCTGGCCTCGACGATCGACGACAACGAGTCGACCGCCGCCACCGACATCAGCCCGGGCGACGGCCTGAAGGACGGGCGCGAGATGTCGTCCTCGCTCTTCACGACGACCGCCGGCGACAGCGCCGCGGGCTCCGAGGGCGTCACCGCCGGCTCGCTGGGCGACCCGCACCAGAACGAGCCCAACCCGGTGCCCCAGCCGGCCGACCCGAAGCCCGGCACGCTGGACTACGTCACGGTGTACGACAACCGCGACCTCGGGGGCTTCGCCGGCGGCGAGCCGGTCGGCAAGGCCGAGAAGTTCCGCTGCGCGTTCAACAAGACGCAGGGCATGCCGGCCAACGAGGACTAGGTCGCCGCGAACTCCGCGATCGCCGCGGCGAGCGCCTCCGGCTGGTCGAGCGGGATCAGGGTGGAGGTGTCGTCGAGCGTGACGAGGCGCGCGTCGGGCAGGAGCCGCGCGAGGCGCTCGCCGTGGTCGGGCGGCATCACGCGGTCCTCGGCGGCCCAGACGACGAGCGCGGGGCGGTCGAACCGCGGCAGCCGCGCCGCGGCGTCGACCAGCACGCGGCGGTCGCGGCCGATCGCGCGCAGGACGCGCGTCGCGTCGCGGCGGATCGCGCGGTCGTTCAGGAGCGGATCGAGCCACCGGCGCGTCGTCGCGTCGCCGCGCTTGGTCAGCCATCCGAAGGCGAACGGCAGACGCCGCGCCGCCCTGACGCGCAGCTGCTGCAGGAAGAGCCCGAACAGCGCCGGCGGCAGCTTCCCGGCCAACACGATGGCCTTGCCCGTGAGCCCCGGCGGGAGGTTGTCGAACGCCTCGCACGACACCAGGACGATGCGTCCGACGCGCGCGGCCGCGCGCGGGTCGTCGTCGGTGACGAGCAGCTGCACCAGCGCGCCGCCGGTGTCGTTGCCGACGAGCGTGACGTCGTCGAGATCCAGGCGCTCGAGCAGCTCGCCGACCAGCCGCGCGACGCCGCGCAGGGAGAGGTCGGCGTCCGCGGCCATGGCGTGACGGTGCGCGCCGAGCGGAAGCGTCGGGATCACGCAGCGGTGGCCGGCGGCCGCGAGCGCCGGGACGACGTCCGCGTAGAGCGAGCTGTCCATCAACAGCCCGGGCAGCAGGACGATGGCGACACCGGCGCCGCCGGTGTCCTCGTACTCGACGGTCCCGGCCGAGAGGGCGACCGCGGTCATGCCGCCGCCGCTGGGGAGGCGGGAGGAGGTGGAGGTCATGACCAACATGGTTGCGCAGGAAAACCAGTTGCGCGTACGATCCACCTGGAGGTCACGAACCAGTTGCCCACCGGGAACCACACGCCGACCCGCCCGCCGCACGACGCCGTCGAGCTCGCGATGGACGTCCTCACCGACCGCTGGACGTTCCTGATCCTGCGCGAGGGCTTCTTCGGCGTCCGCCGCTACGGCCAGATGCAGCGCAACCTCGGGATCGCTCGCAACGTCCTGGCCGACCGCCTCCGTCAGCTCGTCGCCGACGGGATGTTCGACAAGGTCCGCTACCGCACCGACCCCGACTGGTACGAGTACCGGCTCACCGACCGCGCGCTCGACCTCTATCCGGTCATCCTCGGCCTGATGCAGTGGGCCGACCAGCACCTCGCAACCGACGACCACCGCGACCAGCCGACCATCATGGTGGACTTGACCCACCGCGCCTGCGGCCACGCGACCGCGCCGTACCTCGCGTGCTCGCACTGCCACGCGCCCGTGACCGCGCGCGACGTCGAGGCGACGGTCGAGCGCCCGCCTACACCATGACCGGCGGGGGCGCCGCCGCGGCGCCGTCGGCCGGCGCGGCCGGCGCCGCCGGCTTGCGCTTGGGCAGCAGCGCCGCCGCGACGACGAACGCGATCGCCACCAGCCCCAGCGCCCACCAGAACGTGGCGCCGTAGGCCTCGGCCATCTTGTCGTGCAGCCCGGCCGGGACCTGCGCGCCGATGCCGCCCGCGCCCGCGGCGCCGAGCTTGCTCGTCAGCTGGTGCGCGAGGATGACCGACAGCACCGCGGTGCCGATCGAGGCGCCGACCTGCTGGTTGATGTTCAACGTGGTGCTCGCCTTCGGGATGGCGGCCTGGCTCAACGTCTGCATGGCGCCGGAGAACAGCGGCATCATCGTCATGCCCATCCCGATCCCCATGAAGAACAGGTCGATGCCGAACAGCCAGTAGGACGTGTCCGCCTGCAGCTGCGTCAGCCCGAGGAACGTCAGGCCGATGACGACCAGGCCCGGCGGGACGATCCGGCCGACGCCGGTCGTGTCGGCGAGCTTGCCGGCGATCGGCATCGCGATCATCGCGCCGATGCCCTGCGGGGCGAGCAGCAGGCCCGCGTCCATGGCCGACTCGCCGCGCACGGTCTGGAGGTAGAGCGGCAGCAGCAGCATGCCGCCGAACACCGCGACGAGCACCAGCAGCATGCTCCCCGTCGCCGCTGAGAACGTCCGGTTGGCGAACAGCCTCAGATCGATCAGCGCCTCTTCGCCGGTGCGCGTCGCGTGGAGCACGAAGCCCGCGAGCGCGACGAGGCCGAGCACCATCGGAACGAGGACCTTCGGGTGGGCGAAGCCGCCGGCGGAGCTCGTGTTCGCCAGCCCGTAGATCAGCAGCGCCAGGCCGGGGGAGAGGAGCGCGAGGCCGGTCCAGTCCAGGCGATGGCCGGGCTGCGGGACGTCGCGCTTCAGCACCCGCGAGGAGAGCACCAGGGCACCCAGGCCGATCGGCACGTTGATGAAGAAGATCCAGCGCCAGGAGAAGGAGTCGACGAGCCAGCCGCCGAGGATCGGCCCGCAGATCGGGCCGAGCATCATCGGGACGCCCATGATCGCCATGACGCGGCCGACGCGCTCCGGCCCCGCCGCGCGCGTGAGGATCGTCATCCCGGCCGGCATCAGCATCCCGCCGCCGAGGCCCTGCAGGACGCGGAAGCCGATCAGCGAGGCCGCGCTCCACGCCAGGCCCGACAGCATCGAGCCGAGGAGAAACAGCGTGATCGACATGATGTACAGCCGCTTGGTCCCGAACCGCTCGGCGGCCCAGCCTGTGAGCGGGATCACGGTCGCGAGCGCCAGCGTGTAGCCCGTCGCGACCCACTGGATCGTGGCGAGGGGCGAGTCGAACCGCTCGGCGAGCGTGTTGATCGCGACGTTGACGACCGTCGTGTCGAGGATCGTCATGACGGCGCCGACGACGACGGTCGCGGCGATGAGCAGGAGCGCGCGGTCGAGGCCTTCGGCGGAGGCGGAGGCGGAGGCGGGACGCGGTTCGGTCGAGGTCATGGCCGCAATAAGGCTACGGGACGACTCCGAATGAACGAGGCCCCCGGTCCGGCGCGAGAGCCCGCGGCCCGCGGGCCGCGGGCCTCGCCGCGCTAGTGGTGGTTCGGGCCGTCGTCGTGGCCGCGCCCGTGGTGGCGGCGGTGGTGATGGCCGGCCGGGTCGTCGGCGCCGTGGCGCGCCGGGCGCGCCTTGACCGTGACCCGGGCGCCGCCGTGGTCGTCCCCGGCGTCGTGGCCGGCCGGGTCGTCGGCGCCGTGGCGCGCCATCGCGGCCGGCGCGAGGCCGGCGAGCGCGAACGACGCGACGGCGGCGATGGTGACCAATGAACGGCTGAGCTTCGACATCGTCGGTTCCTCCTGGCTGATGGGTGGTGCGGCGTGCCTCACCACCATGGGCGCGGCCGGGTCCCGCTGTCCATGGGCTTTTGGTACCGGTACGAAAGTCCTCGTGACGAACGCCCGCGGTTAGTGTCTCCCGTGCGTGCGGCCACGGATGGGGACCTGGAGTGCGATGCCGGTGCTGCAGTTCGCCGTCTCGGGCCTGCTGGCGACGCTCGTCATCGGGCTGATCGGCGTCGCAGTGCTCCGGCACATCGGCACGCGGGAGGCCGTCCGCGACGCCAAGCAGGTGACGCGCCTGGCCGGCGAGGGCATCGTCGCGCCGGTGATGTCGCCGGCCGCGGTGCGCGGCGACCCCGCCGCGCTGCGGCGCGTCGACGCCGTCGTCCGGCGCCGGGTACTGGGCGACGACGTGGTGCGCGTCAAGGTCTGGGCGCCCGACGGCCGCATCGTCTACTCCGACGAGCCGCGGCTGATCGGCGCCCGCTATCCCCTCGACCCGGAGGACCAGCGGGCGTTCTCGGCGCACGGCGTCGCCGCGGAGGTCAGCGACCTCGGGCGTCCCGAGAACCGCTACGAGCGCGGGGCCGGCAAGCTGCTCGAGGTCTACCTGCCGATCCAGGGCGAGAACGGGCAGCCGCTGCTCTTCGAGGCCTACCAGCGCTTCGGCTCGGTGTCGGCGAGCGGGCGGCGGCTGTGGCTGGCGTTCCTGCCGGCGCTGCTCGGCGGCCTGCTCCTCCTGCAGCTGATCAACCTGCCGCTGGCGCGCTCGCTGGCCGGCCGGCTGCGGCGCGGCCAGCGCGAGCGCGAGGCGTTGCTGGAGGAGGCGCTGGACGCCTCGCAGACCGAGCGCCGGACCATCGCGGGCGATCTCCACGACGGCGTCGTCCAGGACCTCGTCGGGTTGTCCTACAACCTGGCGGCGCACGCGCAGCGCCTCGACGGCGCCGATCCGGACGCGGCAGCCGCCTTGCGCGAGGGCGCCGCGACGACGCGCGAGAGCGTCCGGGCGCTGCGCACGCTGCTGGTCGACATCTACCCGCCGAGCCTGCACCGGGCCGGGCTGGCCGCCGCGCTCGACGACCTCGCCCGGACCTACACCGCCCGCGGCCTCGCCACGACCGTCGACGTCGAGGACTGCGTCCGCCCGCCCGAGGAGACCGAGCGGCTCGTCTTCCGGGTCGTCCAGGAGGCCCTGCGCAACACCCAGAAGCACGCGCACGCGACGCGCGCCGTCGTCACGGTCCGCCAGGGCGAGGCGGGCGTCGTCCTGGAGGCCGAGGACGACGGACGCGGCTTCGACGACGCCGGCATGGCCTCGGGCTCCGGCGACGGCGACCGCGACGGCGACGCCGCGCGCCCCGGCCACTTCGGCTTCCGGCTCCTGCGCGACCGCGCCGAGGCCGCGGGCGGACACCTCCAGATCACGAGCCGCGCCGGGCAGGGAACGCTGGTGCGGATGGAGCTCCCGGCGTGATCCGCGTCGTCATCGCCGACGACCACGGCCTCGTCCGGGCCGGGCTCGCCCAGCTCGTCGGCGGGGCCGACGACATCGAGGTCGTCGCCGTCGCCGGCGGCGGCCGCGAGGCGATCGAGGTCATCGCGCGGACCCGCCCGGACGTCGTGCTCATGGATCTCTCGATGCCCGACCTCGACGGCATCGCGGCCACGCGGGCGGCGCGCCGCCGGGCGCCGGAGACCAACGTCGTCATCCTCACGTCGTTCTCCGACCGCGACCGGATCGTCGAGGCGCTCGACGCGGGCGCGGTGGGCTATCTGCTCAAGGACGCTGAGCCAGAAGAGCTGCTGCGCGGCATCCGGGCGGCCGCCCGCGGCGAGTCGCCGCTGGCGCCCAAGGCGGCCGCCGAGCTGATCGCGGGGCGGCGCGCCGACGCCGGCGGCGAGCCGACGCAGCGCCCCGCGTCGGTCGCCGTCGACCTCACCGCGCGCGAGCGCGAGATCCTGTCGCTCCTGGCCGAGGGCCGCTCGAACAAGGTCATCGCCCGCCGGCTCGACATCGCCGAGCAGACGGTCAAGAACCACCTCAGCCGGATCTTCCAGACGCTCGGCGTCACCGACCGCACGCAGGCCGCGCTCTGGGCGCAGCGCCACGGCGGCTCCTGACCGGCGCTCTAGCGGACCGTCAGGTCGGCGTGCATGCCGGCCATGTAGTGGCCGCCGACGTTGCAGATCAGCGCGTAGTGGCCCTTCTTGAGGTTCAGCGTCAGGTGCTTGCTCTTGCCCGCTGCGAGCTCGACCTCGCCGGCGCTGCCCTTCTCGGACGCCTTGCCGCCGCTGGCGAGCTGGGCCGCCTTCTTGTTGGTGCGGATCACGACGAGCTCGTGCTCCATCGTGCCGGCGTTGCGCACGTCGAACGTGACGCGGCCGTGGGCGACGGACCGCTTGGCCGGGGCGACCTTGAACTCGCTGAGCTTGACCGAGAGCGAGGTCGCCGCATCGGCGGGCACGCCGGCGACGACGACCGAGGTCGCGGTCAGGGCGGCCACGGCGAGCGCGTGCCGGGGGGTGAAGCGACGGGCGAGGGACAACGTTGATCTCCTTGGAGTCGAATGGTGTGAGGCGACCGCCTCGCGCTGTCCTGACTCCGGGTCCCGGCGATCCTTCCCCGCGGACCCGGCGCCGCGGTTAGGCTGGTTGGCCTCATGACTGCCGGTCGTTCGGCTCCCGACGGGCTGAAGCTGCGTGGTCGGGACACCGAGCGCGCAGCGCTGGACGACCTGCTCGCGTCCGCGCGCGCTGGGCGCAGCGAGACCCTCGTCCTGCGGGGCGAGGCGGGGGTCGGCAAGACGGCGCTGCTCGACTACGCGGTCGAGTCCGCCTCCGACTTCCGCGTGCTGCGCGTGGCCGGCGTCGAGTCGGAGATGGAGCTGCCGTTCGCGGCGCTGCACCAGCTCTGCGCGCCGCTGCGCCCCTATCTCGATCGGCTCCCAGGTCCGCAGCGGGACGCGCTGTCCACCACGTTCGGCCTGAGCGCCGGCGCGCCGCCGGACCGCCTCTTCGTCGGCCTCGCGGTCCTGAGCCTGCTCTCGGACGTGGTCGAACGCCAGCCGCTGCTGTGCGTGGTCGACGACGCGCAGTGGCTGGACCGCGCCTCCGCGCAGGCGCTGGCGTTCGTGGCGCGGCGGCTGCTGGCGGACTCGGTGGCCATGCTGTTCGCCGTCCGCGGGGAGAGCCGGGAGCTCGCCGCCCTCCCGGAGCTGGTGGTCGAGGGCCTGAGCGACTCCGACGCGCGCAAGCTCGTCGCGGCGGTCCTGCCCGGGCGTCTGGATCAGCGGATCGTCGATCAGTTCGTGGCCGAGGCGCGCGGGAACCCGCTCGCCCTCGTGGAGCTGCCGCGCGGGCTCACGGCGGCCGAGCTGGCCGGCGGGTTCGGCCTGCCGGAGGCCGCGCCGCTGCAGGGGCGCATCGAGGACCGCTTCCTGCAGCGGCTCGCGGCGCTCCCGGCGGACACCCGGCGGCTGCTGCTCGTCGCGGCGGTCGACCCGACCGGCGATCCCGCGCTCGCCTGGCGCGCCGCGGCGCGCCTCGGGCTGACCGAGGCGGCGGCCGCGCCGCTGGCCGACGCCGACCTGGTCGAGATCGGCGACCGGATCCGCTTCCGCCATCCGCTGGCGCGCTCCGCGATCTACGACGCCGCGTCGGCGGAGCAGCGACGCCGGGTGCATCAGGCGCTGGCGGAGGCGACCGACGCCGGGATCGATCCCGATCGCCGCGCCTGGCATCTCGCCGCGGCGACCGCCGCCCCCGACGAGTCCGTCGCCGGCGAGTTGGAGCGCGCCGCCGGCCGCGCCCAGGCGCGCGGCGGCCTGGCCGCCGCGGCCGCGTTCCTCGAACGCGCCGCGGCGCTGACGCCGGACCCCGTCGGCCGTGCGCGGCGGGCGCTGGCGGCGGCGCAGACCAAGTACGAGGCGGGCGCGTTGGACGACGCGCTGGGGCTCCTCGTGTTCGCCGAGACCGGCGGCGCCGACGACCTGCAACGCGCGCGCGTGCACCTGTTGCGCGCCCAGATCGCGTTCGCCGTGCAGCGCGGCGGCGACGCTCCCGCGCTCCTGCTGGAGGCCGCGCGCGAGCTCGAGGCGGTCGACCCGGACCGGGCGCGCACCACCTACCTGGAGGCGATCGAGGCGGCCCGGTTCGCCAGCTGGCTCGCCCGCGGGGCGGACGTCGTCGAGGTCAGCCGGGCGGCGCTGGCCGGCCCCGGTCCGCGGCGGCCGCCGCGGCCGACCGACCTTCTGCTCGAGGGGATGGCGACGCTGCCGATCCACGGTCACGCCGTGGCCGTGCCGATCCTCCAGGCCGCGCTGCGCGCGTTCCGCGAGGAGGCCGTGCTCCCGCCCGAGGAGTCGCGCTGGATCTCGTTCGCCTGCCGCGGGGCGTGGGACATCTGGGACGAGGAGACCTGGCGGCTGCTCGCCACGCGCGAGCTCCAGCGGTCCCGCGACGTCGGTGCACTCATGGCCACGCCGCTGCTCCTCAGCTCGCTCAGCTACGTCCAGGTCCTCTGTGGTGAGCTGGCCACAGCGGAATTGCTGCTGGACGAGATCCGGGCGACCACCGCGGCGACCGGCATCCCCGCGCATCAATACGTCGAGATCTGGATCGCGGCGCTGCGCGGGCGGGAGTCGGAGCTGTCGGCGCTGGTCGAGGACTTCTGCGCGGACGCGCGTGCGCGCGCGGAGGGCTTCGCGCTGGCGTTCGTCGCGGCCGCCACCGCGGTTTTGTTCAACGGTCAGGGTCGCTACGAGGAGGCGTTCGACGCGGTGCGCGACGCGCTGGACGCACCGCCCTATTCGGAGCGGAGCATGCCGGGCTCGCTCGCCGAGCTCGTGGAGGCGGCGGCCCGCGCCGGCGAGCCCGACCTCGCGGAACGGGCACTCGAGCGGCTGACGTTGAGCACGCGGGCGAGCGGGAGCGACTGGGCGCTCGGGGTCGAGGCCCGCTCCCGCGCGCTGATCAGCGACGGCGACGCCGCCGAGCAGCTCTATGAGGAGGCGATCGACCGGCTGCGCCGCACCCGCGTCCGCGTCCAGCTCGCGCGCACGCACCTGCTCTACGGCGAGTGGCTCCGGCGCGAGCGCCGCCGCGTCGAGGCCCGCGAGGAGCTGCGCACGGCCGCCGAGATGTTCGTGAACATGGGCGCCGAGGCCTTCGCGGCCCGCGCCGAAAGAGAGCTCCTGGCCACCGGCGAACGCGTCCGCAAACGCCGCATCGAGACCCGCGAGCACCTGACCGCTCAAGAGCTCCAAGTCGCCCGCTTGGCCCGCGACGGCCTCTCGAACCGCGAGATCGGCGCCCGCCTGATCATCAGCCAGCACACGGTCGCCTACCACCTCCGCAAGGTGTTCTCGAAGCTCGACATCGGGTCCCGGAACCAACTCGCGGGGGCGCTGCCGGAGGCGGTGGAGGGGATCGCGTGACCACTGCGATGCGCTTGCCTCGCGTGGGAGACTGGCCACGTGGAGCGCTCCGGCGACCACGCATCCCAGCGGCCGCCGGTCAGGGCACCACGACCCGCCGGTCACGCCCGGCCGAGCCTGCGGCTCCTGACCGCGGCGCTCAGCGTCGCGGCCGTCCTGGTCCTCCCGCTGCTGATCGCCATGGGCGGCGCGGCCGCGCCGGGCAGCCGGGCGCCGCGGGAGGCCCCGTACGTGGAGGGGGCGCGCCTGGGCGCCTTCGACGGCCGCCGCGCCGAGCACTTCGGCTATGCCGTGGCCCTGGACGGCAACACGCTCGCCGTCGGCGCGCGCAACGCGCGGGTGGACGAAGGCAACCAAGCTGCTGAGCTCTGACGGTTGGATCCTGTCGGCGCCGCTCGGCGCGCTCCTCATCGGTCAACCTGCGCGATGACTTCCTGGCCATGATCGCCTCCCGGCGGTCGGCGACTCAGAGGCGCGCGGGGCAACGCGCATGTCGGGCGCGCCGCGCGACTGCAGCACACCGTTGCGCGAGGTGGTTGCGAGTCGTCGCTTCTTGGCTCTGGCGCTGGGAAGGGCCGCGCGAACCGTTCAGCACCTGCCGTCGTCTGGATACGGGTTCCCGGTTGAACCATTCTTGGGTTCTGCTGACGCGTTCGGCTGCACCTCGCACGAGGTTCTGATGAGGCGCACCCGCCTGAGCAGCCAGTGAATTACGCCGTCCTCGTCGTTGGAGGCCGCTGCGGCGGTGGCGGCGGCCAGGACCGAGGCGTGGGCGTTGGCCGGTGCGATGGATTCATCGGCAGCGGCGAACATCCCGAGATCGTTG
>DATDMD010000114.1:0-2479 GCA_036518975.1 Baekduia sp.
CCCGGCGGGCCCCGCCGGCGCGACGGACGGCACCGACCCGCGCCTGTCGGACGCGCGCACGCCGAACGGCGCCGCCGGCGGCGACCTGGCCGGCACGTTCCCCAACCCGACGATCGCGGCGGGCTCGGTGACGGGCGCGGACCTCAAGCCGCCGCTGGCGCTCTCCAGCACGACCATCGACACCATGCTGTCGGTCGCGAGCAGCGGGGGCGACGCCAACCCGGTCGTCTCCAGCGTCGCGAGCTCCGTCCTCGGCACCCGGCCGGCGGTCTACGGCGAGGTGGCCAGCCAGTTCGCGAACTTCGGCACCGCCGGCGTGTTCGGCCAGAGCTCGGGCACCGGCGGCTTCGGCGGCCTGTTCTACGCCAAGAACCCGTCCGGCAACGGCCCCGCGATGATCGCCATCGCCAAGGGCAACGGCAACGCCGTCACGGCCAGCGCCACCAACAGCGGCAACGGCGTCGAGGCGTCCGCCAGCGGGTCCGGCACCGCGGTCTACGGCTGGGTGCCGAGCTTCGCCACCGGGCGCGCCGCCCGGTTCACCAACCTCAACAACGCCAACGCCAACCCGGCCCTGACGGTCGAGACGCACAGCACCGGGCCGGTGGCGGTGTTCAAGGCCGGCGACCCCGGGACCGTCAACGTCGCCCGCATCGACGCCAGCGGCAAGGGGTTCTTCAACGGCGGCACCCAGGCCGGCGGCGCCGACGTGGCCGAGATCGTCCCGACCTGCGGAGCATCGCTCAGCGCTGGAGACGTCGTCGAGATCGACCCGCGGAACCCCGACTGCTTCCGGCCGTCGCGCACGGCCGCCACCGCCCGCGTGGCCGGCGTGGTCTCGACCGCGCCGGGCGTGACGCTGAACGCGCCGCACGGCGCGACCGCCGCCGCCACGGGCCCGGCGCTCGCGCTGGCCGGCCGCGTCCCCGTCAAGGTGACGGCCGCCCGCCGGCCGATCCACATCGGCGACCTGCTCGTCGCCTCCGCCGCGCCCGGCCGCGCGATGCGCGTCTCGGCGCACCCCGCGGTCGGCACGGTGATCGGCAAGGCGCTGGAGGACTTCTCCGGCGCCACCGGGACGATCAGGATGTTGGTGATGGCGCGCTGACCTCGAAGTAGTGGCCCGCCTCGATGTCGGCGATCAGGCCCGGGTACGCCGGCTCCCAGCCGAGCAGCGCGCGGGTCCGCGCGCTGGAGGTGGGGCCGTCGAGCCCGACGAAGCCGCCGAGGAACGCGAACTGCTCGGTGGCGGCGTCGGCCGCGATGCTGGCGGTCGGGACGCCGAGCTGCGCGCCGATGCCCTCGGCGATCGCCCGGAACGGCACGCCCTCGTCGGCGACCGCGTGCAGCCGCGTTCCGGCCGGGGCGCTCTCCAGCGCCAGCCGGTAGACGTGCGCGGCGTCGCGCGTGTGGACCGCGGGCCAGCGGTTGGCGCCGTCGCCCACGTACCCGGCGACGCCCGTCTCGCCCGCGACGCCGATCAGGATCGGCAGGAAGCCGTGGTGGTCGATGTCGCTGTGCACGATCGGCGGGAGGCGGACGATCGACGAGCGCACGCCGCGGTCGGCCAGCGCGATCACGTGGTTCTCGGCGTCGACCCGCGGGCCCGCCTCGACGACGTCGTCCTCGGTCCCCGCCCGCCCGACGATGCCCCCGCGCGCCAGCATCAGCGTGCCCGACGTGCTCACGAACGGCTTGCCGGAGTCGGCGAGCCCGTCGCCGAGCGCCTGGATCGCCTGCAGGTCGGCGTCGACCGCGTCCATGAACGCGCCGACGCGCATGGCCTCGTGCTTGAACGCGAGGTGGATGACGCCGTCGGCCGCGGCGGCCGCCTCGCGCAGGCCGTCGAGGTCGTCGAGGTCGCCGCGCCGGACCTCGGCGCCGGCCGCTTCCAGCGCGGCGGCGGACTGGTCGGAGCGCGCCAGCCCGACGACCTGATGGCCGGCCTGCAGCAGCTCGGGGACGACGGCGGAGCCGATGTGGCCGGACGCTCCTGTGACGAAGACACGCATGGGGAGAACCTCCATGAAGGGGTTGATGACACTTGGTGCCATGAAGGTAGCACGCCCATGACACCCGGTGCCATGGAGTAGGCTGACACCCGTGGCGAGATGGCAGCCAGGCGCGTACGAGCGCCTCCAGCAGGCGGCGCTCGAGCTCTACGGCGAGCGCGGGTTCGACAGCACGACGGTCGCCGAGATCGCCGAGCGCGCCGGGCTGACCAAGCGCACGTTCTTCCGCCACTTCGCCGACAAGCGCGAGGTGCTCTTCTCCGGCGCCCAGCTGCTGGAGGACACCCTCGTGGCGGGACTCGAGAACGCGCCCGCGTCCGCCACGCCGCTGGAGGCCGTCGCCGCGGGGCTCGACGCCGTCGGCCCGCTGTTCGCCGACCGCCGCGCGTTCGCCACCGAGCGCAGTCGCGTCATCGCCGCCAACCCGGACCTCCTGGAGCGCGAGCGCATCAAGCTCGCCTCCCTCT
>DATDMD010000115.1:0-16631 GCA_036518975.1 Baekduia sp.
CGCGCCCGGCGGCTCGTCGGCGTCGGGCAGGTGGACGATGATCCCGTCGTCGGACCAGATCGCGTCGGACTCCAGGCCCAGCTCGTCGCGGATCTTCGCGCTCAGCGCCAGCGCCCACGCGGCGTGCACGCGCCCGCCATAGGGGCTGAGCACGCACAGGCGCCAGTCGCCGATCTCGTCGCGGAAGCGCTCGACGACGATCGTCCGGTCCGACGGCACGACGCGCGTGGCCTCCTGCTGCTCCTGGAGGAAGTCCACCAGGTTGCGCGCGGCGAGCGGGTCGAGGTCGTAGTCGCGCTCCAGCAGCTCGGGCGTCTGGTCGACCGCCCAGCGGCTGAACTCGCCGATCGCCCTGCCCAGCTCCTTGGGGCGGCCGACGCTCTCGCCCTTCCAGAACGGCACCGCGCCCGGGACGCCCGGCGCGGGCGTGACGACGACGCGGTCGCGCTGGATCTCCTCGATCCGCCACGACGACGCGCCGAGCAGGAACGTCTGGCCCGGCCGCGCCTCGTAGACCATCTCCTCGTCCAGCTCGCCGACGCGGCGGCCGTCCGGGAGGACGACCGCGTACAGGCCGCGGTCCGGGATCGTCCCCGCGTTGGTGATCGCCAGCTGGCGCGCGCCCTTGCGCGGGCGGATCGTGCCGGCCACGCGGTCCCAGACGACGCGCGGGCGCAGCTCGCTGAACTCCTGCGACGGGTAGCGGCCGTCGAGCATGTCCAGGACGTTCTCGAACACCGGCCGCGACAGCTCCGCGTAGGTGTAGGTCCTGGTGACCAACGCGTACAGGTCGTCGACGAGCAGCGTCCCGCCGTCGGCGTCGGAGTCGACGCCGGCCGCGATCGCGACGATCTGCTGGCACAGCACGTCGAGCGGGTTGCGCGGGACGACGGTCGGCTCGATCCGGCCCTCGCGCATGAGCTTGACGACGACCGCGCACTCCAGCAGGTCGGCGCGGAACTTCGGGAAGATGCGGCCCTTGGAGACGTCGCCGACGCTGTGGCCGGCGCGGCCGATCCGCTGCAGGCCGCGCGAGACCGACTTGGGGGACTCGACCTGGAGGACGAGGTCGACCGCGCCCATGTCGATGCCGAGCTCCAGCGAGGACGTCGCGACCAGGCACGGCAGCTGCCCGGCCTTCAGCTGCTCCTCGACGACGAGGCGCTCCTCGCGCGCGAGCGACCCGTGGTGGGCGCGCGCGATCTCGGCGTCGGCCAGCTCGTTGAGACGCAGCGCCAGGCGCTCGGCGCCGCGCCGGTTGTTCACGAAGATGATCGTCGAGCGGTGCGCCTGCACCAGCTCGAGCAACTGCGGGTACATGGCCGGCCAGATCGACTTGCGCGTCGCCTCGGTCCCGCCCGGCGTCGGCTCCAGCGGGTCCAGCGGCGCGCCCTGCTCCGGCTCGACCATCGACTCGACCGGCACCTGGATCTTGAGGTCCAGCGGCTTGCGCACGCCGGCGTCGACGATCCGGCACGTCCGCCGCGGGCCGACCATGAAGCGGCCGACCTCCTCCAGCGGGTTCTGGGTGGCGCTGAGCCCGATGCGCTGCGGGTCGCGGCCGTGCTCGGCCTGGACCAGCGCGCTCAGCCGCTCCAGCGTCAGCGCGAGGTGCGCACCGCGCTTGGTCGACGCGACCGCGTGGATCTCGTCGACGATCACGGCCTCGACGTCGCGCAGCACGTCGCGCGCCTGCGAGGTCAACATGAGGTACAACGACTCGGGCGTCGTGATGAGCACGTCCGGCGGCGTGCGCCGCATCTGCGCGCGCTCCTTCTGCGGCGTGTCGCCGGTCCGGAGCGCGACCTTGAGGTTCGCGCCGATCCCGACG
Source organism: Baekduia sp. (assembly GCA_036518975.1). Taxonomy (GTDB): domain Bacteria; phylum Actinomycetota; class Thermoleophilia; order Solirubrobacterales; family Solirubrobacteraceae; genus Baekduia. The sequence goes on from DATDMD010000115.1 coordinate 1,832, forward strand.
AGCGGCGCCTGCAGGTTGCGCTCGACGTCGTAGGACAGGGCCTTCAGCGGCGAGACGTACACGACGCGGACCCCGGTGCCGTCCTCGCGCGGCGTGTTGGTCAGCCGGTCCAGCGACCACAGGAACGCGGCGAGCGTCTTGCCCGAGCCGGTCGGCGCGCTGATCAGGACGTGCTCGCCGGTCGCGATCGCCGGCCACGCCTGCTCTTGGACAGGCGTCGGCCCCGCGAACGCGCGCGCGAACCACTCCTGCGTCTGGGGGCTGAAGGCTCCGAGGGGGGACACCGTGAGCCCTCAGGTTAGGGCGCCCTGCTGGCTACTCGATCACGAAGCCGAGGCTGATCCGGCGCACGCGGCCGGCCGACAGCGTGAACCGCGTAACGCGCTGGCCGGCCACGTCGCGCCCGACGGCGCAGGCGCTCGGCGTGCACGTCACGTCCCGGACGCCGCGCAGGACCGCGGTGCGTGAGGAGCCGACGCGCACGCCGGTCGCGGTGCGCTGACGCGCGTCGGTCGTCGTCACCTTGTAGACCGTGCCGTCCGCGGTCGCCGACAGGTACACCTTGGTCGCGCCGTAGTCCATGCGCCGGACCGTGCCCTGGTGCGGATCGCGGATCGACACGAAGGACCTGGGCCGGCCGAGCGCGCGCTCGACGCCCGCCGCGCTCATGAGCAGGTGGACGCCGGCGATCTGGGTCTGCGGGACGATCACGCCGCGAGCCCCGCGACCTCGCGGGCCGTGCGGAAGACGTCGTCGAGCATCGTCTCGGTCAGCACGCCGGTGAACGTGTTCTGCTGGGACGGGTGGTAGGTGCCGAGGAGCGCCCAGCCCGGTCTTTGGACGTCGTCGTCGTACCAGAGCGCGCCGTGCCCGAACTTCGGCTTCGGCCGCGGCGGGGCGTGGCCGAGCGCGGCGCGCAGGCGCAGCGCGGCGTCCCAGGCGAAGGCGCCGAGGCAGACGACGACGCGCACGGCGTCGACGTGGTCGAGCTCGGCGACCGTCCAGGGCAGGCACGTGTCGCGCTCCAGCGGCGTTGGCTTGTTGGCCGGCGGCGCGCAGCGCACGGCGGCGGTGATCCACGCGTCGCGCAGCACCAGGCCGTCGTCGCGCGACACCGACGTCGGCTGGTTGGCGAAGCCCGTGCGGTGTAGCGAGGCGAACAGGAAGTCGCCGGAGCGGTCGCCGGTGAAGACGCGGCCGGTGCGGTTCGCGCCATGGGCGGCGGGCGCGAGGCCGAGGATCAGGACGCGGGCGCGCGGGTCGCCGAAGCCGGGGATCGGGCGGCCCCAGTAGTTGTCGTCCTTGAACGAGGCGCGCTTCTCGTGGGCGACCTGCTCGCGCCACGCGACGAGGCGCGGGCAGCGGCGGCACTCCGTGACGTCGGCCTCGAGCGCGGCCAGGCCGGGGTCCGCGTGGCCCGGCGTCATGCCGCCCGCTGAAGGATCCCCAACATGAGGCGGTCGATGACCGGCTCCAGCTCGCGGATGTCGGACGGCTTGCCGGTGCGCAGCTGGCGGGAGGCGAGCTCGACGATCGCGCCGACGCAGGCGAACGCGTCGTCGCGGGAGGCGAAGCGCGGCGCGTCGTAGGTCGGCGCGATGCGCTCGTTGTCGCGGTAGATCGCGTCGGCGAACGCCTCGAGGATCGCGTCGCGCCGCTCGGTCGCGCGCGGGCCGGCGCCGATGATCTCCACCAGGAGCGTCTGGGCGGCGTCGGGCCACTCGGCGAGCGTCCGCAGGAACGCGCGCGTGCCGTTGGTGAGGTGCTCGTGGTAGTCGCCGGTCTGCAGGTCGGCGGCGAGCGCCATCTGCCGCATGCACTCGGTGGCGGCCTCGTCGAACAGCGCGAGGATCGCCTCCTCCTTGTTGGCGAAGTGCTCGTAGAACGTGGCCTTCGACATGCCCGCCTCGCGGCTGATCGCCTCGGCGGTCGCGTCCGCGTAGCCGCGCCGGGCGAAGACGGTGGCGGCGGCCTCGAACAGCCGGCGGCGCTGGACGGTCAGCCGGACCTCCAGCGGCGGCGCGTGGCGGCCGCGCGGGACGACGGTGGGAACGGTGCGGGGCGGGACGGAGTCGGCCATGCTGTCGCCTGCATCCTAGGCGGCAGGCCAATGGGTAGGCTCCAGCAGGATGGCCGCCACCGCCCGCATCGCCACGCTGCTGTGCCTGAGCGCGCTGACCCTCAGCGCCTGCGGCCAGACCGACAAGGACTCCGCGTCCGACTTCAAGGGCGATCAGAAGGCGGTCGCCCAGACCGTCGAGGACCTCCAGACCGCCAGCCGCAAGAGCGACGAGACGAAGCTCTGCAACGACGTCCTCGCTCCCGCGCTCGTGACCAAGATCAAGACCTCGTCCAAGGGCGGCACGTGCGAGAGCGCGATCAAGGACGCCCTGCGCGACGTCGACTCGTGGGAGCTGACGGTCAAGAAGGTCGCCATCGACGGGACCACCGCGACGGCGACCGTCCAGTCCGACACGGGCAAGGACAACCGCCTCGACACCCTGACCCTGGTCAAGGTGGGCAACACCTGGAAGATCTCGGAGCTCGGCTCCGCGACGAGCTCCTAGCCCAGCGACCGCCCGTAGTGGCGCTCGTAGTACTCGCGGTACTCGCCGGAGCGGATCGGCTCCCACCACCAGGCGTTGTCGCGGTACCAGGCGACGGTCTTCTCCAGGCCCTGCTCGAAGCGGACCTGCGCCTCCCAGCCCAGCGCCCGGGACTTCTCGGAGCCGAGGCTGTAGCGGCGGTCGTGGCCCGGGCGGTCCGTGACGTACTCGATCAAGGACTCGTCCTTGCCCGTGTGCTTCAGGATGCCCTTGACGACCTCGATGTTGGTGGACTCGTCGGGGCCGCCCACGTTGTAGACCTCGCCCGGGTTGCCGTGGGCCAGGATGTGGGAGATGCCGCGGCCGAAGTCCTCGACGTAGAGCCAGTTGCGGACGTTCAGCCCGTCGCCGTACACCGGCAGCTTGTCGTCGTTGAACGCGTTGAGCACCATCAACGGGATCAGCTTCTCGGGGTACTGGTACGGCCCGTAGTTGTTGGAGCCGCGCGCGATGACGGTCTCCAGCCCGTACGTGTGGAAGTAGCTCTGCACCAGCAGGTCGCCGCCGGCCTTCGACGCGCTGTAGGGCGACGACGGGACGATCGGCGACTCCTCGGTGAACGAGCCCTCCTCGATCGACCCGTACACCTCGTCGGTCGAGATCTGCACGTAGCGCTTGACGTCGCGCTCGCGCGCGGCCTCCAGCAGGACGAGCGAGCCGCGGACGTTGGTGTCCACGAACGCGTCCGGCCCGCTGATCGAGCGGTCGACGTGCGTCTCGGCGGCGAAGTTGACGATCGCGTCGACGCCGTCGCCGAGCGCCTCGGCGACCTTCTCGGCGTCCTGGATCTCGCCGTGGACAAGCGTGACGGCGTCGCCGAGGTCCTGCAGGTTCTCGGGCCGGCCGGCGTAGGTGAGCGCGTCGAGGACGACGACCTGGTCGCCGTTCTCGTTGACGCGCTGGCGGACGAAGTTGGAGCCGATGAACCCGGCCCCACCGCAGACGAGCAGCTTCACGATGCGTTCTCCCTCTCGTTCAGGTACCGCGCGACGCCGTCCTGCCACGGCGGCAGCCGCGGGGTCTCGTCGCGCTCGCTGGCCAGGACGCTCCAGGCCGGCCGCGGAGCGGGGCGCTGGAAGTCGGCCGAGGTGGTCTCGTTCACCCGCGCGGTCACGCCCGCGCGGCGGTACAGCTCCACGGTCAGCTCGTGCCACGAGCACTGCCCGCCGCCCGCGGTGTGGAACACGCCGGTCGCGTCGAGCGCGGCGAGGTCCAGGAGCGCCGGCGACAGGTGCCCGGCGAAGGTCGGTGAGCCGACCTGATCGGTGATGACGCTCACCTCGTCGCGCGTCTCCGCCGCGACCAACATGGTGTTCAAGAAGTTCTTGCCGCCGGTGCCGAACAGCCACGCGGTGCGCGCGATGGCGTGGTTGTCGTTGTGGCCGGCGACGGCCCGCTCCCCGGCGAGCTTCGTGCGCCCGTAGGCGCCGATCGGCGCCGTCGGGTCGGACTCCACGTACGGCCGGCCGGTGAGCGTCCCGTCGAAGACGTAGTCGGTGGAGACCGCCACGATCCGCGCGCCGACGCCGGTCGCCGCGGCCGCGACGTTGGCCGACGCGTCCGCGTTGACGGCCAGCGCGCGGTCCTCGTCGGTCTCGGCGCGGTCGACGTCCACGTAGGCGGCGCAGTGGATGACGGCGTCCGGGCCGGCGTCCTCGACGAGGCCGGCGGCGACGTCGGCGTCGGTCAGGTCGCCGTCGGGCAGGTCGATGCCGACGGCCTCCCAGCCGCGCGCGGCGGCGTCGGCGACGACCTGCCGGCCGAGCATTCCCGCGGCTCCGGTGACGAGGACCCGCAAGGCCTACAGGATCCCGATGTCGCTGTTGTCGCCCACCATGAAGTGGTACGCGCGCGGCTGCCCGTTGCTGCGGGCGATGTGCACGTTGCGGCCCAGGAGCGACGACTCCATGCGGCCGTCGAGGCCCCTGACGGAGGAGCCGGCGAGCAGGATGGAGTGCTCGACCTCGGCGCCCTCGACCGCGCAGTCCTCGCCGATCGCGGTGTACGGCCCGATGTAGCAGTCGGTCAGCGTCGCGCCCGCGCCGATGATCGCGGGCCCGCGCACGGTGGCGCGGATGAGCTTCGCGCCCTCCTCGATCACCACGCGTCCCTCCACGGCCGAGGCGTCGTCGAGCTCGCCGTCGATGCGCGACTCCATGCGGTCCAGGATCAGCCGGTTGGCCTCCAACATGTCGTCCAACCGGCCGGTGTCCTTCCACCAGCCCTGGACGATGTGGGGCTCGACGCGGTTGCCCTGGTCGACCAGGTACTGGATCGCGTCGGTGATCTCCAGCTCGCCGCGGGGGCTCGGCGCGATCGCGCGCGCCGCGTCGTGGATCAGCGGCTTGAACATGTAGACGCCGACCAGCGCCAGGTTCGTCTTCGGCTCCGGCGGCTTCTCGGCCAGCGCGACGACGCGCTCGCCGTCGAGCTCCGCGACGCCGTAGTGCTCAGGGTCCGGGACCGGCGTGAGCAGGATCAGGGCGTCCGGCTCGTTGGACCTGAAGGCGTCGACCAGGTCGTCGATCCCGCCCTGCAGCAGGTTGTCGCCCAAGTACATGACGAACGGCGAGTCGCCCAGGAACGGCTCCGCGGTCAGCACCGCGTGCGCCAGGCCGGCCGGCTCGTCCTGCAAGATGTAGGTGATCGTGACGCCGAAGCGCGAGCCGTCGCCGACGACCTCCTTGATCTCCTCGCCCGTCTCGGGGGCGATGATGATCCCGATCTCCTCGATCCCCGCGTGCGCCATCGCCTCGACGCCGTAGAACAGCACCGGCCGGTTGGCGACCGGCACGAGCTGCTTGGCGGAGGTGTGGGTGATGGGGCGCAGGCGGGTGCCCTTGCCCCCGGACAGGATCAAGCCCTTCAAGGACTGCATCAGTAGACGTTCCCCAGCTTGCGGTGGTCCCAAGTGGCGCGGCGGCGCTCGACGAACTCGAGCCCGACGCGCTTGGCGGCCTGCTTGTGCACCATCTCGCGCACGTCAGCGGCCAGCGTGCCGTCGGCGGCGCCAGAGTAGCGGGCGAAGATCTCCAGCCCGAGGTCGGTCACGACATCGACATCTCGATGCAGCGTGACCTCGGTCTCCAGCATCACGCCGCGCAGCAGGTGGTACTGGTCCCGGCCGGCCTCGACCTGGACCGTGGCGCGCGGGTCGCGCTCCAGGTTCTTGGTCTTCTGGGACTTCGCGAACGTCCACGCCCAGAGGCGGCCGTCGCGCAGCACGTACCAGAGCGGCATCAGGTGCGGCCAGCCGCTCGGGCCCAACGTGGCGCAGGTCAGCACGCGCTCCTCGTCGAGGAACGCCAAGACCTCCGGCTCGTCCATCTGGATCTGGGCGCGTCGGCTCACCGGCGCAGGAGGCTAACGAGCCTGCGCGCGGGGCGCGATGCGGTGCGGCGGGTGGGCCGTGCCAGCGCGGCCAGGGCCGCGTCGTGCTCAGCGTGGGACCGCGACGCGCACCCGGTCGATCGCCGCGCGCACGGCCTCGCGCGCCTCGGGCGGCGCGAGGACCGCGGCGTCGCCGGCCTCGGCGAGCACCTCGCGCACGAGCCAGTCGGTGCCCTTGTAGGGCAGCTCGACGACGACCGAGCCGTCCGTCAGCTCCTGGGCGACGCGGCGCTGCTCGCGCGACCAGCGGGCGCGGTCGGGGGAGATCCAGACGCGCGCGACGCGGCTCGCCTCGACCTCGCCGGTGCGCGGCCAGCCGTCGACGTCGGCGGCCGGGTCGACCTCGGGGCGCGGCGTGAACGGCGTGTCGAGCACCTCGGCGGTCTTCACGCGGTCCAGGCGGAAGTGGCGGACGGCCTCGCGCTGCGGGTCGAACGACGCGACGTACCAGCCCTCTTGGCCGTTGATCAGGGCGTAGGGCTCGACGACGCGCTCGGTGAACTGGTCCTCGTTGGCCTTGTAGTACTCGAGGCGCAGGAGCTTGGACGCGACGATCGCGTTGGACACGACGCGGGCGATCCCGGAGTCGTCGCCGGCGCCGGAGGCGACCTGCAGGCCCTGCTCCATCGGGTCGGCGCCGAGAGCCTTGACGATCTTGGTGCGGGCGGAGGTGAGCGCGCCCTCGGGCAGGTGGTCGCCGATCAGGTCGATCGCGGCGATCAGCGCCTTGGCCTCGACGGGCAGCAGGCGCGCGGGGCGGGCGAAGTTGTCGCTGTAGGGCTCCGGGTCGACCTCGATCATCCCGTCGTCGCGGATCTCCGCGTACAGGACATAGGAGCCGCCGCCGAAGTTGACGACGTTGAGGACGGCGACGTCCTCGCGCAGCTCGGCCTCAGAGACTTGGAGCTGGTCGATGACCACGTGCAGCGGGATGGGCTCGGCGCGGCGGCCGGCCTCGATGAGGATCGAGGCGAGCGTGACGAGGCGCGCGAAGCGCTCGGGGCGGATCGCGGTCTCGCGCCTGGAGCCGGTGGGGGCGGTGTCGGCGTCGTCGGGCGCGGCGTCGGAGAGCGGCGCGGCGGGCGCGAGGTCCAGCGTCTCGCCGGCGTGGAGGTCGTACAGGCGCTCGACGCGCTCGGCGACCTCGGCGACGAGGTCGTCCGGCCCCTGGATCCGGGCGTGCTCGCCCAGGCGCAGCGCCCAGGCGGCGAGCTGGCGGACCGACGCGTAGTAGGTGGAGAAGACGATGTCGTCCTCGCCCGGACCGGTCGTGGCCGGCCGGACGTCGCCGTAGCGGCCGAAGTGGCGCTCGACCTGCCAGGCGATGCGGCCGGAGATCCAGATGTCGGCCTGGCCGAGCGGGTCGCCGAACTGCCAGTCGGCGCGGCCGGCGTACGCGCGCGGGTCGAAGTCGGTGGGGCGCTTGAAGTCGTGCTCGGCCTTGGTCGCGTAGGCGACCTTGCCGCGGATGCGCGAGAGGCGGAAGACGCGGATCGCGTCACGCTCGTGGCTGCGGCCCAGGAGGTAGAACTGGCCGGCCTGGAAGAGCAGGTGGTACGGGTCGACCTTGCGCGCCTCGACCGCGTCGCGCTCCATCGTGTAGTAGTCGAACGTGATCGTCTTGTTGCGGAAGATCGCGGTCTCGATCTTCGCGAGGCGCTGGGAGAGGTCGTGGCCGCCGGCCGACGCGGTGACGCCGAGGGCGATCGAGCCCTGGTCGGGCGAGTTCAGCGGGCTGGGCCGGCCCCAGGAGATCTGCTGGAGCGCGAGCCGGAGCGGCTCCGCGTAGGCGAACTCGCCGTCCAGGAGCGTGAGCGCGAACTGGAGGGACGCGAGCTCCTCGTCGGTGAACGCGATCGCCGGGAGGTGGAAGTTCTCCGGCCGCAGGGAGTAGTTCTCCTGCTCGGCGACGCCGTCGGCCGGCTTCTCGACCGTGAGCTGGATGCCCAGCGACTCGAGCTCGGCGCGGTCGGCGTAGAACCGGCGGGCGAAGGCGTCCTCGTTCATGCCGCTGTAGCCCTCGACATCGCGCCGGATCTCCAGCGCGGTGACGGGACGACGCTCCGCCATGAGATAAGAGATGAGCGAGAGCTGGCGGATGAGCTTCTCGGTGTCCTTCGCCATAGAGGGATGACGATACGGCTCCACGGCGCGTCCTGGGTCGTTCGTTGCAGAATCCGCCGCGCTCTTTCCGCACTTTCGACGGCGTCCGCGCGGGAGGCGTGACGGCCGCGCAGTGCGTCAGTTGCCGTCAGGGCGTGTACGGTTCGGGCCTCATGACCAAGCTCGTCATCGTCGACGACCATGAGGCGCTGCGCGAAGGACTGGTCGCCCTGCTGCAGCATGGCGGCCTGGAAGTCGTGGGCGCGGCGGGCAACGTCGCGGCCGGGGTGGATCTCGTCGACCACGCGGAGCCGGACGTCGCGATCGTCGACATCCAGCTCCCGGACGGGTCCGGGATCGACCTGACGCGCGAGCTGCTGGCCCGCCGGCCCGAGCTCGGAGTGATCTTGTACACGGGCGACAGCGACGCGGAGCTGCTGTACGACGGCCTCGACTCCGGCGCGCGCGGCTATGCGCTGAAGGCCGGTTCGATGGACGAGTTGATGGCGGCGATCGAGCGGGTCGCCAACGGCGGGTCGTATGTGGATCCGCGCCTGGACCGCATCCTGCTGTCGCCGCGCGCGACCGCCCACGTGCCGCAGCTGTCGCCACGCGAGCGCGAGATCATGCACTTGATGGCCGAGGGCATGACGGCCGAGGCGATCGGCGACCAGATCAGCGTGTCGGTCGAGACCGTCCGCACCCACGTGCGCAACGTGATCCGCAAGCTCCAGGCCCGGAATCGAGTGCACGCGATCGCCATCGCGCTGGAGCGCGGCGAGATCGCCCTCGACTCCTCCCGCGACGACCGATGACACCCCCGCCGGGGGCGCCGGGGCCGGGGCGGCAGGCCTGGCCGTCGGATCCGGACGAGCGGCTGGGGCGGCTGGTCCACGACCTGCGGACGCCGCTGACGATCGTGCAGGGGTTCGCGGAGCTGCTGGAACGCGGCGCGTCGTCGCTGGATGAGGCGAGGCGGAGTGAGTACCTGGGGCGGATCGCGGCGGCGGGTCGGGAGATGAAGGAGATCTTGGACGAGGAGCGGGAGGACCGGCTGTCGCGGGAGGGGTGAGGCGGCGCGGCCCTTGCGGCCGCGGCGCTCTCGGCACACGCGGTGGTCGCCGCGCTCTCGGCACACGCGGTCGTCGTGGCGGTGGTGACGCTGGCCTGGCGGGCCGCGGCGGACAGCGCCGGGGGTGCGGTCGTTGGCGGTACCGGCGCGTTGTCGGTTTTGGCGTTGCCACCGTCTGGCGCTCTCCGTCATCGCCCTCGCGGCCGCCGGCGCCGGCACACGCGATCGTCGTCGCTGTTGCGATGCAGTCGTCTCTGTCCGCGACCATCGATGCTGGGCGGCGCGACGTCGGTAGTGCGGCGCGTCGTCGGCTCCGGCTCCGCCACGCTCGCCATCTCGGCGCCGTCGACGGGTGCGCTGGCGTGGTCGGTGAGCAGTGCCGGCGCTGGTCGTGGTGCGGGGGGTGGTGTGCTTCGCACCTAGGGCGTGAGGCCGTTGCGGCGATGTCGGCGCTGTCGGTGTGCCTCGGCCGCCCTGGGGCGGGCGTTTCCGAGCGATTCGGTGGAACGCCGAGGTCCGTGTCGTCTTGGACGTCATATGGACGCTCGAAACGACATGGACCGTCGTTCGGAGGCGAATCCGCGCCTTACCGAGGTCCGTGTCGTCTCGTGGTCAACTATCCACCACGAAACGACACGGATCGCCGCCGCGCGCCGTGCCGGCGCGCCGCTACGCCGCCTGAGACCGGTGGTCTTCGGCGGTGATCGGCGTTGTGGCGGTTCCGAAGTAGGCGCCGCCGCCGAGGGCGCGGTCGAAGGTGGACCAGGCCGAGCCGGGTGGGAGGGCTTTTTCGAGGCGGTCGAAGGAGCCGAGGCGGCCGCCGAGGTTGTCGATCATGTGCACCAGCGTGGCTTCGCGGGTGCAGGGGACGACGGGGGAGCCGTGTTCGAGGGAGCCGTGGTGGCTCAAGATGATGTGCAGCACCGACTGGGCCAGGTCGTCCGGGAAGCCGTTGAGGTCTTCGATGAGGCGGCGGACGCGGTAGTAGCCGAGGGGGATCTCGCCCTGGAGGCGGCCGTCGTCGGTGAGGTCGATCGGCGCGTCGGCCGTGTAGGCCTCCAACTTGCCGATGTCATGCAACAACGCGCCGGTGACGGCGACGTCGTGGTCGATGCCCGGGAACACCTGGGAGATCGCGTGGACGGCCTGGGCGACCGTCAGGCAGTGCTCGAGCAGGCCGTGCAGGTAGGCCTGGTGGTACTTCTTCGCGGCCGGCGCGATGCGGTACATCGCCCATGTCTCGGAGCGCTCGCCGATCAAGGCCTCCAACAACCGGCGCAAGTGCGGGTTCTGCACGGTGGCGAGCACCTCGCGCAGCGACGTCTCCATCGCGTCGACGTCCTGCGGCGGCCCGTCGTGGAGCTCGGCCACGTCGAACGTGCCGTCGACCGCCGGCTTCAGCGCGAGGATCGCGATCTGCGCGCCCCAGCGCTGGTGGACCTCGTAGCGCCCGACGACATGCACCGGCGAGCCCGCCCGGCAGAGCTCCAGCGCCCGCGCGAGGTCGTCCCAGACCATCGCCTGGACGCCGCCCGTGCGATCGCCGAGGACCAACTTGAGGTACTCGCTCCCGTCACGGCGGGGCCGGCGCTCGGCCTCCCGAACCAGGAGGACCTGATCGAGGTCGGAGCCGTGCTGGAGGTCACGAACGAGCACGTCGGCAAGGTGACATGGCGAGCGGACGGACCAGGCGGATCTCCGCAGAGTTGTTGCAAAGTCGCCAGATATTGTGGAACGATCGCCGCGTGGCCCGCCTCCAAGTCCTCCTCGCCGCGCTCTGCTTCGGCACCACCGGGACCGCGCAAGCACTCGGACCGGACGGCACGTCGGCGGTGACGGTCGGAGCCGCGCGCATCGCGGTCGGCGCCGTGCTGCTGCTCGCCGTGCAGCGGATCGCCGCGCGCCGACGACGACCGCGCGCCCCTGGAGGATGGGCGCGACGCGGCGGCCAGGCGCGCGCGGCCCGTGACCAACGGCGGGACCGTGGCGGCGCAGGCGGCGCCGCCACCTGGCCCCTCCGCGCCGTCGCCCTCGGCGCGCTCGGCGTCGCCGGCTACCAACTCTGCTTCTTCGCCGCCGTGAAGGACACCGGCGTCGCGGTCGGGACCGTCGTCGCCCTCGGCTCCGCGCCCGCGCTCGCCGGGCTCGGCAGCTGGCTGATCGACAGGACGCTCCCGCAGCGCGCCTGGGCCATCGCCACCGGGCTCGCGTGCGTCGGCGTCGCCCTCCTGGCCACGAGCGGCCACGGAGGAGACAGCCACGTCTCCCCCGCGGGCATCCTGCTCGCCCTCGGCGCCGGCGCCTCCTACGCCGTCTTCACCCTCGCCTCCAAGCGCCTGCTCGACCAAGGCCATCAGGTCGAACCCGTCATGGCGCGCCTCTTCGGCCTCGGCGCGATCCTCCTGAGCCCGGTCCTCCTCCTCGGCGACGCGAGCTGGCTCGCCACGCCCGCCGGCGCGGCCACCGCGCTGTGGCTCGGCGCCGTCCCGACCGCGTTGGCCTACATCCTGTTCGCCTCCGGCCTCCGCCACCTCCCCGCCGGCGAGGTCGCCACGCTCACCCTCGCCGAGCCGGTGACCGCTGCGCTGCTCGGCGCGCTCGTCCTCGCCGAGCGCCCCGGCCCCACCGCTGTCGCCGGCATGGTCATCATCTTGGCCGGGCTCGCCGTGCTCGCCGCGCCGAACGCGCCCAGCGCCCCCGCCACCCTCGAAGAAGCCCCCGCATGACCCCACCCGCCACAATGCCGCGCGTGACCGCGTCGACCCCCACGACCGCCGCCGATCGGGTCGCCGCCCAGCTGCGCGAGCGCATCCTCGATGGCCAGCTCGCCGCCGGCCAGCGCCTCGTCGAGGCCGAGCTCTCCCTCGCCCACGGCGCCGCCCGCCACACCGTCCGCTCGGCGCTCAAGGCGCTCCAGACCGAGGGCCTCGTCGAGATCGTCCCGAACCGCGGCGCCCGCGTCGCCGGTCTCGACGCGGACGCGATGATCGCCCTCTACGAGCTGCGCACCGCGCTGGAGGTCGAGGCAGCCCACCTCGCGCTCGCCAAGCACGGCGACCGCCTGCCGCCGTCCGTCCACGAGGCCGCCGAGGTCCTCGCGCGCGCGTGCCGGCGCGCGCGACCCTCGGGGCCGACCGTGTCGCGCGCCCATGCCGACCTCCACACCGCGATCGTCCGCGCCGCCCGCTCGCCCCGCATCCTGGCCGTGCACGACCAGCTCACCGCGCAGACGCGCCTGCTCCTCCTGCTCGTCCGCCCGCACTACACGTTCGACCGCCTGGCCGAGGAGCACGTCGAGCTCGTCGCCGAGCTCGAGCGCGACGGCCCCGACGCCCTGCGGAGCCATCTCCGCGCCTCCGCCGGCGTCCTCGTCGACGGCGTGCTGCGCGACCGACTCTGAAACCCGGACCATCCAACCGCGCGGTTGCGCGTCGGCATCGCGGGTAGTTGACTCGCGAACATGATCGACCAGCAGCCGCCCCAGCCCCAACCGCCCCAAGGCCCGGATCCGCACCGCTGGTGGACCCTCGGCGCCGTCTGCGTCGCCACCTTCATGCTCCTGCTCGACGTCACGATCGTGAACGTCGCGCTCCCCGACATCCAGCAGGACCTCAAGAGCTCGTTCGAGGACATCCAGTGGGTGGTCGACGCCTACGCGCTCACGCTCGCCGCCTTCCTGCTGACCTTCGGCTCGCTCGCCGACCGCATCGGCCGCAAGCGCGTCTTCCTCGCCGGCCTGGGCCTCTTCACGCTCGCCAGCCTCCTCTGCGGCCTGTCCAAGGACCCGACCACGCTGAACCTCGCGCGCGCGCTGCAGGGCGTCGGCGGCGCCGCGATGTTCGCGACCTCGCTCGCGCTGCTGGCCGCCGCCTTCACGGGCCGCGAGCGCGGCACCGCCCTGGGCATCTGGGGCGCGACGACCGGCGCGTCGGTCGCGGTCGGCCCGCTCGTCGGGGGCGTGCTGACCGAGCACGTCAGCTGGCAGTCGATCTTCTTCGTCAACCTCCCGATCGGCCTGGGCGCGATCGCGGTCACCATGCGCATGGTCCGCGAGTCCCGCTCGCCGGACCCCGACCCGATCGACTGGCCCGGCCTGACCACGTTCTCCGTCGGCCTCTTCACGCTGATCTTCGCGCTCGTCCGGGGCAACGCCAAGGGCTGGGGGAGCGGGCAGATCGTGGCGCTGCTCGTGGCGGCCGTCGTCCTGCTGATCGCGTTCGTCCTGATCGAGGCCCGGACCGAGCGCCCCATGTTGGACCTCAAGCTCTTCCGCAAGCCCGCGTTCGTCGGGGCGTCGATCGTCGCCTTCGCGCTCTCGGCCTCGATGTTCGCGATGTTCCTGTACTTGACGTTGTACATGCAGAACATCCTCGGCTACAGCCCGCTGGAGGCCGGCCTGCGCTTCCTGCCCATCACCGTGTTGTCGTTCTTCTGCGCCGCGCTGTCGGGCAACCTCACCGAACGCGTGCCGGTGCGCTTCCTGCTTGGCATAGGCCTTGGTCTCGTGGGCGTCGGCCTGCTGCTGATGTCCGGCCTGGACGCCGGCTCCAAGTGGACCCACCTGCTGCTCGGGTTCCTGCTCGGCGGCGCGGGCGTCGGCCTGACGAACCCGGCGATCGCGTCGACCGCGGTCGGCGTCGTCGAGCCGGCGCGCGCCGGGATGGCGAGCGGCGTGAACTCCACGTTCCGCCAGGTCGGCATCGCGACCGGCATCGCCGGGCTCGGCGCGATCTTCCAGTCGACGATCACCGGCCGCGTGACCGACGCGATCCGCGACAGCGGCGCCAGCCTGCCGGCGGGATCGAAGCTGCCGCCCGCCGAGATCCTCGCCCAGGGTCGCGCCGCCGCGGTGCCGGCGCAGCTGCGCGGGGCGTTCGTCACCGGCTGGACCAGCGCGCTGAACGAGCTGCTGATCATCACGGGCGTGCTCGCGGTCGTCGGCGCCGTGCTCGCGTTCGTGCTCGTCCGCGGCAAGGACTTCGTCGCCCAGCGCCCGGCCCCGGCGGCCCCGGAGCCCGCCCGCGAGCCCCAGCCCGCCGCGTAGATGCGGGAACCGCTCGTCGAGTACGAGCTGAACCTCGGCGGCGTCCGGACCCGCGCGTTGGAGCTCGAGGGCGACGGGCCGCCGCTCGTCCTCCTGCACGGCTTCGCCGACAGCGCCGACACGTGGCGCCGCGCGCTCGATCTGCTCGCCCGTCATGGCCGTCGCGCGCTCGCCGTCGACCTCCCGGGCTACGGCCGCGCCGACCCGCTGGAGCGCGACGGCTCGGTCCTGGACCAGTACCGCGCGTTCGCGCGCGCCGCGGTCGCCTACGCGGCGGAGCAGGGCGGCGGCGACGCGGTCCTGGTCGGCAACTCGCTCGGCGGCGCCGTCGCGCTGCACGTGGCCGAGGACGACGACCTCCCGCTGGCCGGGATCGTCCCGGTCGCGCCGGCGGGCCTCGACATGCCGCGCTGGTTCGGGATCATCGAGCGCGAGCCGCTCGTCCGCGCGCTCCTCGCCGCGCCCGTCCCGGTCCCGGAGCTTCTGGTCCGCACGGTCGTCGGCGAGGCCTACCGCGCGCTCGCGTTCGCCCGCCCGCGCGCCGCGGCGGCCGAGGTCGTCAGCTCGTTCACGCGCCACCACCGC
>DATDMD010000116.1:0-50493 GCA_036518975.1 Baekduia sp.
CGAGCTCGCCGAGGCCCAGACCATGGTCGAGCGCGCCGAGGCCCGCGCGGACGAGGCCGAGCGCCGGGCCGAGCTGGCCGCGGCGCAGGCGGTCCGGGTCGAGCGCGTCGTCGAGGCGCCGCCGGAGCGCGCCGTGCTGGACGAGGCGCTGGCCCGCGTGGCCGCCGCCGAGGACGCCGCCGCGCGCGCCGACGCCCGGGCCGCGAGGGCGGAGCGCGAGTACGCCGAGGTCGCGGTCGCCGCGACGGGCGCGCCGCGCAAGCTGACGGCCGCCGAGCTGGACGAGCTGCGCTCCGACGGCCCGGCCGGTCCGGCACTGCTGGCCGACGCCTTGAAGGCGCTCGGCGTCGCACGGCGGACCGACAACCGCTTCAAGCTGGAAGAGGCGCTGGCGGCGGTGGCCAGCGCGGCCGTCACCTGGCGCGACCGCTTGTAGGGCGGTCGCGCCGGCTGGGTCATCCCTCCGGGATCGGGTCCAGCCCGTTTCCGGCGGGGATCGCCGCGCAGTTCTGCGACGCGGCGATCCCGGCGAAGCGCCCGGTCAGCCAGGGCATCGCGGTCGCCAGCCACGGCGCCGCGGTGCCGATGTGGCTCAGCGCGTCGTACTGCGTGTACTGGACCTTGACGCCGCGGCCGCAGTAGTCGCGGGCGAGCGTGCGGACGTCGCCGGCGATCATCACGCCGTCGCCGGGCCCGATCCCGGGCTTGTCGCCGGGCGTGCCCTCCAGCGTGCCGCCGGCGCCCTGGGCGATGAACAGCGGCGTGGTCGGCGTCCCGCCCGTCCCCATGATCATCTGGTTGACGGCGTGGACGTACAGGGGAACGCTCTCGGGCACCGAGTACTCGGGCTTCGCGAGCTCCGCCCAGGTGAGGCCCGGGTAGGCGCCGAGGACCTGCGAGATGGTGGCCTTCTGAAGCTTGTTGTAGATGTCGACGCCCTTGGCGCTGAGGTAGGGCGTGAGGTCGATGTCGAACGCGCGCGAGACGCCGATGATCGCCATCGGCATGACGCCGGCCCAGAGGCTGGAGCCGTCGACGTAGTGGAGGTTGTGAGCCGGGTCGACGAGGACGCCGCCCATCGCGGCGCCGACGAGGTCGCGGTCGACGTCCGGCGCGTACTTCGGCGCGAGCTCGGCGGCCCACTCGGTCGCGATCGCGCCGCCCGAGTAGCCGATCAGCCCGGCCCTGCTGGTGGCGTTCAGGCCGACGGCGGGCGAGTTGTACGCCGCGCGCAGGCCGTCGAGCGTGTTGTACCCGTACTCGGGTCCGGCGGCGAAGTCGGCCTGCTGGCCCTCGGTGTCCGGGATCGCGACCGCGTAGCCGGAGAGCAGCAGCGGCTGGACGAGGCCGGACTCGAGCTGCGGGATCGCGCCGCCGAGCGATAGGCCACCGCCCGAGATCGTGTAGGACGGCTCGTCGTCGGGGTTCAGCGAGTCATAGAAGGATTGATACGAGACGACCTTCGGCGCGCCGACGCGCAGCGGCGGCAGCAGAACCGAGGTGACGTTCGTCGTCGCCTGCCCGCGCTGGCCGGTCGAGCGGTACAGCAGCTGGACGGCGCTGATCGGCGTCGGGATGCTGAGGACGTGCAGCGACGACGTCCGGGTCTTGAGCACCGTTCCGGGCGCGACCTGCACCAGCGGCGTGGCGCCGTCGTAGCGGTAGAACGGGTCCTGACCAGGCGGCGGCGGCGCGGCGCCGGCACTGCCCGCTCCCACAACCAAGATGATGAACATCGCCAACGCAGCCGCCCACAGACGGACACACGAAGCCGGCACACCCCTGCGACGCATCGCGGTCTCCTCCCTCGAAGATCGTTCGGTGAACGCGAGCGTACCCAGAGGCCACGCGGCTGAAGCCGCCACCGCGCATCGAAGTCTTCCGACCTCAACGCGGCCACAACCACCGCTATGACTTGATCGTCGACGTCGGCCCGGCTTCCTCCGCATCCAGTGCAAGACCGGCAAGCTGCGCGGCGGCGTCATCAAGTTCAACACGGTCAGCACGCGCTGCAACCGCTATGACGTGGTCAAGCGCGGGTACGCCGGCGAAGTTGATGGCTTTGCCGTCTGGTGTCCGCAGAAGGGCAAGGGCTATTACCTGCCGATCGCCGACGTCGCCTCCGGCATCGGCACCCTGCGCGTCGAGCCGCCGGCCAACGGCCAGAGGCGTGGGGTGCGGTGGGCCGCCGACTACGAGTTGGGCGACGGCGTGACCGCGGCGGGAGAGAGCCGGGGACGGGACTCGAACCCGTGCGAGCCGTTTTACAAGAACGGTGCTCTACCAACTGAGCTACCCCGGCGGGTGGTACCGCCGGAGTCTAAGCCGCGCCGGTGATCGCGTGCTCGATGTTGCCGTGGCCGTTCGTGGACACGACATGCTCGTAGGACGGCAGGTCGTCGTCGGGCTCGTCGTTCAGGCGGCGTTCGAGCTCGCCGAGGACGGTCCCGAAGAGCAGGTGGCGCCAGGTCGCCTGGGCGAAGGCGGCGGCGCTGGTCCCGAGCGTCGGGAGCTCGTCGCGGGCGGGGTGGAGCCGATCGCTGACGACGACTCCCGGCCAGGCGAAGACGTGCTCGCCGAGGCCGGCGGCCGGGCCGCGCAGCCAGGACGGCACCGGAACCCTGCGGGCGACGTTGGCGTACACGGCGCCGAAGAGCGCGCCGTTGGCCAGGTGCATCGCGAGCCCGACGACCCGCCACGCCCGGCCGCGGGTGACCGCCTTGCCGAGCAGCTCGGTGTCGTCGTAGCGCACCCCGAAGACCTTCATGTCGAGCGGCTGCTGGGCAGCCCAGACCCCGGCCGCGACCGCTCCGGCCAGGGCTCCACGGGCGCTGCGGACACGGTCGATGGCCATGTCCAGCACTGTAACCACCGTCACACGGTGCGTGTACCTCAGACACCGATGGAGAACCGTCATCTGTCCCGCGCGCGCAACAAGGGCGTCAACCCGTTCGTCTACTGGATCGTCCGGGCGCTCTTCCAGCCGTTCTTCCACATCTACTTCCGCATGTCGCGCATGGGCCGGGACCACATCCCCGCCGACGGACCGGTCATCCTCGCCGCGAACCACCGCTCGTTCCTGGACCCGTTCGTCATCGCGACGATGTCCCGGCGGCCGCTCTACTACGTCGCCAAGAAGGAGCTGTTCGCCAGCCGCGTCACGGCCTGGTTCCTGAACTCGCTCGGCGCATTCCCGATCGACCGCGGCCACGCCGACGAGGACGCGATGTCGACGGCGCGCGAGATCCTCGAGCGCGGCGACGCCGTCCTGATCTTCCCCGAGGGCACCCGCATCAGGCCCGGGACGCTCGGCACACCCAAGCGCGGCGTCGGCCGCCTGGCGCTGGAGACCGGCGCGCCCGTCGTCCCGGTCGCCGTCATCGGCAGCGAGAACGTCCGCCGCGGCTGGCGCATCCGCCCGCACAAGGTCTCGATCCGCGCCGGTGCGCCGCTGCGCTTCCCGCGCGTCGACCAGCCCTCGGCCGACCTCGCCGGCGCCGTCACCGAGCGCATCTGGCCCTGCGTGATGCTCCAGTGGGAGTGGCTCGGCGGCCTGCCGCCGATCCGCCGCGCCGCCGTCATCGGCGCCGGCTCGTGGGGCACCGGCCTGGCCGTCGCGCTGGCGCGCGCCGGGGTCGAGGTCGACCTCGGGACCCGCACCGCCGCGCAGGCCGACGCGATCACCGCGACCCGCTTCAACGACCGCTACCTGCCCGGCGAGGTCCTGCCGGAGTCGATCAACGTCGTCCGCTGCGTGGACCTGGAGCTCGGCCGCCACGACCTCGTCGTCCTCGCCGTCCCGGCCCGCGCGCTGCCCGAGGCCATCGCCGCCCACGGCGCGCAGATCCCGCAGCGCGCCGGCCTCCTGGTCGCGGCCAAGGGCCTCGTCCCGCCGCACGGCATGGTCCCGTCGCTCTTCCTCGCCGACCGCACGCAGGCGCGCGCGATCGCGTCGCTCGGCGGCCCGGCCCACGCGGCCGACGCGCTCGACCACGGCGCCGCGCTCGTCGTCGCCTCCGCCGACCGCGCCTTCCGCCGCCAGCTCACCGACCTGCTGACCAAGGCCGGCCTCTACGCCGAGCCGTCGGCCGACACCGTCGGCGTCGAGCTCGCCGGCGCCGCCAAGAACGCCGCCGCGCTGGCCGCCGCGACCGCCGCGCCCGCCGGTCCCAACGCCGTCGGCGCCGCGGCCGGCCGCGTCTTCGCCGAGGTCGACCGCTACGCGCGCACGCGCGGGGCGCACGAGGAGACGTTCGCCGGCCTCGCCGGCGCCGGCGACCTCGTCGCCACCGTCCTCGCCGTCGGCTCCCGCAACCGCCGCGCGGGCGAGCTGCTCGCCGCCGGTGCCGACCCGTCCGCGATCGAGGACACGATCGGCCAGACGACCGAGTCGCTCGACGCGCTCCCGCTGCTGGCTCACGCGCTGAGCGACGCGGGCGTCGACGCGCCCACGGTCGCCGGCCTCGCCGCCGTCATCGAGGGCAGGGCCGACGCGACCGACTGGGCCGCCGCGATCACCGCCCCCGAACGCGCTCCGCGCAAGCGGTTCGTCCGGGCGGCGTGACCCGCCGGATAGGCTGCCGTGCGTGCCTTCGGACAAGGCCCAGCTGGATGCGGAGTTCGCCGATCTCTATCGGGCGCATCTGAAGGACGTCTACTCCTATGCCTACTACCGGGTGGGCAACCACCACGACGCCGAGGACCTGACGGAGCAGACGTTCCTGCAGGCCTACCGCCACTACGAGCGGGCGCGGGCGGAGTCGAACGGTCGGCCGATGCGGCCGTGGCTGATCCGGATCGCGCACAACCTCGCCGCGAACCTCTACCGCGACCGCTCGCGCAAGCCGCAGACGTCGATCGACGACTCCGAGAGCCTGCGCACGATGCACACCACGGAGGATCTCGTGGAGGGGCGGGACGAGCTGGCGCGAATCCTGGAGGGTGTCAAGGAGCTGCCGGACGACCGCCGCGAGGCGCTGATCATGCGCTTCGCGCTGGGCATGGACAACCGGGAGATCGCGCGCGCCATGGGCAAGACCGACGGTGCGACCAAGGTGCTGCTGCACCGCGCGATCAAGCAGCTGGAGGAGATCGTGGCCACGCGACAGGGCGGAAGGGGGTAGCAGGCGCGCGATGAGCGAGACGTTCGGGGAGTTCGAGGACCTGCTGCGCCGCGCGCTGGCGCCGGTCGAGCCGCCGGCGGACCTCGCGCTGCGCTTCGAGGCGACGCTCGCCGAGCTCACCGAGCTCGCCCACGACGAGCTCGAGGGCTGGGAGATGTCGGCGATGCGCGACCCGCGCAACTGGGTCCGCCCGGTCGCCGCGGCCGCGATCGGCACGACCGCCGGCGCCGCGCTCGTCCTCCTGCGTGTCCGCCAGCAGCACCGCCGCCGCGCCGCCAAGGCGTCGGGCCCGATCGACCTCGCGGAGCGCACGCTGCACGCGGTGGCCGACGAGACCCGCAGGATCCTGGATCGCTGATCGCGGCGCGGCGCCGCGCCGGGGCGGCTGCGCCCGCGAGTTGGCGCGTCGCACGGTGATCCGGTGCGGCGCGCGCGTCGTAGGAAGGGACCGTGGGGCGCTTCGAACGACATCAGCGCTCGGCACCGTCCGCCGCGGCCGGGGCTGACGTCGCGCTGCTCGCCGACGAGGACCTCATGCAGCTCGTCCGCCAGGGCGACGCCGCGGCGTTCGAGGTCATCTACGAGCGCCACGGCCACGCCGCGTTCTCGCTGGCCTACCGGATGATGGGCCGGCGCGGCGCCGCGGAGGACGTCGTCCAGGAGGCGTTCCTGTCGCTCTGGCGCACCGGCGTGCGCTACGACCACACGCGCGGGAGCGTCCGGACCTGGGTCCTGGCCGTCGTCCACCACCGTGCGATCGACGCGCTGCGGCGCGGGATCAGGCACGACTCGCGCCGCGCGTCGGACGAGGGCATCGAGGAGCGCTTCGAGGCCGCCGAGCTCACCGACGTCCAGGCGGCCCGCCGCGAGGAGGCCGCCGAGGTGCGCACCGCGCTTGCCGCGCTGCCCGCCGAGCAGTCACGCGCCATCGAACTTGCATATTTTGGAGGCTTCTCCCATTCGGAGATCGCCACCATGTTGGAGATGCCCATCGGCACCGTGAAGGGACGCATCCGCCTCGGGCTCGAGAAGCTGCGGGGCCAGCTCGGCCATGTCGGGGAGGTGTCGTGGTGAGCGCCGACGAGGACTGCCGCTTCCGCGACGACGCCGGGCCGTGGGTCCTCGGCGCGCTGGCCGAGCCGGACGCGCGCGCGTTCGCGGCGCACCTCGAGGTCTGCCCGGAGTGCCGGCGCGAGGTCGCCGAGCTGCAGGTCGTCGCCGACGTGCTGCCGATGGCCGCGCCGCAGGTCGTCCCGCCGCCGGAGGTCAAGCGGCGGGTCATGGCGCAGGTTCGCGCCGAGGCGGAGCGGGCGGAGGAGCCGCGCGCGGTGCGCGGTGCGGGTCGCGGCCGCGGCGAGCGTCGCGGCCGCCGCGGCTGGCTCGGGCGCGTCCGGCCGGTCCCCGCGGCGCTTGCCGCGACCGCGGTCCTGGCCGCGTGCGTCGCCGTCGTCCTGGCCGTGAGCGGGGGCGGCCACACCACCACCTACGCCGGGACCGGGCCGGACGGGGCGCAGGTCGCGCTGCGCGTCGCCGGCGACGACCACGGCCGGCTCGACTTCCAGCACATGCCCGCGCCGCCGTCCGGCCGCGTCTACCAGGTGTGGCTCGTCACGGGCAAGGGGCCGCCGCGCCCGACGCACGCGCTGTTCAGCGTCAGCCGGGACGGGGCCGCGTCGATCGCCATCCCCGAGTCGCTCGCGGGGACCGACCAGGTCCTGGTGTCCGACGAGCCGCCGGGCGGCAGCCCGACGCCGACCGGCAGGGTCGTCGCGGACGCGAAGCTGAGCTGAGCGGCGCTTAGGGTCGCGCTGCTAGCGTGCGGCGCCCACATGGCCACCTGCTACCGGCATCCCAACCGCGAGACCGGCGTCTCCTGCTCGAACTGCGGGCGGCCGATCTGCCCGGACTGCATGACGCCGACGTCGGTCGGGATGCGCTGCCCCGAATGCGCGAAGCAGAAGACCAAGACGCGCTCGGCCGCCGCGATCCGGGCCGGCTACGGCGACGAGCCGCGCGTGACGATCATGCTGATCGTCGCGTGCGTCGTGCTGTTCCTGGCCGAGGGCGGCGGCCTGGGCCTGCAGACCTCCGGGACCGGCTGGATCTACCAGAACTTCGCGCTGCAGGGGATCACGACGATCCACAACGGCCACGACTACTGGCGGCTCGTGACGTACGCGTTCCTGCACGCCGGGATCATCCACATCGCGCTCAACATGTACATCCTGTGGCTGGTCGGCCAGCAGCTGGAGCCGGCGATGGGGCCGCGGCGCTACCTCACGGTGTACTTCACGGCGATCGTGGCAGGCGCGTTCGGCGCGCTGCTGCAGACCTCGACCGAGGTCGTCGTCGGCGCGTCCGGCGCGATCTTCGGCCTGATGGGCGCGCTGGCGGCCGAGCAGTACCGGCGCGGCTACCAGCCGTTCAGCGGCGGGCTGGGCGCGCTCATCGGCATCAACCTGCTGATCGGGTTCATCCCGTCCTTCAACATCGCGTGGGGCGGCCACATCGGCGGCCTGGTCGGCGGCTTCGTCGCCGGCCTCGCGTACCACTACGCCGACCGCATGCGCCAGCCGTGGCTCGGCTACGTGGCGTGCCTGGCGATCGTGGTCCTGTCGGTGATCGGGTCGATCGCCGTCTCGGGCAACGTGCACAACCACACGCTGTAGTTGTAGGGGACTACAACATGACGCGGTGCACCCGGCCCGGCGCCTCCGGGACGCGGTCGGGGTGCAGCGCGTGGGCGAGCGTCTCCAGCCCGTCGACGAGCCGCGGGCCGGGGCGCGAGAAGTAGGCGGCGGCGTCGACCGCGATCGTCTCCTTGGCCGCGACCCTGCGCAGGCGATCGGTGAACTGCTCGGCCTCGGCGAGGGCGCGCGGGCCGTCGTAGCCGCACGGGATGCAGAGGATGACCTCCGGCTTGGCGGCCTCGACCGCCTCCCACGGCACCTGCTCGGAGTGCTCGCCGGCGAAGCCGAGCAGATCGAGGCCGCCGGCCAGCTCGATCAGCTGCGGCGTCCAGTGGCCGGCGACGAAGACCGGGTCGAACCACTCGATCGCGACGACGCCGCGGCGCTTGGCGCCCTTGAGCGCGATCTTGACCCGGTCGACGCGGGCGCGCTGGCGGGAGACGAGGTCGAGCGCCGCCTCGCGCGTGTCGGTGGCCTGGGCGAGCGTCCGGATGTCGCCCATGGTCTCGCCGAACGTCTTGGGGTCGAGGGCGATGACCTCGGGGCACGGGTCGAGGCGCTTGGCGACCTCTTGGACCTCATCGTAGGAGACCGCGCACACCGGGCAGAGCTCCTGCGTGACGATGAGATCGGGCTCCAGGTCGGCGAGCAGGTCCTCGTCGAGCAGGTAGATCGCCTCGCCCTTCTCGGTGCGCTCGCGGACGGCGGCGTCGATCTCGGCGGCGCTGAGGCCGGCCGGCAGGACGTCCCGCGTGATCTTCGGCACGGCGGCCGTCTCGGGCGGGTAGTCGCATTCGTGGGTGACCCCGACGACGCTGTCGCCGAGTCCGAGCGCGTACAGCAACTCGGTCGCGTGGGGAACCAGGCTCACGATCCGCATCGGAAGGCGAGGATAAGGCAGATCTGGTCGGGCGTTGAGCGATGCCGGCCAGGCTCGTTGGTGGGCAGTGCGGGGCGCCGGGGGTGCTGCGGGGCGGGGTTTGCTTGGCATCTAGGGCATGAGGTGGTTTGGGTGGTGCTCCGCGCTTTCGGCGTGCCTCGGCCGTCCTGGGGCGGGCGTTTCGGAGGTGAATCGCCGGGACGCCGAGGTCCGAGTCGTCTGACCCCCGCATATCGGGGGCGAGACGACTTGGACCGTCGTTCGCAGCCGAATCCTCGCCGCGCCGAGGTCCGTGTCGCCTCGTCGTCAACTATTCACCACGAAACGACACGGACCGCCGGCGTCCTGGCGATTCGGCCCCGAACTCGCCCGAGAAGCACCACAAAGGACGAGCCACACCGACCGCGCGGAGTGCCGCCCACACTCCTCACGCCCTAGGTGCCAGGCAGAGCACGCGCCGCAGCACGTCCAGCGCTCCGCACTGCTCACCAACCCGCCGGCCCCTCGTCCGCCCACAACCCCGAACCCGGGTGACGGCCGTCCCACGAGCGCGACCTTGCTCGGCGCACCGGGTAGTGGTTGGTGTGCGCGACGGCAACGGACGCCGCGCGCAGCCGGTGGCACAGGGGTAGGACTCCCGGGTCCGCGCCGCCGGCGGAGCACCGCAGCACCCGCAGCACCTGAAGGCACCAACTTGTACGGGTCGAAACGACGACCCCACCGGTGCCGTCAATCCCCAACGCCAACCGCCAACCGCCCTGATCAGGGAGGAATCGCTTTGCGCCTGGACATCGTCATGCCCGCGCACAACGAGGAACATCGGATCGGCCCGACGCTGGACAGCTATCGGGCCGTGTGCGCCGATCCGCAGACGCGGTTCGTCGTCGCCCTCGACGCCTGCACCGACCGGACCTCCGACATCGTCGCCTCGCACGCGGCGCGCGATCCGCGCGTCGTCGCCCACGAGTTCCCGAAGCTCGGGAAGGGCGGGGTGCTCATGGAGGCCTTCGCCCGGTCCGACGCCGCGCTCGTCGGGTTCGTCGACGCCGACGGCGCGACGCCGCCCGGTGAGCTGCTGCGCCTGGCCGACGCCGCGGACGCGGTCGGCGGCGCGATCGCCTGCCGCCATCACCCGACCGCCGTGCTGCCGGCCGCCCGGCCGCTGCGGCGGCGGATGACCAGCGCCGGGTTCTCGTTCGCCGTCCGCCGGCTGCTCGGCCTGCCGTACGCCGACACGCAGTGCGGCGCGAAGGTCCTGCGCCGGGACGTCGTCGACGACGTCCTGCCCGCGCTGTCGACCAAGGACCTGCTCTTCGACGTCGACCTCCTGCAGGTCGCCGGCGATCGCGGCCACCGGCTGGCCGAGGTCCCGACGATCTGGGTCGACCAGGACGGCTCGCGCGTGAGCGCGGTCAAGGACACGCGCCGGATGGGCGCGGGGCTGCTGCGGCTGTGGGCCGCGCGCCGGCGTCGCGCCGATGATGGCGTCGACGCGGTCCCGGCTCCCGCGGTGCCCGAGCGGGCCGCCGCGCGCCCCGCGGCCGTTCCGGCCTCGCGGTCGCTCGTGCTGGGCGGTGGACGGCGATGAGCACTCCGGACATCTGCTTGATCTCGCCCTACCCGCCGCGCGGGGAGCGCCACGGCGGCCACAGCGGCGTCGCGTCCTACACCGCCCACCTTGCGCACGCGCTGGCGGGCGAGGGGGCGGACGTCGCGGTCGTCGCGCCGCGCCTCGACGGCGAGCCGGAGCGCGCCGCCGACGGGCCGGTCGCCGTGCACCGCCGCTTCACCATGGGCGGCGCGAGCGCGCTGCCGGCCGCGGCGCTGGCCGCGGCTGCGACCGGCGCGCCGTCCGTGCACCTCCAACACGAGACGTTCCTGTACGGCGGGCCGGCGCACGTCGCCGGGCTGGTGCCGGCGCTCGCCGCGCTGCGCGCCCGCCGCGGGACGGTCGTGACCATGCACCACGTCGTCGATCCGGCGACGGTCGACGCCGACTTCGTCGCGCTGCACCGCGTGAGCGCGCCGGTGCCGCTGGCGCGCGCCGGGCTGGCCGCGGTCCGGACGTCGATCCGCCGCCTGGCCGACGCGGTCGTCGTGCACGAGCCCGGGTTCCAGCCCGTGGTGGACGGCTCGCGCGTGGTCCCGCACGGGGTCGAGCGCGGCCCGGCGGCCGGCGCGCGCGCCGCCGCCTGGCGGGAACGGTGGGGCCTGGACGACGGCCGGCTGGTCGTGCTGTGCTTCGGCTTCGTCGCGCCGTACAAGGGGATCGACCGCGTGCTTGCGGCCGGCCGGCTGGCGCGCGAGGACGTCCATGTCGTCGTTGCCGGCGGCGAGCACCCGCGCATGGCGGGGCCCGGCGGGTACGCCGACGAGCTGCGCGCCGCGCACGGCGACCACGCGACGTTCACCGGGCGAGTTGATGATGTCGACGTCGCCGCCTGCTTTCAGACGGCCGATGTCGCCGCGTTCCTGTACCCGCAGCCGGTGGGGACGTCGGGCGCGCTGGCGCTGGCCCTGGGACACCGGACGCCGATCCTGGTCTCGCGCGAGCTGGCCGGCAACGCCGGCGTCCCCGACGCGCTGGTCGCGCCGGCCGACGACGCCGCGCTGGCCGCGAGGCTGCGCCACCTGGCCGGCGACCGCCTGGCGCGCGAGGCGCTGAGCGACGTCGCGGACGAGCTGCTCGACGGCCGGACCTGGCCCGCCGTCGCCCGGACCCATCTCGAGATGTACGAGGAGGTAGCGCATGCCGACCGCTCTGCTCGCCGGCGCCTTCGGGCAGCGTAACCCGGGCGACGACGCCCTGTTGGAGGCCTTCGCCAACGCGCTGGACGGCTGGGAGCTGATCGCGACCGCCGCCTTCGGCGCGCCCGAGTCCGCGCTGGCCGGCTGCGAGCCCGTCAGAGCCGACGACGCCGTAGCGGTCGCCCGTGCCGTCGGGCGGGCCGACGCCGTCGTCTTCGCCGGCGGCACCGTCTTCAAGACGCTCGGTCCCGCGTGCGGCCGGCCGCCGCTCTCGTTGCTGCGCCGCGCCCTGGCGCTGGCGACCGGCGCGACGGCGCTCGGCCGTCCGCTGGCGCTGGTCGGCGTCGGCGCCGGCGCACTCCCGACGCCGACCGCCCGGACGCTGACCCGCAAGATCATCAGCCGCGCCGACCTCCTGATCCTCCGCGACGACGAGTCCGCGGCCCTGCTGACCGACGCCGGCGCACCGACGCCCTTCCGCGTCGGAGCCGACGCGGCGTGGACGCTGTTCATGGACGCGCCGCTCAACGGGGGCGGGCGTGGACGGGGCGACCAAGGCAATGGCTTTGCCAACGCGGCGCGTCGTGGTGGTGGGCGTGGCGTCCTCGTCGTCCTGAGCCACCATGCCGACGGGCCGAAGCTCGGCGCGCGGTTGGCGGAGGGGTTGGCGCCGGTCGTCGCTGCTGGTGTCCCGCTCGTCCTGCAGCCGTTTCAGGTCGGGATGCCGGGTGCGGATGACCTCGAGCTCGGCCGTGAGGTCCGGGCGCGGCTGGGCGGCGTGCCGGAGTTGATCGTCCCGCCGGCCGACCTGCACGAGGCGCGGGATCTGGCGCGGGAGTTCGGCGTGGTCGTCGCGCTGCGGTTCCATGCCGCGATCGCCGCCGCGGCGGCCGGCACGCCGTTCGTCGCCTACGCGCATGAGCCGAAGCTGGCCGCGGTCGCGCGGCGGCTGCGCCAGCCGGTGGTCGACGCCGTCGTCCCGGCGCCCGTGCTCGGCGACGCGGCGCTCGCCGCGCTCGACGGCCCGCCGGCCGCCGCGCCCGCGATCAAGGCCGAGGTCGCGCGCGCCGAGGAGGGGTTCCGGCTCCTCCAGCTCGTCCTGACCCGCGGACGCGGCCGCCCCGCCGACGACGTGAGCGGCCTGCCGCTCGCCCCCGAGCCCTGGACCGTCCCCGAGGAGGTGTCGGCGTGAACGTCGCCGTCCCCGCACCCCGTCCCGCCGCGCGGCGGATCGACCTGCGCCGGCTCGCCGCCGAGCAGGCCGGCGTCGCGACCGCGCAGCTCGCCGCCGGTCTCGGCAACGCCGCGTTCGCGCTGATCGCCGCGCGGATGCTGAGCCCCGGCGGCTTCGCGCAGGTCGCCGCGTTCCTCGCGTTGTACCTGCTGATCCACGTGCCGGCCTCGAGCCTCTCGGCCGGCAGCGCGCTGGACCGCGGCCTGGCCGGTCGCGTCCGCCGCCACGTCGTCGCCGGCGGCCTCGGCCTCGGCGTCGCCGTCGCGCTGCTCGGCGCGCCGCTGGCGCCGGTCCTCGGCCTACCCGTCGCGCTCGCGCTCGTCCTCGCGATCGGCGTGCCCTGCGCGATGCCGCTGGCCCTGGAGCGCGGCCGCCTCTTCGGCAGCCGCCACCACGGCCGCGCCGCCGCCTCACTGCTCGTCGAGCCGGCCATCCGCCTCGGGGCGGGCGTCCCACTCGCGGCGGTGGCCGGAGCGACCGGCGCCGCGCTGGCCGTCGTGGCCGGCGGCTGGACAGCGCTCGCCGTCGCCGCGACCGGCCGCCGGCGCACCACCGCCGGCGTCGACGCGCGCCGCGGAGAGAGAACGGACGTTGCGACCGCAGACGCGCGGTGTGCGGAGACCTCGGACGTCGGCGCGCCCAGCGCCGCCCGCGCAACGGCCCCCGCCGTCGTCGCCTTCCTCGCCCTCGCGCTCGTTCAGAACCAGGATGTCCTGCTCGCCAATGCCCTGCTCAGCGACGCGGACGCCGGGCGCTTTGCCGTGCTCTCCACGCTCGGTGGCATCGCCGCGTTCGCCACGACGACGATCCCGCTCGTGCTGCTTCCGCGCGCGCGGGATGCTGAGCGGGGGGCGCTGGCGGCGGCGCTTGGTGCTGCCGGTGTGCTCGGGCTCGGCGCGGTCGTCGTCGTCGGCATCGCTCCGCGGGCGATCGTCACCCTTGGCTTCGGCGACCAGTTCGCCGACGTGTCGCACCTGGTCGCGCCGTACGTCGCCGCGATGGCGTTCCTCGGTGTCGCCCGCGTCCTCGTCGCGCAGCGTGCCGCCCACGGTGCGCATTGGCGGCTTGTTATAGGACTCGCGGCAGTCGCGCTGCTCCAGGCCGCCGCGATCCTCGCGTTCGCCCGGACACCGGCCTCAGTAGCCGCGTGCACGTTCGGCGCGGCGCTGCTGCTCGTCGGCGCCTCGTACGCCGGCGGCGGCGCGACCGTCCTGCCGTTCCCGCAGGTCGTGGCAAGACGGGCCCAGGCCCCGTCGACCCCCGTCGACCGCCGCCCCCTCATCGCCATCGCCGCCATCACCCTCTTCGCCCTCGTCCTGCGCCTGATCGCCACGCGCGGCCTCTGGCTCGACGAGGCGACGTCCGTCACCCAGGCCCAGATGTCGCTCCCCGGCCTGCTGCACAGCCTCAAGACGACCGACGTCCACCCGCCCCTGCACCACATCGTCCTCTGGGCGACCGTGCACCTCTTCGGGACCGACCAGCTGGTCGTCCGCGCGCCGTCGATCGTCGCCGGCACGCTGATGGTCCCCGTGCTGTGGCTCTGCGGCCGCGAGCTCTGGGGCCCGCGCGCCGGGCTGGCCGCCGCGGCGCTGGCGGCCGTCGCGCCGTTCGCGGTGTGGTACGCCCAGGAGGCGCGGATGTACGCGTTCTTCATGTTCTTCGCGACCTGCGCGCTCTACGCGCAGCTGCGCGCGATGCGGACGAACGACAAGCGCTGGTGGATCGCCTTCGCCCTCGCGTCGGCGGCGCTGATCTGGACGCAGTACTTCACCGCCCTGGTCGTCGCGACGCTGCACGCGGGCACCGCGTGGCAGCTCGTCCAGGCCAAGCGCGCCGGCGCGCCGCTCGTCCGACAGCGCACGCTGATGTGGCTGGGATCGCTCGCGCTGACCGCGCTGCTGCTCGTCCCGCTCGCGCACTTCGCGCTGGACCAGTACCACGCCAACGAGGCCGCCGGCCGCGGCTTCGACCAGTCCCCGTCGCAGGCGGGCGACGTCGACGGCGGCCGCCAGGGCCCCGGCGTGTACTCCGGGCTCACGAACCTCGTCTGGGCGATCTGGGGCTACCACTCCAACGCCACGATGGCCGCGCTCACCGCGCTGTGGCCGGCCCTCATGCTCCTGTGCCTGCTGCTGCTCGGCCGCGGCAAGCCCGACCGCACGGGCCTCGTGGCCGCGACCGCGTTCCTGCCGGCGCTCGGCATGACGGTCCTCGGCGAGGCCAAGCCGTTCCTGTTCGAGGCGCGCTACTTCATCGCGATGACGCCGATGATCCTGCTGCTCGTCGCGCGCGCGACGACGGGCTGGACCGCGTCGAAGGCCGGCGCAATCGCCGCGACCGGCGCGATGGCGTTCAGCCTGGCGCTCGGCACCACCGACCAGCAGCTCAACCAGTCCAACCCGCGCCTGTACGACTTCAAGGGCGCGCTGAGCCAGATCCACCGGCAGGCGCATCCGGGCGACGTCGTGCTCTACGAGCCAGACTACTTGGGGGATCTCGTCCATTACCTTCAGCCCGGCGTCAAGGCCATGCCCTTGGACAAGGGGATCCCGAAGGTCGACCCGTCCCACCGCCAGCAGGTCTTCCTCCTGTCGAGCTTCCTGGACCAGAAGCAGTACGCCCTCGGCACGGCGAAGGGGATCGGCGACATCCAGGCGCACGGCCAGCGCCGGCAGATCGACCACTTCAAGAAGCCCCAGGTGAAGGTGTGGGTGTTCCGATGAGCGTCACTGATCGAACGACCGACGACCCGCGGCTCGACGCGCCCACCTGGGACGGCCGGCCGGGCGCGCACGCCGCGACCCGTGTCCGCCTCATGGCGCTGCTCGCGCTCCCGCTGGCCCTCTGGTACTTCGGCTGGCTGCTGGAGCCCGGCAGGATGGGCTCGCCGATCCTGTACGCCGTCCTGATCCTGGCCGAGACCTTCAACCTGGTCCAGGCCGTCGGGTTCTGGTGGACCGCGTCGCGCCAGCGGGCGCGGCCCGCCCTGCGCCTGACCCACGACGACGGCGCCCCGCCGCCGCGCGTCGACGTGTTCGTCCCGACCTACGACGAGCCGGTCGCGATCGTGGAGCCCACGATCGAGGCCGCGACCCGGATGCGCGGGGCGAACGTCACCGTCCATGTCCTGGACGATGGCCGCAGCGACGCGATGCGCGCGATGGCCGCCCGCCACGGCGCGCGCTACCTCGTCCGGGACCACCGCTCGGGCGCCAAGGCCGGCAACATCAACGCCGCGCTGCCGCGCACCGACGGCGAGTTCGTCGTGGTGCTCGACTGCGACCACGTCCCCAGCGAGCGCTTCCTGGAGGCGACGCTCGGCCACCTCGCCGACGCGCGCGTCGCGATGGTCCAGACTCCGCAGTACTACGCGAACGCACGCAGCAACCGCGTCGCGGCCGCCGCGTGGGCCCAGCAGGCGCTGTTCTTCGGCGCGATCGCCCGCGGCAAGGACGGCCTGGGCGCGATGTTCTGCTGCGGCACCAACACGGTGTTCCGCCGCAGCGCGCTCGAGGACGCCGGCGGGTTCCCGGAGGACTCGGTCACCGAGGACTTCGAGCTGTCGGTCAAGCTCCACGCGCGCGGCTGGCGCACGGCCTACATGCCGGAGGTCGTCGCGTCCGGCCTCGGCCCGGAGGACATGAAGTCCTACATCTCGCAGCAGCAACGCTGGGCGCGCGGGTGCCTGGGCGGCATGCGCAGCGCGCTGCGGGCGAAGCTGCCGCTGCGGCACAAGGTCCAGTACCTGCTGTCGTCGATGTACTTCCTGTCGGGCTGGACGGTCCTGATCTACCTGGCGATGCCGATCGTCCGGATCCTCACCGGCGCCCAGCCGCTGGCCGGCGCGACGGCCGACCAGTTCCTGATGCACTTCGCGCCGTACTACGCGATCGCGCTCGGGATGGTCGCCGTCGCGGGCGCGGGGGCGTTCACGTTCGCGGGCTTCGCCCTGGCGACGTCCTCGTTCTGGATCCACGTGCGCGCGTCGCTGCTGGCGCTCGCCGGCCGGCGCGGGACGTTCGTCGTCACGCCCAAGCAGGGCCAGGCCCGGCGCCAGCCGGCCGCCGTCTGGCCGGCGCTGGCGATGGTCGCCACGCTGCTGGGCGTCGCGCTCTACGGCATCGTGCGCGACCCGTCCCCGGCGACGGTCAACAACGTGGCCTTCGCGGGGTTCCACATCAGCATCCTGATGGCCGGCGCGTGGCCGGCGCTCGCCCGGCCCGACGCGCCGCCGGCCGCCGCGGTCGACGAGACGCCGGTCAGCGACCCCGAGCGGGAGCGGGTGGCGGCCTGAGGCGGCTCGTCGCGATCCTGGTGGTGTGCGCCGTCGTCGCGGTGGCTGCCGGCGGCTGCGGGAGCGACCAAGACCAGACCGCCGCCGTCCCCGGCACCACCGGCACGCCCCGCCAGCGCGCCGTCGCCGCCGGCCACGCGTTCCTGCGCCGCTACGTCGACCCCGACGGCCGCGTCGTCCGCCGCGACCAGGGCGGCGACACGGTCAGCGAGGGCCAGGCCTACGCCATGCTCGTCGCCGTCGCGCTGAACGACCGGACGACCTTCGACCGCGTGTGGGGCTGGACGGCGAAGCGCCTGCGCCGCCCCGACGGCCTGCTCTCCTGGCACTGGGCCGGCGGCACCGTGACCGACCGCCAGCCGTCCGCCGACGCCGATCTCGACGCCGCCCACGCCCTGCGCCTCGCGGCGCGCCGCTGGCGGCGCCCCGGGCTCGCCCGCACCGCGCGCGCGATGGCCGACGCGATGCGCGGAGCCGAGATCCGCGACGGCGTGGTCATGGCGGGCCCGTGGGCGACGGCGCGCGGCCTGACCAACCCCTCTTACTACGACCCGCGCGCCCTCGCGGCGCTGCACATGGACGACGTCGCGCGGGCGACGCGCGCGCTGGTCGCGACCGTGACCGCGG
Organism: Baekduia sp.; assembly: GCA_036518975.1. Taxonomy (GTDB): domain Bacteria; phylum Actinomycetota; class Thermoleophilia; order Solirubrobacterales; family Solirubrobacteraceae; genus Baekduia. The sequence goes on from DATDMD010000116.1 coordinate 17,600, forward strand.
GCGGCAGCCGGCCGCCGACCGACTGGGCGACGCTCGGCCCGCCGGCCGCGCCCACCAGCCCGCCATCCGGCGCGGGCCCGCCGGCCTACGGCTACGACGCGGCGCGCGTCGCGATCCGGCTCGCCGCCTCCTGCGACCCCGACGACCGGCGGATCGCCGCGAACCTCACGAGCCTGAAGACCGCGGCGCCGGCGCGGCATCCGGTGTTCACCGTCGCCCGCGCGGCCGTCGCCCACGCCCGCCGCGACGGCGCCCACAGCGCCGACCTCCTGGACCAGGCCAGCGCGCAGGACCACGCCCAGCCGACGTACTACGGCGCGGCCTGGGTGGCGCTCGGCCGCCTCCTGCTGGACACCGATCTGCTTGGGAGGTGTTGAGACGGGGGAGCACGCTGGTACCCTCCGCCCGTCGCTCCATGAACGACGACCCTTCTCGAAGTAGCGCCGGGCTCGGACCCGGCCTCCCGGCGTGACCGTCCTCCTGCTCCTGGCAGTGGCGGTGCTCATCGCCATCAACGGCTTCTTCGTCGCGGCGGAGTTCGGGCTGGTGCGCTCGCGCCGCTCGTCGCTTCAGGACATGGCCGAGGAGGGCAGCGCCGGCGCCCGCCGCGCGCTCGCGCTGCACGAGGACCTCAACGAGTACCTGAGCGCCTGCCAGTTCGGCATCACGCTCGCCTCGCTGGGCATCGGCTTCCTCGGCGAGCCGGCGATCGCGACGATCTTCGAGCCGCTGTTCGGGAGCTTCTCGCACGGCGTGAAGGTCGGCATCTCCGTGGCGATCGCCTACATCATCGTCACGGGCACCCACGTCGTGCTCGGCGAGCAGGTGCCGAAGATCTACTCGATCATCCACCCGGATCGCATCGCGATCCTCGTGTCGCGGCCGCTGAAGGCGTTCGACACGGGGATGAAGCCGTTCATCTCGCTGCTCAACATGGTGTCCAACGCCATCCTGCGGCTGCTGCGCGTCGACCCCGAGGCGGCGTCCCAGGAGGGCGCGACGCCGGAGGAGCTGCGCATCCTGATCGGTCAGGCGCGGGCGGGCGGCAAGCTCGACGCGGGCGAGGCCGGGATGCTGACCGGCGTCTTCCACCTGCACGAGCAGGAGGCGCGCCAGGTGATGACGCCGATCCCGGCGGTGGTCACGGTGGACCTGAGCGAGGACGTCGAGACCGCGCTGCGCCGCTGCATCTCGTCGGGCCACACGCGGCTGGTCGTCACCGAGGACGACAACCGCGACCGCGTGCGCGGCATCGTGCACTCCAACTCGCTCGCGCGCGCGCTGATGGCCGAGGGGCCGAACGCGTCGATCGACCCGCTCGTCCGCGAGGCCGTGATCGTCCCGGAGACCAAGCCGCTGGACGACCTGCTGGCCGACCTGCAGCGCCAGCGGTCGTCGATGGCCGTCGTCGTGGACGAGTACGGGCGCGTGGTCGGGATCGTGACCGTCGAGGACATCATCGAGGAGGTCGTCGGCGAGATCGACGACGAGACCGACCCGGCGGGCGGCGAGATCCGGCGCCTGGCCAACGGCGACTGGTTCGTCCGCGGACACGTCGCGGTCACCGACCTCCTGGACTACGGCGTCCAGCTGCCGGTCGACACCGACGCCTACAACTCGGTCGGCGGCTTCGTGTTCGCCGAGCTCGGCCGGCTGCCCAAGCGGGGGGACACGATCACCGCCGACGGCTACTCGATCCGGGTCGAGTCGGTGCGCGAGAACCGCATCGAGGCTGTCCGGATCCGCGAGCGCCGCGCGCAGCAGGGCGCGGTGTCCGGAGACGGACAGCGCAACGCCTGATCGCGGCCGGGAATGCCGCAAGTTCCGTTGGCCGGGTGCGTTCTGGGCTTCTGAAACGGCCCTGGGCAGCCGTGGACGGACGGATCCCGGGGTGGCGCCACGACTCCCGTGGGACGGAGGAGGGCGCCAAATGTGGGCAGGTTTGGACCGGGGTGGGTCCACCTGAACGCCTTACGGGCGGCCGGGCTCCTCGAAATCCCGAGGGCTCGGCCGCCCGGAACGGCGTGTCCGAGTCAATCTGAACTCAACTTTTAGGGCGCCTTCAGGAAGCGGGCAGAGAATCGCTCTCGCGAACGTACTCGCACGTGCACCTCCTCCCAGAAGCACGATCCGGCCCGCTCCTCAGGCGGGCCGGTTCGATTTCAGGGACGAAATCGAGGCGCGAGGCCCGCCTGAGGAGCCCTCCGCAAGGCGGGCCGGTTCGATACGCCGAGGTCTCGAGAGTCAGGCCGTCGGGACCTTCGCCATCCGCTCGATCCACGCGGCCAGCTGCGGGAAGTCGCCCGGCAGATTCTCCAGCAGCACGCCGTGGAAGAGGTCGTCGTCCTCCGGGTCCGCCGACGTCGTGAAGCGCAGGAACGGATAGGCGCAGATGTCCGCCGCGGTCGGCGCGTCGTCGCCGAACAGGTAGGCGCGGCCGGTCAGCAGCGCCTCGAAGCCGTGCTGCCAGCCGCGCAGCTGAGCCGCCCAGGCCGCGATGCTCGCCGCGTCCGGCGCGGCCTGCTCTCGTTGGGCTTCGATCGCGTTCGGCGGCACCTTCCACACGACGTTGAAGAACTGGATGAACGTCTCGACCTGCGCGCGCAGCGCCGGATCGGCGGGATACAGCAGCGGCGGCGCCGGCCACGTCGCGTCGATCCACGCCACGATCGCCATCGAGTCGGTCAACACGCGACCGTCGCCGGTCTCGACCACCGGGACGAGGTCCTGGCCGGACACCGCGCGGACGCCGGCGCGGTCGCCGGGCGGGTGCTCGACCCACTCGTCGACGGCGACGCCCTTCAACCCCAGCGCGAGCGCGACGCGGTGGACGTTGGTGGAGAACGGGATGGCGTGGATCCGCATGGCGCAGGAGCCTGACGCCGCGCGGCCGTCAGTGCGACTTCAGTTCTTGACGCCAGCCGTAAGCTGCGCTTCATGCCCACCGCCGAGCCGGACGTTCGCCGCCTCCGCGTCCTGCGCGCGGTCGCCGCGCATGGCTCGTTCGCCGCCGCCGCTGTCGAGCTCCAGTACACGCCGTCGGCGATCTCGCAGCAGATCGCCGCGCTGGAGCGCGAGGTCGGCGCCGTGCTCGTGGAGCGCGGCGCCCGCGGCGCGCGGCTCACGCAGGCCGGCGCGATCCTCGACCGGCACGCCGCGATCGTCCTCGGCCAGCTCGCCGCGGCACGCGCCGAGCTCGACGACCTCGCCCGCCTGCGCGGCGGGACGATCCGGCTGACGGCGTTCGAGTCGTCGTGGGTCGCGCTCGTCCCGGCCGCCGTCGCGCGCTACCGCGAGCGCTTCCCGGACGTCGAGCTGCACCTCGCCGAGGAGGATCCCGTCCCCGCGGTCGCCGCGATCCGCGCCGGCGCGTGCGACGTCGCGCTCGTCTTCGAGCCCAACGGCGCCGACGCGCTCGACGGCCTGCTGCGCACGCCGATCGCCAGCGACCCGCTCTGGGCCGTCCTGCCCGCAGGGCACCGCCTAGCCGACGCAGCGGCCGCCGACGACCGCCCGATCGAGTTGTCGTCCTTGGCCGCCGAGCCGTGGGTCGCGCCCACGGCCTTCTGCGCGAGCGTCGTCCGCGGCGCCTGCGCCGCCGCGGGCTTCGAGCCCGACGTCGTCTTCTCCAGCGCTGACTACGGCGCCGTGCAGGGGTTCGTCGCCGCGGGCGCGGGCGTCGCGCTGGTCCCGTTCCTGGCGCTCAGCGGCCAGGGCCGCGTGCTCGCCCGGCCGCTCGCCGGCGACGCCCCGCCGGCCCGGACGCTCGCCGCGATCACCGCGCCCGAGGGCCCGCGGCCGGCGAGCGCGGCGGCGATGGTCGGCGTCCTGGCTGAGACCGCGCAAGACCTCCTGGCGCGCGCCGTGCCCGCGTCCGCGTCGGCTCAGCCGTAGGCGTAGAACCCGGCGCCGGACTTCTTGCCGAGCTTGCCCGCGGCGACGAGCGCGGTCAGCGCCGGCGGGACGTCGGAGCCGATCGCCTCGCCGATGGCCTGCGCGACGTCCAGGCCCACGTAGTCCAGCAGCGCGAGCGGGCCCATCGGGTGGCCGGCGCCGAGCTGCATGCAGGTGTCGATCGACTCGGGCGGCAGCCCGGTCTCCTCCTGCAGCGCGACCGCGGAGAAGAGGTAGGGGAACAGCAGGCGGTTGACGACGAAGCCCGGGATGTCGGGGACGACGACCGGCGTCTTGCCGAGGCCCTCGCACAGCGCGACCGACCGCGCGCGCGTGTCCGCGCTGGCCGCCGGCGGGAAGGCGAGCTCGACGAGCTTCATCTTCGGGACCGGGTTGAAGACGTGCAGGCCGACGAACCGCTCCGGCGCGCCGCTGGCCTGCGCGAGCGCGGCGACCGACAGCGACGACGTGGTCGAGCCCAGCAGCGCGCCGTCGCCGACGACGCCGGACAGCGATGCCCACAGCGTGGCCTTAGCGTCGACGTCCTCGACGACGGCCTCGACGACCGCGGTCGCGGCGCCCAGCGCGTCGAGGTCCTGGACGATCGTGACGTGGTCGGCGTTGACCTCGCCGCTGAGCTTGCCGCACGCCTTGTCCACCGAGGCCCGCGCGCGGTCGGCCGATCCACCGGACCGCGCCCACAGCACGACCTCGCCGTGCCGCGCGGCCGCGGCCGCCAGGCCACACGCGATCGCGCCGCTGCCGACGATGCCCAGTCGCTCTTGCATAGGGCGGGAGTTCTATCGACTGCGTCAGCATGCTGCTCCTCCAGGCCGCTTCGCGCCACGCGACGGCTAGTGTCGAGAGCATGCGCGCTCCGATCCAAGTGGACCTGCACCTGCCGAACTTCAACTACCCCGGCGTCGGGCCGGAGGCCGTCTTCGAGAAGTTGGTGGACATCGTCACCGCGGCCGAGGAGTCCGGCTTCACGTCGGCGACGGTGATGGACCACTACCACCAGATCCCGCCCGTCGGGCCGCCGGAGAACTGGATGTTCGAGGGCAACGCGATGCTCGCCGCGCTCGCCGCGCGGACCAAGTCCATCAACCTGGGGCTGCTCGTCGGCGGCGTCACGTACCGCAACCCGGCGCAGCACGCGAAGATTACGACGACGCTGGACATCATCTCGGGCGGCCGCGCGTTCCACGGCATCGGCGCCGGCTGGTTCGAGGAGGAGCACCGCGCCTACGGCTACGCGTTCCCGCCGCTGAAGGAGCGCTTCGAGCACCTCGAGGACCACCTGTCGATCGTCCGCGAGATGTTCCTGGAGTCGCAGGCGTCCGTCACCGGCAAGCACCACTCGGTCACCGACGCCTACAACAACCCCAAGCCGCTGCGGGGCGACATCCCGATCCTCATCGGCGGTTCGGGCGAGCGCAAGACGCTGCGGCTCGTCGCGCAGTACGCCGACGGCTGCAACCTGTTCGGCGACGCCGAGCGCGCCCAGCACCTGCTCGGCGTGCTGGAGGGCCACTGCGAGGCGGTCGGCCGCGACTCGTCCGAGATCACGAAGACCGTCATGTCCACGTTCGTGATCGCCGAGACCGAGGCCGCCGCCCAGACCAAGCTCGACCAGATGGCCGACCGCGGCTGGCCGCCGGAGCGCATCGCGGCGACGCACGCGTTCACGCCGGCGACGCTCGCCGAGTTCGCGGAGGGCTTCCGCGAGGTCGGCATCGAGGGCCTGACGTTCTCGATCCCGGACGTGTGGGACCTCGACGGCGTGCGCCTGGCCGGCGAGACGCTCGCGCCGATCTTCGGCGGCGCCCGCGCGGCCTAGTCCGCGGGGGTGAAGACGAGCAGCATCTGCCGCTCGTCCTCGGAGCGCAGGACGTGGCAGTCCATCGCGAGCACGCCGAGCTCGGGATGGACCACGTCCTTGCGCATCCGCGAGCGCGGCTGCACGTCGTGGCGCTCCCACAGCGCGGCGAACTCCGGGCTCTCGGCCGTCAGCGCGGCGACCAGCGCGCGGACCTCGGCGTCCTCGCCGTGGCGGCCGGAGAGCGCGCGCAGGTGGGCGACGTAGCTGGCCGAGTGGCGGTCGTGGTCGCGGGCGGGGAAGCGTCCGCGCACGGTGTCCGGCGCCGTGAACCAGCGGTAGATCAGGCTGGCCTGCAGCCCGACGAGCCCGGTCTCGACGCCGAGCAGCTCGACGGCCAGCGCGTTCTGGGCGAGCGTCACGCCGGTGGCCGTGACGACCTTCGCCGGCGTCTCCAGCCGGTCGAGGATCGCGACCAGCCCGGCGTCGGGCGCGAGCTCGGCGAGGTCGCCGGCGTCGCCGTCGACGTGCGGCGGCGTCGCGTGGCCGAGCAGGTTGAAGAGGTGGTCGCGCTCGTCGCCGGTCAGCCGCAGCGCGGCGGCGATCGCGGCCGCCACCTGCGGCGAGGGGCGCGCGCCGCGGCGCTGCTCCAGCCGCGTGTAGAAGTCGGTGGACATGCTCGCCAGCGCGGCGACCTCCTCGCGCCGCAGGCCGTCCGTGCGCCGCCGCCGGCCGTGGCGCAGGCCGACGTCCTCGGGCGCCAGCGCCGCCCGGCGCCGCCGCAGGAAGTGGGCGAGACCGTCGCGATCCATGGCTTCCAGTATGCAACAGCGCGCGCGGGACCCGGCACGCCCAGCCAGGCCCAACCTGTCCCTGGATACGCCGGCCTCTTGTCGCGCGGGCGCGCGCGGCGCAGCATCGGTCCCATGACTCCCAACGCCTCCCCACGCATCGCCCTGATCACCGGCGGCAACCGCGGCATCGGCCGCAGCACCGCGCTCGCCTTCGCGCGCGACGGCATCGACGTCGTGATCACCTACCGCAGCCACGCCGACGAGGCCGCGGCCGTGGTCGGCGAGGTCGCCGCGCTCGGGCGCGCCGCCGCCGCGCTGCCCCTCGACGTCGCCGACGTCGCGTCGTTCGACGCGTTCGCTGCCCAACTGGCAGGGGTCCTCCAGGCCAACTGGCAGCGGGACACCTTCGACCACCTCGTCAACAACGGCGGCATGAACATCACCGCGCCGTTCGCGGACTTCCGCGAGGAGGACTTCGACCGCATGGTCGACGTCCACTTCAAGGGCGTGTTCTTCCTGACCCAGCGCCTCGCGCCGCTGCTCGCCGACGGCGGCACGATCGTCAACCTCTCGACCGGGCTGACGCGCCTGACCGGGCCGGAGCGCTCCGTGTACGGCTCCGTCAAGGGCGCCGTGGAGGTGCTCACGCGCTACCTGGCGCAGGAGCTCGGCGCGCGCGGCATCCGCGTCAACGTCGTCGCGCCGGGCGCGACCGCGACGGACTTCAGCGCCGGCGTCCTGCGCGACACCCCGCAGCTGCAGGAGCTGATCGCGGGCAGTACCGCGCTGGGGCGGATCGCGACGGCCGACGACGTCGGGCCGGCGATCGCCGCGCTCGCCTCCGACGCCAACCTCTGGGTCACCGGGCAGCGCATCGAGGTCTCCGGCGGCTACCACCTGTGAGCAAACCCGTGTAGTCTGCGCTCGTCTTCCCGGAGGAGGAGAGGCGCGAAGGGCCCGCACGTCGCGCGTGCGGGCCCTTCGGCGTTGTCAGGCGGCGTTCGGGCCCCAGCGGAACCCGGTCGCGCTGGCCAGGACCGGCAGCGGCGAGGTCGGCAGCTCGGCCGGCGGCTCGACGAGGTTGTAGCCGCCGGGCGCGACGTCGTTGGGGCCGTCCGGGTGGAAGGTCGCGGCGAGGTACTGGATCTGGCCGCGGCCGACGCCGAGCTCGAACTGGCCGCCGCCGTACATCATGATGTCGTTGGCCTCGCAGTACTCATAGGCCTTGAAGAGCGGGCGCAGGCCGCCGAGGCGCGAGGGCTTGACGTTGACCATCCGCGGCTTGAACGGCAGGCCGGCGATGTCGTCGACCGAGTGGATGTTCGCGTCCCACGTGATCCGGGCCTGATGCGGCTCCAGGACGGGCCAGGTGTCGTCGTCGATCGCGGGGTCCTCGATCCACGCGTCGGGGAAGCCCTCGGCGACGCGGCGGTACAGCGCGGGGTCCGGCGGGTTGTCGACGACCGAGCCGACGTACAGGCCCTTCAAGTCCACCGAGTCGACCGCGCCGGTCTCCACCAGCTGGGCGACGAGCGCGTCGTCCCAGGAGCCGGTGGGGTCGAGCTTGAAGCGCGTCGTGGGGTAGGGGTCCAGGCGGGCGCGCAGCGGCGCGACCGTCGCGGGCTCGCCGAGGCGCAGGGAGACGACGAACGTCAGCGGGCGCGCCTCGCGCTGCAGCGCGTCCTGGAGCGAGAGCCCGGCCTGGCGCAGCGCGAGGTCCAGCGCCGCCGACTCGTAGGCCCACACGCGGTAGAGCACCGACGCGTCGTGGCGGGCGGGCTCCGGCCAGAGGTCGAGCGTCCCGAGGTGGTCGCAGAACGACTCGAGCGTCCAGGAGCCCGCCAGCGGCTGGACCGGCCCGGCCTCCTGGAGCGCGAGCTGGTCCTCCTGCTCGTAGCTGACGTCCTCGCCGAGGCCCTCGTGGCCGTCGCCGCCGCGCAGGCGCAGGACGGTCGACACGCGCAGGAAGTCCGAGGAGACGGCGCGCTCCAGCCGCTCCAAGGCGTAGTCCTCGATCTCCAGCGGCAGGTCGGCGACGCGCGACCACAGCACGCCGCGCTCGGTGTCCGGCGCGGTCACGACGGCCGCTGCTCGAGACGGGCGACGAGCTCGTCGAGCCGCAGCTCCTCGAGCCCCTGGCCGACGGCGTCCAGCTCGCCCGCGCAGAACTCGACGAGCCCGCGGCCCTCCTGGCAGAGGTCGAGCGTCTCGCGCAGCCCGGCCTCGCCGGAGTCCAGGCGCTTGATGATGTCCTCGAGCCGCGCGGTCGCGCCCTCGTAGGTCATGGTCTCGCTCACGACGGCGAGCCTCCCTCGTCGTTGTTGATGATCTTGGCGTCGGCCGGGCCGTCGCCGAAGCGAAGCCGGACGTCGCCCAGCGCCCGCGCCTGCGCCGCGGAGGTCACGATGGTCCCGCGGCCGTCGTCGACGATCGCGTAGCCGCGCGCGAGCGTGCGCTCCGGGTCGTGCGCGGCGAGCGCCGCGGCCAGCGAGTCCAGCGCGGCGCGGCGCGAGCGGTCCTGCGGGCCGGCGGCGGCGTCGGCCTTGCGCTTCAGGACGCCGGCGCGTTGGGCGAGGGCCGCGCGGTCGTCGGCGACCCGGCGGCGCGAGGCCGCGCGCAGCTCCTTGACGCGCTGGCGCAGGGCGACGCGGTGGCGCGCGATCGCCTGCGCGGGCGCGCGCGACAGCGCCGCGAGGTGCCGCGCGCGGGTGACGACCGCGCGGCGGCCGTGGCGCTCCAGCGCGGCGGCGGTCCGGGCCAGCGCGGCGCGCGCCTCGAGCGGGTGCGCCGGGACCGCGGCCTCCGCGGCGTGCGTCGGCGTCGAGCAGCTGACGGCCGCGACGTCGTCGATCAGCGTGCGGTCGGTGTGGTGGCCGACGCTCGCGATCACCGGCACGCGCAGGAGCGCGACCGTGCGGCACAGCGTCTCGTCGCAGAACGCGAACAGGTCGGCGAGCGACCCGCCGCCGCGCGCGACGATGACGACCTCGACCTCCGCGACGGCGGCGAGGTCCTGCAGCGCGCGGGTGATGCGCGGCGCGGCGTGCCGGTCCTGGACCGGCGCGAACGCCCACACGATCCGCCCGGCCCAGCCGCGGCGGCGCAGGCCGGCGAGCACGTCGTCGCGCGCCTTGCCGCCCTCGCCGGTCACGACGCCGATGCAGCGCGGCAGCGCGGGGCGGGGCAGGCGCTTCTGCGGCTCGAACAGGCCGGCGGCGCCGAGCTGGCGGCGCAGCGCCTCCAGCTGGGCGAGCAGGTCGCCCTCGCCGGCGACGCGCAGGCCGGTGACGTCGAAGGAGAACGACGGCGACGCCGTGCGCGAGCCGGGGTAGTAGTCCGGGCCGCCGGCGACGACGACCTGGCAGCCGTCGGTGAGCGCGGCGACCGTGAGACCGAGCCGCTCGAACGCGTCGCGCCACATCGAGCAGGGCAGCGCCCCGTCGCCGTCGCGCAGCTCGAAGTAGACCTTGGCCTTGCTCGCGCGCAGGTTCCAGACCTCGCCGAACAGCTGGACCCGCGCGCGCTTGCGCAGCTCCTCGCGGAGCTTCTCGGCGTACGCGCCGACCGGGAACGGCCCGGCGAGCGACGAGCCGGCGATGCCCTCGGGGCGCTGCGGCAGAGCACTCACCTGGTCACCGTCGCCGCCGCCAGCGCGCGCAGGACGCCGGGCTTGTCGTCGCCGCACGGGACCGCGACCAGCGTCGTCACGCCCGCCCGCTCGTAGGTCGCCAGGCGCTCGTCCAGGCCGGCCGGCGTCGTGGCGATCGCGCCGGCGTCGACCAGGCCGTCGCTCACCGCGGCGACGGCGCCGGCGCGGTCGCCGGCCAACCCGAGCTCCTGGACGCGGCGCGCCGCCGCGCCGTGGCCCTGGCGCTCGGCGAGATCGACGTAGAAGTTCTTGTCCTTGGCGCCCATCGACCCCAGGTAGAACGCCAGCCACGGGCGGACCGCGGCGCGCGCGGCGTCGAGGTCCTCGTCGACGGCCAGCGGGACGACGGGGGCGATGTCGATGTCCTCGAGCGCGCGCCCCGCCTCCAGCGCGCCCTCGCGCAAGGGCCCCAACAACGTCTCGGGCTCGGTCGGGTCGAGCATGAACGGCAGCCAGCCGTCGGCCAGCGCGCCGGCCTGGCGGACCGCCTTGGGGCCGATCGCGCCGAGGTAGATCGGCAGCGGGTCCTGGACCGGGCGCGTCAGGAGCTTGAGCGCCTTGCCGAGCCCGGTGCCGCCGTCGGCGTCCATCAGGATCTTCTCGCGCGCGAGCGTGCGCCGGACGACGTCGACGTACTCGCGCGTCCGGGTGAGGTTGCGCGTGAACGGCACGCCGTACCAGCCCTCGGAGACCTGCGGCCCGCTGAGCCCGAGGCCGAGCCGGAAGCGCCCCTCGGAGAGGACGTCGAGCGTGGCGGCGGCCATCGCGGTCGCGGTCGGCGTGCGCGCCGGGATCTGCATCAGGCCCGAGCCCAGGCCGATGCGGTCGGTCTTGCCGGCCAGCAGCCCGAGCACCGACACCGCGTCCTGGCCCCAGGCCTCGGCGACCCAGGCCGAGTCCAGGCCCAGCCGGTCGGCGAGCACGGCGAGATCGACCTGCTCGGCAGGCGTGAACCACGGCCAGTAGGCGAGGAAGACTCCCGCACGCATGTGCGGTTGAGGGTAACGACGGGACCGGCGCGCGCCGGCCCGGGGACTCGTGCGTGCTGCCGGGGGCGTCGTCGGCCGCGGTGACCGACGGCAGCGGCTTCATCCCCGGCTCGGCGTGGTGGCCGCGCGTCTCGCCGTCGAAGCCGAGCGCCGTGAGGCGCGCGATCTCCTGCTCGCCCAGGATGCGGGCCGCGTGGCCGGCGGGCAGCGGGTCGATCAGCCGCGCGATGCGGTTGCGCAGCTGCAGCGCGAAGTGCGGGGTGGAGGCGCCCATGAGCGCGCGCACGTCGTCGACGGTGACCTCGCGGGTGAGGCGGTCGGGGCTCTCGGCCTGGCTCATGGTGAGGAAGTGCTGCTCGCGCGTTCGTTGACGGGGACGATCTCGAGAAGGGCGTCGATCTGCGATTGGACGGGAACGGAGATCGCGCTCTCGTCGCCGACGATCCAGCCGTGATTGTAGACGCCGCGCACCGGATCCCGGGTGTACCCCGGTTGGACGTCGAGCAGGAAGCCCTGCAGCGCCTGGGGGAGCTTGTTGGGGTCCTCGACCACGAGCAGCGGGCCGTAGGTGCCGCTGGCCGACAGCGGGGCGGCGGCGCCGGCGTCCGCGGGACGGCTCTGGTTGGCGAAGACGAAGCCGTGGCCGGGGTCGGTGATGCCCCAGCCGAACGCGCCGTCGACGAAGCGGGCGAAGGCGACCGAGTTGGCGGCCGGCGTGGCGCCCTGGATCCGCGTCACGCTGCCGAGCTTGCGCAGGGCGGTGACGGTCTTGTTGGACACCGCGCTGGCCGGCCCGAGCACGTAGATCTTCGGCTGCTGGTGGGCGGCGATCGCCGCGCGCGTGTCCTCGGGGACCGAGTCCTTGTTGACGAACAGGATCGGGTCGCCGGCCTTGGCCGCCCACGCCGCGGCGGGCATCGCGTACTCGGGCGCGTCGGCGCCGACGACGACCACGCGGTCGCTCGTCGCCCCGCGCGCGGCGGACTGGAAGGCGTCGATCGCGCGCGCCAGCGCGAACGGGTTCGCGCCGCGGAGGTCGGTCGTCTTCGTGCCGGTTGCGAGCTTCGGGACGTCGCCCACGCGGATGACCTGCGCGCCGCCCGCGTCCTTGGAGCCGGTCGGCGCCAGCGCGGCGAGCGCGTTCTGCGTCGCGCCGGGGAGCTGGTCCGGGCCGTCGGCGTAGAGCAGCGGCGCGCGGATCGGCGAGGACATCAGGACGGAGGCCGCGAGGCCGACGCGCCAGTCCTTGACGTCGGCCAGCACGACGGCCTTCGGCCGCGTGATCGCGGTCGTGGCGGTGTAGACCGCGCGCGCCGCGCCGGCCGCGTCGGCGATCGGGTCGGCGCCGCCGATGCGGGTCGTGTTCTTGGTGGCGAACGTCGGGAAGCCGAGGTCCTGGGCGGCCGTCGTCTGGGTCCCCTTGGCGCCGGTCGTGGGCGTCGTCCGGGCGGTGGTCCCGGTGTCAGCGCCGTCGGTCTTGCGGCCGCAGGCGCTCAGCGCGAGCGTCAGGACGGCGGCGGCGAGCAGCGCTGCGGCGACGGCAGCGGCACGGCGGCGGCGGGAGGGCATCGCCCCGGCAGGCTACGGGCTGCATCCGCCGGCACGCGTCGCTCCTCCGGCTCCCGCGGCCGGTGGACGGTCGGTCCGGGGGCGAACAAACGGGGTTCGGGGCTGAGTCCAGTACGCCGACTCATGGAGTGCAATCTGCCTTGCGGGACGTCTGTGTGCATGTTTCGTCCCGTTCGTGTAGGTTTCCGACCACGCCGAACCCGGGTGAGGAGCCCGGGGCGGGGGACCCAAGGTTGTTTGGGGCGAATTCCAGGAGATTTCCTGGGAAGCGCAGGCTCTTTCCGCGCTAGCCCGTCAGCTAACCCCGCAGGCCGACGAAAGAGGAATTGGCTTTGCGGGCATTCGCCCTCGTGTTGACGATCGCGGCTTCGCTGCTGCTTGCGCCGGTGGCGTTGGCGCAGACCCCGACGACCGGCGGCACGGACACAACCGACGCGTCCACGACGGATCCCGCGACCACCACGGTCCCGGCGACCCCGGCTCCCGTCACGGGCGGCGCCGCCTACGGGCAGCCCAACCCGGCGACGACGCAGCTCACGCCCGAGCAGACGGCCGTCATCCTGCCCAACGGCATGGCCGCCGCGCCGGCGACCTCGCCGCAGGCCGTCAAGGACGCGATCGCCGCGGCCAACACGATCGTCGGCAAGCCGTACGTCTACGGCGGCGGTCACAACCTGAAGTTCACGGGCCGCGGCTACGACTGCTCCGGCACCGTGTCCTATGCGCTGCACGGCGCGAACATCCTCAAGGCGCCGCTGGACTCGTCGTCCTTCATGAAGTGGGGCCTCAAGGGCGCGGGCACGTGGTTCACGGTCTACACGAACCCGAGCCACGCGTTCGCGATCATCGCCGGCCTACGGCTCGACACGAGCGCGGCGGGCGACCCGAGCGGCCTCAGCGGTCCCCGCTGGCGCCCGGTGCTGCGCAGCACCAAGGGCTTCACGGCCCGCCACCCCGTCGGCTTCTAGACGACGCGGTGCCGATCCGGGATCGCGGGCCGGGTACGCTAATGGCAGACCCCTTACCCGCGATCTGTACGGAGGCCCGATGCCGGGTGTCAGTGGCCGTTTCTCGACGGTCGTAAAGGCGAAGATCTCGAAGCTCCTCGACAGGGCCGAGGATCCTGCGGAGACGCTCGACTACAGCTACCAGAAGCAGCTGGAGTCGCTGCAGAACGTCAAGAAGGGCATCGCGGACGTGGTGACCGCCAAGAAGCGGTTGCAGATGCAGTCCTCGAAGCTCGAGCAGTCGGTCGTGAAGCTCGACACCCAGGCGCGGCAGGCGCTCGCGCAGGGCAACGAGGAGCTCGCGCGCGTCGCGCTGGAGCGCAAGAACGTCGCGCAGACCGAGTTGCAGTCCTTGGACTCGCAGGTCACCGAGCTGGAGGCTCAGCAGCAGAAGCTGACCGACTCCGAGGCCAAGCTGCGGACGAAGATCGAGGCGTTCCGCACCAAGAAGGAAGTCATCAAGGCGCAGTACAGCGCCGCCGAGGCGCAGGTCCGGATCAGCGAGGCCGCGACCGGCGTGGGCGAGCAGATGGCCGACGTCGGTCTGGCGATGCAGCGCGCGGTCGACAAGACCGAGCAGATGAAGGCGCGCGCCGACGCCGTCTCCGAGCTCGAGGAGGCCGGGACCTTCGAGGACCTCACCGCTCTGGGCAGCGGCGAGGACGACATCGACAAGCAGCTGCGCGAGCTGTCGAGCGGCGCCGCGGTCGACGACGAGCTGGCCAAGATGAAGGCGGAGCTGGGAAGCGGCGGCGGGGCCGCCGAGTCCAAGCAGTTGGGCGAGGGCCAGGCGTGATCGTCCGGATCTCCGACGAGAACCAGTACGAGCTCTCCGACGACCTCCACGACCGCCTCAACCAACTCGACGACGCGACCGTCGCGGCGGTGGACGCCGGCGACCCCGTGGCCTTCCGCACGTCCTTCGACACGCTGCTGGCGTTCGTGCGGACGTCGGGGACCGTGGTGGCCGACGACGACCTCCGCGGGTCGGACGTCATCCTGCCGCCGTCGGACCTGACGTTCGACGAGGCCGGAGCGGACTTCACCGGCGAGGGGCTGGTGCCGGACCCGGCGTAGGTCGCCGGGTCCGCGGTCAGCGCGTCATAGACCTGGTTGGCAGCCTGACGACGACGCGGCGCGTCGCGGCCGACGGCGCAGCGGACGTCCGTCGCGGCATGGCGAGCGTCCCGGCTGGCCGGCCGCTCGCGCGCTCGACGGCGCCGGCGAAAAGCTCCTCGTAGGCATCGGCGAGCTTCTCCGTCGTCTCGGTCTCAGCCCAGGCGCGGCCCGAGCGGGCCAGGCGCTCACGGGCCGGCGCGTCGCGGATCAACGCGTCCAGTGATGCGAACCACTCGTCGTCCCTTACGAGGCGCCCGCCCTGCGCCTCGCCGAGACCGGCGTACGGGTCCAGAGGCGATGCGAGCCACGGCACGCCGGAGGCGGCGTACTCCTTGACCTTGATGCTGGACCGCGACCGGTTGAACAGGGTGTCCTTGAGCGGCGCGATGCCGATGTCGTAGCCGGCCATCAGCGTCGGGAGCTGATCGAAGTGCGCGGCCGCGACGTGCCGGTAGCGCTCCTGGAGCGGCAGCTTCACCCCGCAGGACGTCACCCTCACGAGCGGGTGCTTGTCGAGGAGGGCGCCGAGCGCCTCGACGAGCCCGAGTCCGGTCAGCTCGGTGCTGTGCTCGGAGCCCGCGATCCACCCGATCGTGACGCCTGGATGCGGTGTCGGACGCGGGCGGTCCCCGAGCTCCAGGCAGTTCTCCAGGACCCGGATGCCGGTCACTCCTCCGTTGGCGTACGCCTTGGCCAAGGGGCTGGACGTCACGGTCACGGCGTGCGCGGACCTTGCGGTCTTCACCATCTCGGAGAAGATCCGCTTGTTGCTCATCCCGCCCGTATGGCGCCGGTTGTACCGGCTCTTGGGCGCGTTGAGGCAGTCGTCGTCGTTGTCCCAGACGATGGCGACCCCTCGCCGCTTGAGCTGCGTGAGCAGTTCGCGCGCCGGCTCGTCCCATCGCCGGTACGCGAGGACGACGTCGCAGGTCCGCAACTCGCTCGGCGACGGGAGGCCGCCGGCGTCGGGCAGGACCACCTCATGTCCACGGCGCTCCATCGCGCGCAGCGGATAGAGGACCCGGTAGTTGAGGGCCATCGACCGCAGCCCGAATCCTCCGATGCGCATGACCGAGCAGTTTGCAAGCGGACGCGCAAATTGACAATCGCGGCCCCTGCCAGTCGGGCGAGGTTGACGCGCCGGGTCCGCGGTCACTGCGCGGCCACGCGCCGCCTGAGGCCTCGCGTCAGGCGTGCGCCGAGTGGCTGGCGGGGTGCGACGACCGGTTGGCCGCTCGCCTTCGCGACAGCGGTCGCGAAGAGCGTCTCGTACTCGTCGGCGACGGCGTCGATCGTGTGCCTGCGGGCCCACGCGCCGCCCGCCGACGACAGGCGCTTGCGGGCCTTCGGGTCGGAGATCAGGGCGTCGAGCGCGTCGAACCAGCCGTCGTCGGCCGCGAGGCGGCCGCCCTGGGCGTCGCCGAGGCCGGCGTACGGCCCGTGCGGCGAGGCGACCCACGGGAGCCGCGAGGCGGCGTACTCCTTCAGCTTGATGTCGGAGCGCGAGCGGTTGAACGGCGTGTCGAGCAGCGGGGCGAGGCCGATGTCCCAGCCCGCCATCTGGTCGGGCAGGTTCTGGAACTCGACGAAGATGGAGTGGTCGTAGCGCGCGCGGTCGCGCAGCGGCAGCTCGACGCCCACCGTCGTGACCGTCAACCGCGGGTGCTTGTCCATGAGGTCGGACAGGACGTTCGGGAGGTTCACGCCGAGCGCGTCGGCCCGGTGCTCCAGCCCGCCGATCCAGCCGATGACGACGCCCTCGTGCGGGCGCGCGGGGCGCTTGTCGAACATGAGGTGGTTGGCGATCACGCGCGCGCCGGGCACGCCCGCGTCGGCCATCACGGCGGCCAGCGGCTCGGTGGTCACGACGACCGCGTCGACGCTCCTCGCGGTCTTCATCGTGTCGGTGAAGATCTGCTGCGTGCTCCGGCCGCCGGAGTCCCGCCTGTTCCTGCGGTTCTTCGGCATGTGGAGGAAGTCGTCGTCGTTGTCCCAGATGACCGCGACGCCGGCCTCCCTCATCCTGCGGATGCCCTGCCGCAGCTCCGCGCCGGAGCGCCGATAGATCAGGACGGCATCGCACTCCAGGAGGCTCGCCAACGACGCGAGCCCGCGCTGGTCGGGCCACAGGATCTGGTGCCCGCGCCGCTCCATCGCGGCGAGCGGATAGCCGATCCGGTAGTTCGCCGCGGAGTTGGGCTCGAAGAGGGCACCGATGCGCATGAGGGGCGAGCTTGAAGACCGGCCGGCCATGCGGCAACCCGCGGGGGCTGCCAGCTGGCAGTGCGCGGGCGCATCGGTGTCAAGGGGTCGGCTGCCGGCGGCGCCTGAGGCCGCGGGGCAGGCGCGCGCCGACCTTGGCCGCGGACGTCGGTGGAGGCGGCGACGACACCGCGATCGGCCGGCCGCTCGCCTTGGCGGCGACCGTGGCCAGGAGCTGCTCGTACTCGTCGGCGACGGCGTCGAACGTCTGGGTGCTGGCCCAGGCGGCCCCGGCGGCGGCGAGCCGCCGCTGGGCGTCGGGGTCGGCGACGAGCCCGTCCAGGACGTCGAACCAGGCGTCGTCGGCGGCGAGGCGACCGCCCTGCTCCTCGCCCAGCGGGGCGTAGGGGCCGTGCGGCGACGCGACCCAGGGCACCTGGAACCCCGCGTACTCCTTGACCTTGATGTCGGAGCGCGAGCGGTTGAAGGGCGTGTCGAGCAGCGGCGCGATCCCGATGTCGAACTCGGCGATCACCTCGGGCAGGGCTTCGAAGGGCACGAAGCGGGTGTGGCGATAGCGCTCGCGCTCGCGCAGATGCAGTTCGACGCCCACGGTCGTGACCGTCAGGTTGGGGTGCTTCTCCATCAGCCGCGAGAGCGCGTTGTGCAGGTCGACGCCCTGCGCGTCGGGCCGGTGCTCGTCGCCGGCGATCCAGCCGATCGTGAAATCGGCGTGCGGGCGCCGGGTGCGCGTGCCCGGCGCGAGCTGGTTGGGGATGACGTGCACCCGCCTGACGCCCGCGTCCGCCATGACGCCGGCGAGCGGCTCGGTGGTGACGAGGACCTGGTCCGCGAGCCTGGCGATCTGGACCATCTCGGTGAAGATCTGCTGGCTGCTCCTGCCGCCGGAGTGGCGCTTGTTCTGGCGGTTCCTCGGCATGTGGAGGAAGTCGTCGTCGTTGTCCCAGATGACGCCGACGCCCGCGTCCCTGAGGTGGCGCACCCACTGCCGCAGGTCCGCCGTGAAGCGGCGGTAGATGAGCACGACATCACATTGGAGAAGCGCCCCGACGGGTGCGAGCCCGAGGTGGTCCGGCCACCGCGATCCACCCGATCGTCAGGCCGTCGTGGGGGAGCCGGGGCCGCGGTCCGATCTCCAGGCAGTTGTCGATGACGCGCACGCCCTCGACGCCGGCGCCGGCGAACACGGACGCCAGCGTCGGCGTCGTGACCGTGACGACGTGGGCCGACTGAGCCGTCCTGACCAGCTCGGCGAAGACGCGCGCGCCGTCGGTGCCGCCGATGTTGCGGCGGTTCTGGCGCGTCATGGGCAGGTTGAGGTAGTCGTCGTCGTTGTCCCACACGACGCCGACGCCGTTGTCGCGCAGCCGCCGGATGAGATCCTGCGCCTCGGGATCGGCGGAGCGGTAGACGATCACCGCGTCGCAGCGCAGCAGCGCGTCGTGCGGCGTGTGCGCCTCCGCGTTGGGGAACACGGCCTCGTGCCCGAGCCGCTCCAGCGCCCGCAGCGGGTACCAGACGCGGTAGTTCGAAGCCGAGGTCGGCTCGCCGATGCCCCCGATCTGCATCGCTCAGCGCGCCGCGGAGCGGGTGAGCAGGCGAGCGACGGGTCGCCCCTTCTTCTCCGGCGGCGGCGCGGCCTCCGGAGCCCGGGGCATGACGAGGGTCTGGGCCGGCCGGCCCGTCGCGCGCTCGACCGCCTGGGCGAAGAGGGTCTCGTACTGGTCGACGACGACGTCGAACGTCTGGGTCGTCGCCCACGCCGTGGCGTTCTGCGCCAGGCGGCGCCGGGTGGGCAGGTCGTCGACGAGGGCGCTGAGCGCGTCCAGCCATCCGTCGTCGGGCACCAGGCGCCCGCCGTGCGGCTCTCCGAGCTCCGCGTACGGCCCGCAGGGCGACGCCACCCACGGCACGCCCGACGCGGCGTACTCCTTCACCTTGATGTTGGAGCGCGACCGGTTGAACGGCGTGTCGAGCAGCGGAGCGATGCCGAGGTCGAAGCCCGCGATGATCTCCGGCAGCGCGTCGAACTCGGACCTCGGGACGTGGGTGTAGCGCTCGGTCAACGCGAGCTCGACGCCGACGGTCACGACGTCGAGCCCGGGATGCCGGTCCTGCAGCGCCCGGAACGTCGCGGCGAGCTGCAGGCCGGTCGCGTCGGCGCGGTGCTCCATCCCCGCGATCCAGCCGACGGTCATCCGGCCGCTCGCCATCGCCTCGGGCGAGCGCCGCGGGCGGTCGACCGGCAACACGTAGTTCTCGATGATCCGCGCCGGCGGCGCGCCGGCGCCGCGGAACACCTCGGCCAGCTGCGGCGTGGTCGTGACGAACGTGTGCGCCATCGCGGCGGTCCTCGCCATGGCGGCGAAGATCTGGGCGTTGCTGCGCCCGGTGGTCTGCCGGTTCCTGCGGTTCTTGGGCAGGTTGAGGAAGTCGTCGTCGTTGTCCCAGACGACGGCGACGCCTCGGCGCTTCAGCTGCGCCACGAGGCCTCTCACCTCGGGGCTGGCCAGGCGGTAGATGAGCACCGCGTCGCAGCCGAACAGCTCGTGCGGCAGGGCCTTCCCCGCGTCGTCGGGCCAGAGGGTCTCGTGACCCCGCCATCCCATCGCGAGCAGCGGATAGCGCACGCGGTAGTTCGCGGCCGCGTTGGGTTCGCAGATGGCGCCGATGCGCATAGGCCGGCAGCTTGAACGCCGATGCCCGACCCCACAACGCCCGGGCCCTGCCAGCTGGCCTGTTCTGGCGACGAACCGCTCAGCGCACCGGAACGCTGAACCTCATCGACCGCGGCAGGCTTCCGACCACCCGTTGCTGTCCTGCGGGCTCCGGCACGGGCTCCACGCTCTCGGGCGCGGTCGGGAGCGCCACCGGACGGCCGCTCGCGCGCTCGGCCGCCTCGGCGAAGAGCGCCTCGTAGTCGTCGGCGACCGCCAGGATCGTCTGCGTCTCCGCCCAGCGCACGCCGGCCGCGGCGAGCCGCCGCGTCGCCGATCAGGTCGTCGAGCGCGTCCGGCCACGCGTCGTCCGGCACGAGGCGGCCGCCCCGGGCCTCTCCCATCCCCGCGTACGGACCGTGCGGCGACGCGAGCCACGGCACCTCCGAGGCGGCGTACTCCTTCAACTTGATGGTGGAGCGGGAGCGGTTGAACGTGGTGTCGAGGAGCGGCGCGATGCCGATGTCGAACCTCGACATGATGTTCGGGAGCTGGTCGAACGGCTCCGCGAAGGAGTGCTCGTAGCGCTCGTCCAGGGCGAGCTCGACGCCGATTCGGAGCGGTGCTCCAGACCGGCGATCCACCCGACGGTGATCCCGTCGCTCCAGCGGGCGGGGCGTGGCTCGGGCACGAGGTGGTACTCCATGACCCGTGCGAGTGGCGCGCCCGCCCTGCGGAACGCCGCCGCGAGCGCCGGCGTCGTGACCGTGAACACGTCGGCCATGCCGGCGCACCTGACCATGTTCCTGAAGATCTGCGGGTTGCTCAGGCCGGTGTCGCGCCGGTTGCTGCGGCTCTTCGGCAGGTTCCTGAAGTCGTCGTCGTCGTCCCAGACGATGCCGACGCCACGCCGCTTCAGGCGCGTGATCAGGTCCCGGATCAGCGTGCCGCTGCGGCGGTGGACGAGGACGACGTCACAGCGCAGCAGCTCCGCTTCGGGCACGTTGCCGCCGCCGTCCGGCCACAGGATCTCGTGCCCGCGCCGCTCCATCGCCATCAGCGGGTAGCGGGCGCGGTAGTTCGATGCCCCGTTGACCCCGGATCGACCATCGCCGGACCCTGCCAACGGGCCCGGTTCGCCCGCGCCCGCGCGGGTACCCACACATGCGAGCCGTCCATGATCCGCGCCTCGGACATTTGAGCGCCGCCGAGCCGATCGACCTCGACGCGGTCCGCCGGCGGTATCTCGACCAGCTGCTGGTTCCCGACCCGCGTGCGGCGTGGGCCGCGGTCGAGCACGCGCTCGCGCGTGGTGTCGCGCCCCGCCGGATCTACCTCGACGTCCTGACCCCCGCGATGGTCGAGATCGGGAGGTTGTGGGAGACCGCGCGGATCGGCGTCGCGCAGGAGCAGCTCGCCACGCAGATCACCCAGATGGTCCTCGCCCGGCTCGCGCCCGTGCTGGACGAGCACACCGACGCGACCGCGAGCACGCACCCTCGCCGCCGGGCCCTCGTCGCCGGCACCCCCAACGAGCTCCACGCCATCGGCGCCCGCATGGTCGCCGACTTCCTCCAGGCCTCCGGCTGGGACGTCGTCCTCCTCGGCCCCGACACGCGAACCGCTGAGATCGTCGACGCCACGCGCGACACCCACCCGCACGTCGTCGCCCTCTCGACCTCGCTGTCCTCCAACCTGCTCTCCGCCGGCCGCGTCTTCTCCGCGCTGCGCCACCTGGCCCTGGAGCCCAAGCCGCTCCTCGTCGCCGGCGGCCGCGCCTACGACGGCCTGCCGGACCGCGCCCGCGTCATGGGCGCGGACGTCTTCGCGGCCGATCCCGAGCACCTCCTCCGCGAGCTCGCGCTCCGACTGCATTAGCGTCATCCCCACAGTGAGCCGTGGAGGAGACGACACGCAGGCGCTCGACGCGCTGCTCTTCGCGAGCCGCGTGCTCTACGCGGCACGCACGGACCGCGACGGGATCGTCCTGGCCGCCAACCCGCTGCTCACCGAGATGGCCGGCGACCTGCGCGGCGCGCCGCTGGAGTCCGTCGTCGCCGCGCCCCAGCGTCCGGTCCTCAGCCGCCTCCTACAGGCCGCGGGCCCCGACTGGGAGACCATCAACGTCGGCTTCTGGCAGGGCGGCGCGCAGGTCGCCGAGGACCGCCTCCTCCACGTGCGCGCCTCCGGCGACGACGAGCTGCTCGTCGTCGCCGAGCCCCACGGCGCCGAGCGCGACCGCCTCGTCGAGCAGGTCCTGGCGCTCAACGACGACCTGATCGACTCCCAGCGCGCGCTCGGCCGCCGCCAGCTCGAGGTCACCCGCGCGCAGGCCGGGGCGGAGGAGGCCGAGCGCCGCCTGCGCCGCCTCGAGGCGGTCGTCCTCACGGGCTTCACCGCGGCCTCGCTGGACGTCGCGCTCCACCGCCTGCTGCAGCTCGCCCGCGAGGCGCTCGGCGGCGAGCGCGCGGCGGTCCTGCTCGTCGACGACACCCGCCACCGCTCGCTGCGCGTCCGCGCCGCGCTGGCGATGGACGTCGTCGGCGACGTCACGCCGTTCGGGACCGGCGTCTCGGGGGCGATCGCCGCCAACGACCGCCCGATGGTCTTCGACGACATCGCCGCCGCCCCCGGCCTGGCGCCCGAGCACCGGCGCTTCCGCGGCTCGCTGGCCGGCGTCCCGCTGCGCCTCGACGGCGAGGTGATCGGCGTCCTGCATGTCTCGACCACCGAGATCGGCCGCTTCGGCGAGGACGACCTGCGCCTGCTGGAAGCCGTCGGCGACCGCGCCGCGCTGGCGATCGGCCACGCCGAGCTGCGCGAGCGCGAGCGCAACCTGGCCGAGACGCTCCAGCGCTCGCTCCTGCCGCGCGGCCTGCCCGCCGCCGCCGGCCTGCGCCTGACCGCGCGCTACCTGCCGCGCGGCGCCGACGGCCCGGTCGGCGGCGACTTCTACGACGCGGTCGAGCTGCCCGGCGACCGCGTCGGCCTCGCGATCGGCGACGTCGCCGGCAAGGGCCTGGGCGCGGCCGCGCTGATGGGCCAGATCCGCGCCGCGCTCCACGCCTACGCGCTCGAGGACCCCGATCCGGTCACCGTGCTCGCCCACCTGGACCGCTTCGTCTCCGCCCTGGACGCGACCGCGACCGCGCAGTTCGTGACGGTCGCCGCCGACGGCGAGATGGCGATCGCCAGCGCGGGGCATCCGCCGGCGGTGCTCATCGAGGCCGGCGGCGACGCCCGCCTCGTCGCCGGCACGCTGAACCCGCCGCTGGGCGCCGGCGTCGTCCGCCACGCGTCCGAGCGCCACCGCCTGCCCGCCGGCGCGCGCCTGCTGCTCTACACCGACGGCCTGGTCGAGCGTCGCGACGAGCCGCTGGACGTCGCGCTCGAGGCGCTGCGCCAGGTCGCCGGCAGCGCGCCGCCGTCGCTGGACGCGATGTGCGACCGCGTCCTGGAGGCCCTGGCGCCCGGCGCCGCCGCCTGGCCCGACGACGTCGCGCTGCTCGCCGCCGTGCGCGCGGGCTAGAGGCCTAGATCGGGATCCCCCAGAGCGGGAACCAGCGCTCGAGCTCCGGCTCGACCGGCAGCTCGCTGCCGATCTGCGCCTTGACCTGGAGCTCGCGCTCGTTCGACCGCTGCTGGTCGCCCGGGGCCGGCACGAACGGGTACCACGTGCCGCGCTTGTAGTTGTAGATGAAGTAGATGGGCCGGCCGTCGGCCTGCTGGAACGCGAAGACCGCGCACAGCACGCGGTTGCCGTAACCGCCGACCGCCAGCGCGTCGCTCACCGCGTTGACGCCGACCGCGAGGTCCTCGATGTCGTCGTCGCGCAGCACCATCCAGCGGTAGCCGTAGGTGTCGTCGCTGGTCTCCAGCGTCGTCCCGGTCTCCTCGCCGGTGCCGCGGACGACCTCCTCCATCTCGGTGACGATCTGGGCGAAGTCGCCCGTCGCCAGCGGCTGGAAGACGATCGCGGCGCTGCCGCGCGTGACGATCCCGGGCCCGGTCTCCAGAGCGACCGCCGCCGTGGTGATGGCGAACAGCCGGTCCGGGGCCGGGCCCTTGACCTTGCGCTTGCCCAGCAGGGCGTCGAGGAAGCCCATCGACCTGTGCTGCTACGCCAGCGCCGGGCGGACGGGACCGGACGACTGCAGCTGGGACTCCAGCCGCTCGAGCGCCGCGATCCGCTTGTCCATCGGCGGGTGCGTGGAGAACAGGTTGTAGAGCGAGTCCTTGACCTTGACCGGCACGATGTAGAACGCGTTCATCTCGGCGTGCGCGCGCAGGTCGTTCTGCGGGATGCGCTCGTTCACGCCGCTGATCTTCAGCAGCGCGGAGGCCAGCGCGCTCGGGCGGCCCGTGATCACCGCGGCGCCGCGGTCGGCCGCGAACTCGCGGTAGCGCGACAGCGTCTGCATCAGGAAGAACGACACGATCCACACCACGGCGCTGACCAGGATGACGGCCATGAACGACGGCCCGTCGTCGTCGTCGCTGTTGCCGCCGCCGTAGCCGTAGCCACCGCCGCCGAAGAGGAACCCGAACTGCACGATCGTCGCCGCGATCGAGGCGAAGAACCCGCACAGCGTCATGATCATCACGTCGCGGTTGACGACGTGCGTGATCTCGTGGGCCATGACGCCCTCGAGCTCGCTCGGCGACAGCAGGTCCATGATCCCGGTCGTCGCGCACACCGACGCGTTCTTCGGCGAGCGGCCGAGCGCGAACGCGTTCGGGATCGGCGAGTCGACGACGGCGACCTTCGGCTTGGGGATGTCGGCCTGGACGCACAGGCGCTCGATCATCGCGTGCAGCTCGGGGGCCTCCTGCGGGGAGACCTCGCGGGCGCCCATCGAGCGCAGCGCGAGCTTGTCGGACGCGAAGAACTGGAACGAGAGCAGCAGCGCACAGCCGATGAGGGCCACGGCGCCGCCGACGCTGGCGAACAGCACGCCCGCGAAGACGACGTAGACCAGGCCCAGCAGCAGCAACGTCACGAGCATCCGGATCTGCAGACCCGTGTCGCGACCGAACGACTTGTTCATGGGGAGAAGGGTAGTGGGGGCGCATTACGCGTTGCTGAAGGTTCGCTGTGAGCGCCGCGGCGCCGCACGCGGAGTTGCAGGGCGGGCAGGGCCCTGGACCTACCATCCGCGGCCGCATGCGCCCGCGCCACGTGCTGGCCTGCGCGCTCCTCCCCGTGGTCCTGTCGGCGTCGCTGTGGCTCCTCCTGCCGCTGGCCTCGTCGGCCACCACGCCGCAGGGGCGCGCGGCCTCCCTCCAGCAGAAGATCGAGACGACCCGCGGGAAGATCGGCCGCCGCAAGGGCACCGAGCGCGTCCTGTCGTCCGACATCGCCCAGTACACGACGAAGATCCGCAGGCTGCAGGGCTCGATCGCGTCGCTGCAGTCCCGCGAGCGGACGATCCAGACCGACCTCGACGCGCGCCGCGCCGAGCTGCAGAAGACGCAGACCGACCTGCGCTCCGAGCGCGCGCGCCTGGCGCGGCTGAAGGTCAAGCTCGCCCGCGGCCGCGTCGTCCTGGCCGACCGCCTGCTCCAGCTCTACCAGGCCGACCGCCCGGACCTCGTCACGGTCATCCTGAACTCCGACGGCTTCGCCGACCTGCTGGAGCGCAGCGAGTTCCTCGGCCGCATCCAGGACCAGGACAACCGGATCATCACCGTGGTCAAGAGCGCCAAGGCCGACGCGACGGCGACCGCCGCGCGCCTCGACAGGCTCGAACAGCGCCAGACGCAGCTGACGAAGCTGGTCCAGCAGCGCCGCGACGAGGTCGCGCAGATCAAGAACCAGCTGATCGGCACGCGCGTCGGCTACGAGAGCACGAAGGCCGGCAAGCAGAACGCGCTCACCAAGGTCCGCGGCCAGCGCAAGCAGCTCGAGGACCACCTGGACGAGCTCCAGAAGGAGTCCGACAAGGTCCAGGCCCAGCTGCAGGGCACCGCCGGGCTGCCGGCCGGCCCGATCAAGGGCGGCAGCGGGCGCTTCATCTGGCCGGTCAACGGCCCGATCACCGCGCCGTTCTGCGAGAAGCGCGCCTGGGAGGCGTGCCACCCCGGCATGGACATCGCCGTCCCGACCGGCACGCCGATCCGCGCGGCCGACGGCGGCACGGTCCGCATCGCCGGCTGGGTCGGCGGCTACGGCAACTACACGTGCATCCAGCACACCGCGACGCTGTCGTCCTGCTACGGCCACCAGTCGGTGCTCAAGGTCCGCGTCGGCCAGCACGTCGGCCAGGGCCAGATCATCGGCCTCTCCGGTTCCACAGGGTTCTCCACCGGCCCGCACCTCCACTTCGAGGCGCGCATCAACGGCGCGGTGACCAACCCGATGAACTACCTGTAGCCGGCCCCGGAAAGACGACAGCCGCCCAGGGGATGCCGGGCGGCTGTCGCGGTGCGATCTCACCGCCTTTCCGATAACGAGATCGCGGGTGCCAGTGTAGGGATCTGATCGGACCGCGACGCTGGTCCTTTGATCAGGAGCTGCGCATCGCGCGCGACAGGAACCGGACCGCCACGCCCTGGAGCTCGGCGTCGTGCTGGATCGAGCGGTGGTGGCCGCCCGGCAGCACGACGAGTTTGGAGCCGGGAGCGGCTCTGTGGAGCGCGCGCGACAGGTCCACGGGCACGACGTCGTCGCCCTCGGCGTGCATCAGCAGCAGCGGGACGCCGGCCGCGTCGAGCGCCCGCGCGGCGTCGGTCTCGTCGTTGTCGCGCAGCATCGCGGCGGCGCTCTCGGCGTCGACCGCGAACGCGAACCGCCGCGCCCGCGTGATCCCGACGGAGAGCCCGACCGCCGACGCCGGGCAGATCGCGACGACCGCCGCGGCGTCCGCGGCGCGCGCCGCGACCAGCGCGACGTAGCCGCCCATCGACGAGCCGCGCAGCCCGACGCGCTCGACGCCGGCGCGCTCGCGCAGCACGCCGGCGATCGTCGCCACGTCGGCCAGCGCGCGCCCGTCGTAGGGACCGTCGGACTCGCCGTGCCCGCGCGCGTCGAACGCGATGGCCGCCAGGCCGCCGCCGGCGCACGCGCGCGCGAAGTCGAAGTGGTTCTCCTTGCGCGAGTCCGCGCCGTGCAGGACCACGACGCCGGCGCCCGCGAGCTCCGGCGCGGCGCGCGCCGGCTCGAACCGAGCCCATGCCAGCCCGTCATGCCGGCCGGTCTCGACCGGCCCCTCAGCCCGAACGGTGCGCATGGCGTGGCATCATGCCGCCCCGCCCATGGCGACTGCGCAGTCCTCCGTCTCACACATCTGGCCCCTGGGCACCACGCTCGACGCCGACGGCGTCCTGAAGCTCGGCGGCTGCGACGCCCGCGAGCTCGCCCGCGAGTTCGGCACGCCGGCCTACGTCGTGGCCGAGGACGACCTGCGCACCCGCGCCCGCCGCTTCCTGGACGCGTTCGCGGCGCGGACCAAGGACTTCGAGGTCCACTTCGCCTCCAAGTCGTTCCCGGCGACCGCGGTGCTGCGCCTGTTCGCCGAGGAGGGCCTGGCCTGCGACGTCGCGTCCGGCGGGGAGCTGCACCTGGCGCTGAACGCCGGCTTCGAACCCAAGAAGGTCCACCTGCACGGCAACGCCAAGTCGGTCGCCGAGCTGCAGCAGGCCCTCGACGCCGGGATCGGCGACATCGTGGTGGACAACCTGGTCGAGCTGCACCGCCTGATCGACCTCGTCCCGGCCGGGCGGCGCCAGCGCATCCTGCTGCGCATCGCGCCCGGCGTCTCGCCCGACACCCATCCGAAGATCTCCACCGGCGGCCCGAACACCAAGTTCGGGTTCAACCTCGTCGACGCGCGCGAGGCGATCGCCGTCGCGGAGGGGTCGGACCGCCTCGAGCTCGACGGCCTGCACTTCCACATCGGCTCGCAGATCCTCGACCTCGCGCCGTTCCGCGAGGCGCTGGAGGCCGTCGCCCGGCTGGGCGACTTCCGGACCTACAACATGGGCGGCGGCCTCGGCGTCGCCTACACCCACGGCCAGACCGCGCCGGAGATCGAGGACTACGTCGCGCGCAAGGTCGCGCTGATGCACGAGCTGCTCGGCCCGGAGAAGCGGATCGCCGACGAGCCGGGCCGCGCGCTGGTCGCGCACTCGACGGTCACGCTGTACTCGGTCGAGTCGATCAAGCACAACGTGGTGACCTACGTCGCGACCGACGGCGGCATGTCGGACAACCTGCGCCCGATGCTCTACGACGCGCGCTACGAGGCGCTGGTCGTCGGCCGGCCGCGCACGGACCCCGCGGCGACGGCCGGCCCGGTGCACCTGGCGGGCAAGCACTGCGAGTCCTCCGACATCCTGATCCACGACGTCGAGCTGCCCGACCCGCGGCCGGGCGACCTCATCGCCATTCCGGTCACCGGCGCCTACGGCCACGCGATGGCCAACAACTACAACGGCCAGCCGCGGCCGCCCGTCGTGTTCGTCTCCGGCGGCGCGGCCCGCGCTGTGGTGCGCCGCGAGACCTACGAGGACCTGACGCGACGGGACGTCGAATGACCACGCCTTATGCCTCCTCCTGAGACCTTCCGCATCGGCCTGCTGGGCCACGGCACCGTCGGCGGCGCGTTCGCGGCGCTGGTCGCCGAGCGCGCCGACCACGTCGCCAACGTCACCGGTCTGCGTCCCGAGGTGACCGGCGTCCTGCGCCGCTCGTCGGGCGACTTCGACGCGATCCTCGCCGACTCCGACCTGATCGTGGAGCTGATCGGCGGCCTCGATCCCGCGCGCGAGTACGTGCTGCGCGCCATGGCCGCCGGCAAGCACGTCGTCACCGCCAACAAGCAGCTGCTGGCCGAGCACGGCGAGGAGCTGTGGGCGGCCGCGCGCGAGCACGGCGTGCAGCTGCGGTTCGAGGCCGCGGTCGGCGGCGTCGTCCCGGTCGTGCGCGTGCTCCAGGAGTCGCTGGCCGGCGCGCATGTCGAGCGCCTGCACGGGATCGTCAACGGCACCACGAACTTCATCCTCAGCCGGATGGCCGAGACCGGCGCCGAGTACGCCGACGCGCTGCGCGAGGCCCAGGAGCTGGGCTACGCGGAGGCCGACCCGACCGACGACGTCACCGGCAAGGACGCGGCGGCCAAGATGGCGATCCTCGCCCGGCTCGCGTTCGACACGCCGGTCAGCCTGTCCGACATCCCGTACGAGGGCATCGAGCACCTCACGGCCGACGACCTCGAGTACGCGCGCGATCTCGGCCTCGGCCTCAAGCTCATCGGGACGGCCGCGCGCGTGGACGGCGGCCTCAGCGTCCGCGTCCATCCCGCGTTCCTCTATGGAGCGCATCCGCTGGCCTCGATCAACGGCCCGTTCAACGCGGTGACGATCGAGTCGCCGGCGATCACCGAGATCACGCTGAGCGGCCCGGGCGCCGGCGGTCCGCAGACGGCGAGCGCGGTGCTCGGCGACGTGATCAGCGCGATGATCCCGCCGGCGTCGGGGGTGGGTGGGTCCGATTCGGATCGGCTGGAGCTGATCGCCGACGTCACGAGCGCGTTCTACCTCCACGTCGAGGTCGCCGATGAGCCCGGCGTCCTGGCCCAGCTCGCGCAGATCCTGGGCCTGCAGGGGATCAGCGTGAAGTCCTTCGTCCAGAAGGGGCTCGGCACCAACGCCCGGTTGGTGATGGTGCTGCACCCCGTCCTGGAGTCCAAGCTGTTCGCGGCGGTCGAGATGATCGCCGGCCTGGAGTTCGTCCGCGCCCGCCCGCGCGCCATCCGCGTCCTCGACGAGGAGTTCTAGAAGCCCCGTGCCCGGCCTGATCGAGCGCTACCGCGAGCGCCTGCCGTTCGCGCCCGATGACCCCGTCGTGTCGCTGCAGGAGGGCTCGACGCCGCTGGTGCCCGCGCCCAAGCTCGGCGCGCGCGTCGGCGCCGACGTCTGGCTGAAGATCGAGGGCTCCAACCCGACCGGCTCGTTCAAGGACCGCGGCATGACCTGCGCGGTCAGCGACGCGGTGCGCAACGGCGCCGAGGCCGTGCTGTGCGCGTCGACCGGGAACACCGCCGCCTCGCTGGCGGCGTACGCGGCGCGGGCCGGGCTGCGTGGGGCCGTGATCGTGCCCGAGGGCAAGATCGCCACCGGCAAGCTCGCCCAGGCCCTCATGCACGGCGCGCGCGTGATCGCGTTGCGCGGCAACTTCGACGTCGCGCTGAAGCTCGTGCGCGAGGTCTGCGACCGCCAGCCGATCGCGCTGGTCAACTCGGTCAACCCGTTCCGGATCGAGGGGCAGAAGACGGCGTCGTTCGAGATCGCCGATGAGATCGGCGACATCGATGCGTTGTGCATCCCGGTCGGCAACGCGGGCAACGTGACGGCGTACTGGAAGGGCTTCCAGGAGGTCGGCCAGGCGCCGAAGATGCTCGGCTTCCAGGCCGCGGGCGCCGCGCCGCTGGTCGAGGGGCGCGTGATCGAGCATCCGGAGACGATCGCCAGCGCGATCCGCATCGGCAACCCGGCGCGCTGGGAGGAGGCGATGGCGGCGATGACGTCGTCGCAGGGCATGGTGCGCGCGGTGACCGACGACGAGATCCTCGACGCCTACAAGTTCCTGGCCTCGGTCGAAGGCGTCTTCTGCGAGCCGGCCAGCGCGGCGGGCGTGGCGGGGCTGTTGAAGTTCGGCGCGCCCGAGGGCGTGTCGCGGATCGTGTGCGTGCTCACCGGCCACGGCCTGAAGGACCCGCAGACGGCGCTGATGCGCGCGGGCTCGGTGGTCCCGTGCGAGCCGGAGCTCGACGCGGTCGAGCACGCGGTCCTCGGGTAGGCGACGAGCGGCGGCGCGCCCGTTTGGCGGCGCGTCACGTGATCTTCGGCGCGGCGCGCGTGTCCTCGCGACATGGCCGGGGCGATCCCCGGCCGGTCCGCGCATGCTTCCGCCAGACTTCTCCGTGACCGTCGGCCGCGACGGCGACGCCGTCCGCCTCGCCGTCGCCGGCGAGCTCGACCTCGCCACCGCGCCGCTGGTGGCCGAGCACCTCGACGGCGTCGGCCGGGCGCTCGTGCTCGACCTCGCCGGCGTCACGTTCATGGACTCCAGCGGCGTCGCGCTGCTCATCGAGGCGACGCGGCGCGCGGCGGGCGAGGGCTGGTCGCTCTCGATCGCCCGCACGCCGCCGGACGCGCTCGCGGTCCTGGAGCTCTGCGGGCTCCTGGACGTCCTGCCGCTGGAAAGCTAGGCGAGGTCGGGGATGGGGAGGCGGGCGACCTCGGTCTCCGCCTCCGCCTCGTCCTGCGCCGCCTCGTGGCCCTCGCCGCGCGAGTTCACCGTCCACAGCGCCACGACCGCGGCCGCCGCCAGGCACAGCGAGCAGGCCAGCAGCGCGCGCTGCAGCCCGTGGGTCAGCGCCGCGGGCGGCGGGACGTGCGCGGCCAGCTGGTCGCGCGTGCGCGCCGTCGCCAGCGCGCTGAAGATCGCCAGGCCGAGCGCGCCGCCGACCTGCTGGGAGGCGTTGAGCAGCGCCGCGGCCAGCCCGGCCTGCTCGGACGGCACGCCCTCGTTGGCGGCGGTCGTCACCGCGACGAACACGAAGCCCAGGCCGAAGGCGGCGAGCATCAGGCCGGGGAGGAGGTCGCTCAAGTAGCTCCCGCCGGTCGCCGGCACCTTCGACAGCCAGAACACGCCGCCGAACGCGAGCAGCGCGCCGACCACGATCACCGGCTTGGTCCCGATCCGGGCCAGCAGCGACGACGCGATCCCGGCCGCGATCCCGACGCCGAAGCACAGCGGCAGGTACGACAGCCCGGTCTTGACCTGCGAGTAGCCGAGCACGTTCTGCATGTACAACGTCAGGAAGAAGAACATGGCGATGATCCCGGCGATCCCGATGAGCTGCGTGACGTCGGCGGCCGCCAGCCCGCGGACGCGGAAGATCGACAGCGGCAGCAGCGGGTTGGCGGAGCGCGCCTCGTTGAAGACGAAGACCACCAACAACGCGAGCGCCCCGGCGAGGCCGGCGATCGTGCGCGCGGCGCCCCAGCCGACGTCGGGCGCCTTGACCAAGGTGGAGACCAACAGCAGCATCCCGGCCGTGCTCAGCAGCCCGCCGCGCAGGTCCAGGCGGCGCAGGTCCGGCGTGCGGCGGTCGTCGGCGAACAGCAGCCGCGCGCACACGACCCCGGCCACGCAGACCGGCAGGTTGACGAGCAGCACCCAGCGCCAGCCCGGGCCCTCGCTCAGCAGGCCGCCGAGCAGGACGCCGAACGCGGACGCCAGCCCGGCCACGCCGCCCCAGACGCCGAGCGCCTTGTGGCGGTCGGTGCCGTGGAAGGTCGTCGTCAGCAGCGACAGGGCGGCCGGCAGCATCAGCGCCGCGCCGATGCCCTGCGACAGCCGCGCGGCGACGAGCATCCCGCTGCTCTGCGCCAGCCCACCGGTGAGCGAGGAGAGCGCGAACAGCGTGGTGCCGGTCATCAGCACGCGGCGCCGGCCGAACAGGTCGGCGGCGCGGCCGCCGAGCAGCATGAAGCCGCCGTAGGTCAGCAGGTAGCCGCTGATCACCCATTGCAGCGACTGGACTGAGAAGTGGAGATCCGTGCGGATCGACGGCAGCGCGATGTTGACGATCGACGCGTCGACGAAGTCGAGGAACGCGATCGCGCACAGCAGCGCAAGGATCAGCTTGCCGCGGCGGGTGGAGAGGGCGCCGGGCGCGGCGCCGGCGGTGGGGGAGGAGGCCTGGGGAGTGGTCATCGGGGTCCTTGTCACATCGGTTGCTCGAAGCCCGTCACCCCCTTGACGGACGCGGCGCCGGCGACGTGACAGGCGGGTGCAGGTCGTCCGATTCGTTCAAGAGCTCCCCGACCACAAGCGAGACGATCTCCCCATGACCCCCACCGACCTCCTCCCCGAGCTGGACGGCCGTCTGCTGCTCCCCACAGACGACGGCTATGACGCGGCGCGCGCGCCGTGGAACACCGCGATCGACCTGCGGCCCGCCGCGGTCGTCGAGGCCGCGTCGGCGGCCGACGTCCAGGCCGTCGTGCGCGAGGCCCGCGCCCGCGGCCTGCGCGTCGCGCCGCAGTCCACCGGCCACGGCGCCGAGGCGCTGGGCTGGGGCCTCGACGGCGCGATCCTGCTGCGCACGGCGCGTCTGGACGACGTCACGATCGACGTGGCGGCCCGGACCGCGGGCGCCGGCGC
>DATDMD010000117.1:0-16501 GCA_036518975.1 Baekduia sp.
CTGTTCGAGCAGGCCAAGCAGAACTCGCCGTGCATCATCTTCATGGACGAGATCGACGCGGTCGGCCGCCACCGCGGCGCCGGGCTCGGCGGCGGGCACGACGAGCGCGAGCAGACGCTGAACCAGCTCCTGGTGGAGATGGACGGCTTCGAGATGAAGGACAACATCATCTTGATCGCCGCCACCAACCGCCCGGACATCCTGGACCCGGCGCTCCTGCGCCCGGGCCGCTTCGACCGCCAGATCGTCGTCGACCGCCCGGACCGCAAGGGCCGCGCCAAGATCCTCGAGGTCCACACGCGCGGCAAGCCGCTGGCCAAGGAGATCAACGTCGACGACCTCGCCGGCCAGACCCCGGGCTTCACCGGCGCCGACCTCTCGAACCTGGTCAACGAGGCCGCGCTCCTGGCCGCCCGCAACGGCAAGCGCGAGATCACGCAGACCGAGCTCGAAGAGGGGATCATGCGCGTGATCGCGGGTCCCGAGAAGAAGACCCGCGTGATGGGCGAGAAGGAGCGCCTGATCACCGCGTACCACGAGATGGGGCACGCGATCGTCGGGCACTTCCTCGAGCACTCCGACCCGGTGCACAAAGTCTCGATCATCAGCCGCGGCCAGGCGCTCGGCTACACGATCTCGATGCCGCAGGAGGACAAGTTCCTCACGACGCGCGCCGAGCTGCAGGA
This sequence comes from Baekduia sp., assembly GCA_036518975.1. Taxonomy (GTDB): domain Bacteria; phylum Actinomycetota; class Thermoleophilia; order Solirubrobacterales; family Solirubrobacteraceae; genus Baekduia. The sequence goes on from DATDMD010000117.1 coordinate 687, forward strand.
CACGATGGCGATGACGCTCGGCGGCCGCGCCGCGGAGGAGATCGTCTTCCAGGAGATCACGACCGGCGCGTCCAACGACCTCGAGAAGGTCACCGCGACGGCCAAGCAGATGGTCATGCGGTTCGGCATGAGCGAGCGCCTCGGCCCGCGCGTGTTCGGCCACGACCACGGCCAGCCGTTCCTGGGCCGCGAGTTCTCCTCCGAGCCCGACTACTCCGACGAGATCGCGCGCGAGATCGACGACGAGATCCGCCGGATCGTCGAGGGCGCGCACCAGCGGGCCAAGGACATCCTCGAGGAGCACCGCGAGTCGCTCTCGACGATCTCCGAGATCCTGCTCAAGCGCGAGACGATCGAGAAGGAGGAGTTCGTCGCGCTGCTGGACGGCAAGTCGGAGGAGGAGACCTTCGGCCCCGACGAGGCGCCCGACGAGCAGCTCCCGCCCGGCACGGCCGCGCCGGCCGACAGGGCGGGCCGCGAGGCCCCGCGCCCGCTGCCCCGGCCGGGCCTGGCCGGCGGTGGCGTCGAAGCCCGCGGGCTCGACGCGCCGGAGCGCCCGAACCTCGCTTAGCGCGTCTTCCAGACTGTGACCCCGCCGCCGGCCTTCGGGCCGGCGGCGGCGGTTAAGGGGTCGTTGTCGTCAGCGCGAGTCGAACGGGTCGTGGTGGTCGAAGTCGAGGTGGGCGATGCTGCCCTCCCGCAGGCGGCGCCGGCGCTCTTCCTCCTCCTCGCGGATGCGGCGGCGCGCGTAGAGCTCGAGCCAGATGAGGGCGCCGAGCGCGGCGACCATGACCGGCAGGGCCGCCCAGGCGTGGGCGCCGAACGCGACGTAGCCGGCGGTGAGGCCGATGATCAGGAGGAGGGCTTGGAGGCCACCGGTGCGCGGGCCGTCGTCCATGTCCGTTGATTTGTACCCTGCGCCGCCGTGCTCGTCCTCCTTCCGCCCTCCGAGGGCAAGCGCGCGCCCGCTGACGGCGCCCCCGTCGACCTCGCCACGCTCACGCTTCCGGGCCTCACCGCGCACCGCGAGAAGGCCCTGCGCGCGCTCGTCAAGCTCGCCAACGGCAACCGCAAGCGGGCGCTCGCGCACCTCGGGCTGAGCGCGGGGCAGGCGGCCGAGGTCGACCGCGACGCCGCGCTGCCGGAGGCGCCCGCGGGCCCGGCCGGCGAGGTGTACACCGGCGTGTTGTTCCAGCACCTGGACCTCGCGACGCTGAGCCCCGCGGTGCTGGCCCGCGCACGCGAGCAGGTCCTGATCGCCTCGGCGCTGTGGGGCGTCGTCGCCCTCGACGACCGCATCCCGGCCTACCGCCTGTCGATCTCCAGCCGGATCCCGGCGCTGACGCGCTCGGGCCTCGCCGCCTACTGGAGGCCCGCGCTGGCCAAGGCCCTGCCCGACGAGCCCGGCGAGCTGGTCGTCGACCTCCGCTCCGGCGGCTACGCCGCGGCCTGGCGACCACGCCACGCCACGCTGGTCGAGGTCAAGGCCTCGACCGCGGCCGGCCAGCCGATCTCGCACATGGCCAAGGCCGTCCGCGGCACCGTCGCACGCGAGCTGCTGAAGCAGCGCCGGCCGGCGACCGAGCCCAGCGACGTCGCCACCGCCGCGGGACGCGGGCCCGACGTCGGCCGCGTCGAGCTGCGCGAGCCGTTGCGGCCCGGCGGGGCGTGGGTGGTCACCGTGATCGCGGCGAGCTGACCCGGGGGCCGCGCCGCGCGGCGCTCAGCCCTGCAGCGCGGCCGGCGGCAGCAGGCCGTCGAGCAGCTCGACCAGCGCGGCCAGCTCGTAGTCGCGCAGGTCGCCGTCGCGTGCGGCGAGCTCGGCGATCGCCTTCGGGCCGCCGATCAGGACGCCCTCGACGACCAGCGGCCGCAGGCGCGCCACGACGTCCTCGCCGTCCAGGCAGAGCGCGGCCTCCACCGGCGCCTGGTCGTCGATCACCGTGCGGACCGCCACGGCGCGTTCGCGCAGCGGCGCCACGAGGGCCGTGCGGTCCTCGCAGGCGCCGTCGCGCAGCAGCTCGGTCCGCGCGCCGAACATGCCGCGCAGGCACTCGACGGTCAGCGGCTCCACGACCTCCGCGACGCCCCAGCCGGCGACCACCGTCACGCCGCCCGGCCCGACCGCCAGGTGCTCGGCGACCAGCCCGCCCGGCAGCAGCCGGTCGTGGAGCACCACGACCGGCAGGTGGCGCAGCGCGCGCTGCAGCGTGCGGGCGAGGTCGTCGGCGCCGTGGGCGTGGCGCTGGATCACCCGCTCGAACCCCCACCGGATCTCGGCCCGCTCAGCGGCGCTCAGCGCCGTGGTCGTGGGATCCTCGCTGCGGTGAGCAGGGCTGTCCATGTTCGCCCTCTCGGCGCGCGCGTCCGCGGGGATGAGCGCGACGGTCGTCAGGTGGACACGTCGGCGGCCGTCCGCGCGCCGCGCCTATCGTTCTCGCCGATGCTCTCCTCCGCGCCTGCCCCCTTCGCGATCATGGGCGTCGTCAACGTCACGCCCGACTCGTTCTCCGACGGCGGCGAGTGGTTCGACCGCGACGCCGCGGTCACCCACGGCCTCCAGCTGGCGCAGCAGGGCGCCGCGATCCTCGACATCGGCGGCGAGTCCACGCGTCCGCGCGCGCTTCCGGTGCCCGAGGACGAGGAGCTGCGCCGCACGACGCCCGTGGTCTCGGCGCTCGCCCGGGCCGCGGACGCCGTGATCTCGATCGACACGACCAAGCTCGCCGTCGCCGAGGCGGCGCTGCACGCCGGCGCCTCCTACGTCAACGACATCACCGCGTTCCGCGCCGACCCCGAGATGGCCGGCCTGACCGCCGACCACCACGCGCGCTGCTGCCTCATGCACATGCTCGGCGAGCCGCGCAGCATGCAGGACGACCCGCGCTACGCCGACGTCGTCGACGACGTCAAGGCGTTCCTCCTGGAGCGCGCCGAGTTCGCCGTGCGCGAGGGCGTCAAGGAGGACCGGATCGACCTCGATCCCGGCATCGGCTTCGGCAAGACGCTCGAGCACAACCTCGAGCTGCTCGCGCGCACCGACGAGATCGTCGCGCTCGGCTTCCGCGTCGTCATCGGCGTCAGCCGCAAGTCCTTCATCCACAAGCTCGCCGACGTCCCGGACCCGCACCGCCGCCTGCCCGGCACGATCGCCGCGAACGTCCTGGCCTACGAGCGCGGGGCCCGGGTCTTCCGGGTGCACGACGTCGCTGAGGCACACCAGGCCCTCGCTGTGGCGAGTGCTACGTTGCAGCGCGATGGCGCCTGACCAGGAACCGGACGACGACCTCGAGCCCGACGACGTCGAGGACGACGGCGGCGACTTCGAGGAGGACGGCGGCGACCAGACCGAAGTGACCATCGAGGTCCGCGGCCTGTCGCTCTACACGCACCACGGCGTGACCGCGGCCGAGCGCGAGGTCGGCCAGCGGCTGGTCCTCGACATCCGCCTGGAGGTCGGCGACTGCGACGCGACCGTCACTGACATGGTCGAGGACACCGTCGACTACGGCGAGGTCTGCAACACCGTCTCGCTGGTCGCCCAGCAGCGGTCCTACAAGACGCTCGAGCGCCTGTGCTCGGCGGTCGCCGACCGCCTGCTCGACGAGTACTCGGCCGACGAGGTCTGGGTCAAGGCCGCCAAGCCCGAGCCGCCGATCCCGCTGCCGGTCGACGAGGTGAGCGTCGAGGTCTGGCGCCAGCGCGGCGGCGACGAAGACGACTGAGCGCACCCGCGTGGCCGCGCCGTCGCAGCAGACCACGACGTTCGACGCCGACACGGCCGTCTTCGCCCGCGGCGACGGCGTGTACGACGCGACGCTCTCCGACCGCTGGGCGGTCCCGCGCGGGCCCAACGGCGGCTACATCGCGGCGGTGATGCTGCGCGCGCTGGAGGCCGAGGTCGCCGATCCCGACCGCGCGCCGCGCTCGCTGACGCTGCACTACCTGCGGCCGCCCGTGCCCGGTCAGGCGGCGCAGGTCCACGTCACGGTCGAGCGCACCGGCCGGACGCTGACGTCGCTCAGCGCGCGCCTGATCCAGGACGGCCGGCCGATGGTCCTCGCGCTCGCCGCGTTCGCGTCGGACTTCCCGTCGGCCGCCGACTACGCGACGCCCGCGCCCGACGTCGGCCCGCCGCCCGCCGCGCTGCACACGGTCCCGGTGGCGCCCGGCGTCCCGGAGATCGCGCTGCGCACCGCCCTGCAGCCCGTCTTCGGCGCGATGGCCGGCGACGGCGGGCTCTCGCTGGCGGCCGGCGGCGACGAGGCGCTCACCGGCGGCTGGCTGCGCCTGGCCGAGCCGCGTCCCGCCGACGCCGCGGCGATCGCGTTCTACTGCGACGCGTGGCTGCCGGCGCCGTTCGCGCTCCTGAAGGCGCCGGCGCCCGCGCCGACGGTCGACCTCACCATCCACTTCCGGACGCGCCTGCCGCTGAGCACGATGGCGCCCGACGCGCCGGTGCTCGCGCGCTTCTCCTCGACCACCTCGCACGGCGGGTTCTTCGAGGAGGACGGCGCGCTCTGGGCGCCGGACGGCACGCTGCTGGCCCAGAGCCGGCAGCTGGCGCTGCTCTTCCCGGGGAGCTGACCGCGCGTGGCGCGCGCGCACCTGGGCCTCGGGTCCAACCTCGGCGACCGCCGCGGGCACCTGCAGGCCGCGGTCGACGGCCTCGCCGAGCGGGGCGTGCGGACCGTCGCGTCGTCGTCGACCTACGAGACCGATCCGGTCGGCGAGATCCTCGACCAGCCGGCGTTCCTGAACGCGTGCGTCGCGGTCGAGACCGGGCTGGAGCCCGACGCGCTGCTGACCGCCGCCAAGGACGTCGAGCGCGCGCTGGGGCGCGTGACGTCCGGGCCGGAGTACGTGCGTCACGGGCCGCGGGCGATCGACGTCGACGTGTTGTTGTATGACTCGCGCGCGTACGCGTCTGACAAGCTGCGCGTGCCGCACCCCGCGCTGCTGGAGCGCCGCTTCGTGCTGATCCCGCTGCTGGAGATCGACTTCGCGCTCACGACGCCGGACGGGACGCGCCTGGCCGACGCGCTCGCCGCGCTGCCCGTGACCGAGGGCGTGCGCCGCGCGGGACCGGCGCTGGCGCTGCCGGCCGCGGGCTGACCGAACGCTCAGCGCCGGGCGGTCGGCGCGTCCGCGGGCACGGGCTTCAGGCCGTCCTCGCACGCGACCTCGAGCTGGACGAGGTCGCCGCCCTCGTGGTCCATCTGCAGCGTGGTGTGGGCGATCCCGAAGCGGTCGCGCAGCACTTCGACGAGCCGCAGCCGCGCCTGGTGGCAGTCGCAGTCGCCCCTGACGATCACGTGCGCCGCCAGGGCCGGCAGGTCGCTGGAGACCTCCCAGACGTGGAGGTCGTGGACCTCGACGATGCCCGGCTCGCGGACCAGCGCCTTGCCGATCTCGGCCACGTCCATCCCGCGCGGGGCGGCCTCCAGGAACACGCGGCCGGACTCCACCAGCAGCCCGTACGAGGCGTACAACATGATCACCGCGACGATCAGCGCCGCGATGCCGTCCGCCTGCGTGAAGCCGGTCGTCAGGACGATCGCGCCGGCGATCGCGGTGGCGATGAACGCGGCGAGATCGGTGAGCAGGTGGCGGTACGCGCCCTCGACGTTGAGCGACCGGCGGTTGGCGCCGGCCAGCGTGCGCGTGGCGGCGAGGTTCACGACGATGCCGACCAGCGCGACGATCAGCACCGTCGCGCCCTCGACGTCCGGCGGGGCGATGATCCGGCGCACGCCCTCGACGACGACCAGCAGGCCGAGGACCAGGAGCGTTGCGCCGTTGAACTGAGCGGACAGGATCTCGGCGCGCTTGAGCCCAAACGTGAACGCGCCGCGCGCCGGCCGCTGCGCGAGGCTGATCGCCAGGAGCGCGAGGCCGATCGCCGCGGCGTCGGTGAGCATGTGCGCGGCGTCGGAGAGCAGCGCCAGCGACGACGCGGCGATGCCGGCCGCCACCTCGGCGGCCATGAACGCCAGGATCAGGCCGAGCGCGATCGCGAGCTTGCCGCGATCGGCGTCGGCGGAGATCTCGTGGCTGTGCCCGTGCCCGCCGTGGGAGTGATCGTGCCCGTGACCCACGCCGTTCAGGCTACGCGGTCGCGCGGGGGAGCGGCCGCCGTCGCGCCTCGTACAGGAGCATCCGCGGCTCGCGGTAGGCGGCGCGCTCGCCGGCGCGCGTCAGCCCGGCCTTCTCCAGGACGCGCTGGGACGCGCGGTGCTCGGGCTTGACGACGGCGATCACGCGATCCAGGCCCCACGGGCCGAACGCCTGGGCCATGATCGCGCGCGCCGCCTCGGTGGCGAGGCCGCGGCCCCAGGCGGCGGGGGCGAGGTCGTAGCCGAGCTCGACCTCCGGCCCGCGCAGCTCGAACGGCTGCAGCCCGCAGTCGCCCAGCAGCGCGCCCGTCGCGCGGTCCTCGACGGCCAGGAGGCTCCAGCCGTGGGCGGCCTGGGTGGCGACGTGCTGGGCGATCTCGGCCGCGACGTCCTGGAGCGTGTGCGGGCCGATCCAGCGGGCGACCGCCGGCTCGCGGTAGATCGCGAACAGCGCCGGCGCGTCGGCCGGCCGCAGCGGGCGCAGCGTCAGGCGCTCGGTGGTCAGCGCGGCGAGCGCGGTCATGGCGCCAGCCCGTCGATGAGGCGGTCGACGATCGCCTCGACCTCGGCGCGCGCGGTGTCGCGGTCCTGCGCGCGGGCGACGTAGAGCGCGCCCTCGTCCAGCGCGCCCAGCAGGACGTGGGCCAGCGGCGTGACGGGCTGGGGGGCGAGGGCGCCGGCGTCCATCCCGGCCTGGAGCGTCCCGGTGACGAGGCCGAGGCCGTAGCGCAGGCCGATCTCGCGCCAGCGCGCCCAGCCGAGGACCGCGGGCGCGTCGAGCAGGACGATGCGCTCGACCTCCGGCTCGGCGCAGACGGCCAGGAACGCGCGGGCGCCGGCGCGCAGGGCGGCGAGCGGGTCGGTCGCGCCGGCCAGCGCGCTCTCGGCGATGCGCTGCGTGGTCTCGGCCTCGACCTGCTCGAAGACCGCCTCGAAGAGCTGCTCCTTGTCGCGGAACTGGTGGTAGAGCGCGCCGCGGGTGACGCCGGCGGTCCGGACGATCTCCTCGGTCCCGACGGCGGCGTAGCCGCGCGCGGCGAACAGCGCGCGGGCGGCGTCGACGAGCTTGGCGCGCGTGGCCGCGGAGCGCTGCTCCTGCTTGTTGGTGGACTTGATTTCCATACAGGCTGTATGTAAGTTGCGTGCTCGCTGTACGCAACCTACCCGGAGGCTTGACGGGATGCCCGAGCTGACGCTGGACCAGGGGACGATCCGCTACCGCGACGAGGGCGCCGGCCCCGTGCTCCTGTTCGTCCACGGCGCGCTGGTGGACGGCCGGCTGTGGGAGCCGGTGGTCGACCGGCTGCGCGACCGCTTCCGGTGCGTGGTCCCGGACCTGCCGCTGGGCTCGCACCAGCTGCCGATGCGGCCGGACGCCGACCTGTCGCCGCACGGGCTCGCGCGGATCGTGACCGATCTCGCGCAGCGGCTGGAGCTCGACGACGTCACGCTGATCGGCAACGACACCGGCGGCGCGCTGTGCCAGCTGGCGGTCGTGGCGGCGCCCGAGCGGATCGGCCGGCTCGTGCTGACCGACTGCGACGCGTTCGGCGACTTCCCGCCCAAGGCGTTCAAGGGGCTGATCGCGGCGGCCAGGGTCCCGGGCGCGCTGCGGGCGATGCTCGCGCCGATGCGCTCGCGGGCCGCGCGGCGGCTGCCGATCGCCTACGGGTGGCTGTCCAAGCGGCCGATCCCCGACGACGTCACCGACGGCTGGGTCCTGCCCGCGCTGCGCGACCGCGCGATCATGGCCGACCTGCGGCGCGCGCTGGCCGGCATCGACCCGAACGTGTTGTTGGACAACACGCCCAAGTTGTCGTCCTTCGAGAAGCCGGTGCTGCTGGCGTGGGCGCGCGAGGACCGGTTCTTCAAGCTGGAGCACGCGCACCGGCTCGCCAAGATCTTCCCGGACGCGCGGGTGGAGGAGATCGACGACTCCTACGCCTTCGTCAGCTGGGACCGGCCGGAGCTGCTGGCCGAGCTGATCGGCGCGTTCGCGCGTCAGTCGGCGGGCAGCGTCGCGGCCTGAGCCGCGGAGGGCAGCGGCAGGCCGCCGGGCGGGACCGTCGCGGTCGGGCGCGGGAACCAGCGGAAGGCGAACGCCTCGGCGGGGCGGCCGGCGATGAGCGGCTGCAGGTCCTCCATGGCGTACAACAACGCGACGGTCGGCGCGATCTGGAGGTCGGCGGCGTTGGGCTGGTCGCCGTCGAGGACGCCGTCGGCGATGTACTGGTCGACCTGGTCGAGCTGCAGCGGGAGCTCGGCGAGGTCGGCCCGGACGCTCGCGTCGCTGACGTCGTTGATCCGGCGCTCGATCGGGATGATCAGGTGCGACGCGGCGACGACGACCGGCTTGGGCAGCTTGGGCGAGCGCTGGCCGTCCTGGAAGGCGTGCATGGCGCCGCGGTGGTGCGCGAAGGCGTTCCAGAGCAGGCGGCGCGGGGTCGACTGGAACACCTCGTCGCCCCAGCGCTCGGCCTCGAGGATCGCCTCGGCGCCCGCCGGGCCGTCGTAGAGCGGCGGGGACGGCACGCGGTCCTCGAGCGCGCGGAGGATCTTGCGCGAGCCCTGGATCTTCTCGCCGCCGGCGAACTTCACGGCCGGGACGGTGCGCCCGCCGAACAGCAGCGGCATGATCAGCGGCTGGGTCGCGGCGGGCAGCTCGACGCGCTTGTACGGGAGCCCCTTCAGCTCGAAGGCCTTCTCGACGGTCGCGCACGGATGCGACCCGTGGATCATGTAGAGGCGGTCGGGCATGCGGGGACACTATCCGGGTTGGCATGATGCGCGCCGATGCTCCTCGTCGTCGACGTCGGCAACACGCAGACCCATTTCGGGACGTTCCGGGGTGAGGAGCTGATCGAGCACTGGCGCTTCGCGACCGTGCGGACGTCCACGTCCGATGAGCTCGGCGCCGCGCTGCGCAACCTGCTGGAGCTGCGCGGGGTGGGGCTGGCGGACCTCACGGCGTCGATCGTGTCGTCCACGGTCCCGCAGCTGGAGCCCGAGTGGCTGGCGATGGCCGAGCACTACCTCGGGCACCGGATGCTCGCCGTCGGGCCGGGGATCCGAACGGGGATGCCGATCAAGATCGACAACCCGCGCGAGCTGGGCGCCGACCGGCTGGTGAACGCGGTCGAGGCGTTCGAGCGGCTCGGCGGGCCGTGCGTGTCGGTGGACTTCGGGACCGCGGTGAACTTCGACGTGGTCAGCGCCGCGGGCGAGTACATCGGCGGCGTCCTGATGCCGGGCGTGGAGATCTCGCTCGACGCGCTGACCTCGCGGGGCGCGAAGCTGCCGCGGATCGACCTGGTCGCGCCGCGGCGGGCGATCGGGAAGGGGACCGTCGACGCGATCCGCTCGGGCGTCGTGTTCGGGTTCGCCGCGGCCGTCGACGGCCTGCTCGCGCGCATCCAGGACGAGCTGGGCGAGGAGGCGGCGACGATCGCGACGGGCGGGCTGGCCGGCGTGGTCGTGCCGTACACGGACTCGATCGACGAGGTGGACGACCTGCTCACGTTGAAGGGGTTGAAGCTGCTGCACGAGCGCAACCGCTCGTGAGTCAGGGCTTGCGGGCGCCGAAGTCCGGGCGCAGCGGTGCGCCGTCGTAGGCGCGGACCTCGCGCTCGCCGCAGAGCAGCTGGGCGACGAGGGCGAGGGCCTCGGTCGCTGTGGTTCGGGTCTCGTGCGTGGCCGCGCAGCCGACGAGGATCTGGTCGCGCTCGGCCTGGACCCAGATGGTGTAGGGGATCTCGCGTGCGTGCGCGAGGACGACCTCGACGCCGTCGTCGCGCGGGCTGGCCTTGGTCATCGTCCGGTCGAGGTCCGGCGGCTGGAGGATCTCGAGCAGCTTGACGAGCGCGCGGAAGAAGTCGCGGGGGAGGGGGGCGAACTCCGCGGGCTCGGGACCTAAGAGGGACATGGACCCCGAGATCCTCGCCGCCACGCCGGTCGCATGCAGCGCAGCCGCGGCGCCGGCCGCCGCCACGCCGCCGTCCTCCGGGCCGTCGGCGCCGCGCGGTGCGCCCGCGCCGGTCGTCGCCGCTGTCTGCGCGCCCGCGCCGGGCGGTGCGCCTGCTCCGGCGGGCGTCTCCCTCCCGGTGCGCGTCGCCTCAACGCCGCGCGCCCGGTTGCGCGGGCTGCTCGGCCACCGGGCGCCGCCGCCGTTCGCGCTGCGGCTCGACCGCTGCCGCTGCGTCCACACGGTCGGGATGCGCTTCGCGCTGGACCTCCACTGGCTCGACGGCGACGGCGTGGTCATCCGGGTCGATCGCGGCGTCGGGCCGTGGCGGGTGCGGGCCTGCCGGCGGGCGCGGGCGGTCGTGGAGGTCCCGGTGGGCGCGTCTATCCTGAGGCGTCCGTGACGACCGCTCGCCCCGCACTGACCGACCCCTGGGAGCTCGCCGGCCTGCGCGTGCCCAACCGCGTGCTGCTCGCGCCGCTGGCCGGGATCGGCAACTGGTTCGTGCGCCTGCAGGCGTCGCGGCATGGCGCCGGCATGGCCTACAGCGAGATGGTGTCCTCGTTCGCCATCCACTACGGCAACGAGAAGACGCTGACCGAGCTGCTGCGCGTCCACCAGGACGAGGGTCCCACAGCGCTGCAGCTCTTCGGCCAGGACCCCGACGTCATGCGGTCGGCCGCGGCCTACGTCGCCGAGCACGTCCCGCAGGTCGACGTCATCGACCTCAACATGGGTTGCCCGGTGCCGAAGGTCTGCAAGACGGGCGCGGGCGCCGCGATGCTCAAGGACCCCGACACGGCGGTCGCGGTCGCGCGCGCCGCGCAGGAGGGCAGCGGCAAGCCGGTGACGGTCAAGCTGCGCTCGGGCTCGGTGCCGGGCGACACGTCGGGCGTCACGCTGGCGCACCGCCTGGTCGAGGAGGCGGGCGTCGCGGCGATCACCTTCCACCCGCGCTCGGCCAAGGTCCATCACAAGGGCGTGCCGGACTACGACCTCGCGGCCAAGTTGGTGGAGTCGCTTCCGGCGCCGGTCATCCTGACCGGCGGGCTGCACACCGTCGAGGAGGTCCAGACGGCCTACGAGCGCACGGGCGCGGCCGCGGTCATGCTCGCGCGTGGCTCGCTCGGCAACCCATGGCTGTTCGAGCAGCTGCTCGGCCTCCGCGACGACGATCCGGAGACCGACGAGATCCTCGCCGAGTGGCACTGGGTCATCGACCGCGCCGAGGAGCACCTCGGCCCGGAGCGCGCCGGCCGCTACCTGCGCAAGTTCCACCCCTGGTACGTCGACCGCCTCGACGCCGGCAAGGAGCTCCACACGCGCATGCAGCAGACCTCCACCGTGTCCGAGGCCCACGCCGCGATCGACGCCTACGCCTCGTCGCTGCTCACCATCTAGCGCTTTCGCATGGCGACGCCTCGCTCTACCGTTCCGCCCATGACGGCGGCCGACTCCGTGACCCTCCGCGAGCTCCACGAGCACACGACCGAGATCATGCGCCGCGTCGCCGCCGGCGAGCGCCTGAAGGTGCTCGCCGACGACGGCACGGTCATCGGCGAGCTCACCCCGCCGCTGCGCGGCACGCCGAAGGCCGTCCTGCTCGCCCGGCACGAATGGGCCAAGAAGCACCCCGTCGACGACCGCTTTCTCTCCGACATCCGCGAGGCGCTGCCGGACACCGTCGAGGACCTCGACGAGGACTTGAAGCGCATGGGGTGGGAATGACCGGGTTGCTCGACACGTCCGTCGTCATCGCGATGGAGCGTGGTCGCCCGCTGGCCACGGAGCTACTGCCTGACGAAGCGCTGCTCTCTGCCGTGACGATCGGGGAGCTGGAAACCGGCGTGCATACCGCAGCCGACGACGCCGAGCGAGAGCGGCGCCTGGGCTCGCTCAGCACTGTCCGGTCGGAGTGGGTGATCCTGCCGGTCGACACCGAGGTGGCGGCCGTCTTCGGGCGGCTGCGCGCCGGGTTGCGCGGAACAGGCCGGCGGGTTCGACTCCACGATCTGTGGATCGCCGCGACGGCGCGTGCACACGGCCTCCCCCTCTACACACAAGACGCCGATTTCGAGGCCATGGGCATCGACGTCGTGCGCGTCTGAGCGCCCGGGCCCTGCCGTCCGTCTCTGGACACGGGACAGGTCCCGGAAGGGGTGGGTTGGGCGGTGTAGCAGGAGGTTCGCGCGTCGCTATACTGCCGCGCTCGCTGGGCCCGGGGATGCCTTGAGAGGCGCAACCGGACCGGACCGCGCTACCTCCCTCACCGTATGCCTCGAGACGTCATCCTCACCCCCGAAGGTCTCAGCAAGCTCAAGGAAGAGCTCGCGCATCTCCAGACGGATCGCCGCCGCGAGGTCGCGGAGCGGATCAAGGAGGCACGGGAGTTCGGCGACATCTCCGAGAACTCCGAGTACGACGACGCCAAGAACGAGCAGGCGATGCTCGAGGCGAAGATCGCCCAGATCGAGGAGCGCGTGCGCGCCGCGACCGTCGTCAACCCGGACGAGATCTCGTCCGACATCGTCGGCGTCGGCACGACCGTGCACGTCAAGGACGAGAAGACCGGCAAGTCGCAGAAGTTCACGATCGTCGGATCGGCCGAGGTCAACCCCGCCGAGTCGAAGATCTCCAACGAGTCGCCGATCGGCCGCGCCGTGCTCGGCCACAAGCGCAACGACACGGTGTCCGTCGCGGTCCCCAAGGGCCCCGCGCGGAAGCTCAAGATCACCAAGATCGACGTCGGTCTCTAGGCTCGGGCGGCCATGACGGATCAGCCCGACCATCCGGCGGGCGGTCCCGCCGCCCCGCCCGCGCACCCGACCGACGACGAGCACAACGAGCTGCTGGCCGTCCGGCGCGCCAAGCTCGACGCCCTGCGCGCCGCCGGGATCGACCCGTACCCGCCGTCGTTCCCGGGCGTCGTCCCGACCCAGCGCGTCCACGACGAGAACCCCGGCCTCGAGCCCCGCGCGGAGACCACCAACGCCTACCGCGTCGCCGGCCGCCTGACCCAGCGCCGCGGCCAGGGCAAGATGGCCTTCCTGGACCTCGTCGACCGCTCCGGCCGCATCCAGCTCCAGGCCCGGATCGACGTCCTCGGCCCCGAGAAGATGGCCCGCCTGCTCGACGCCGTCGACCTCGGCGACATCCTCGGCGTCGACGGCACCGCGTTCGTGACGCGCCGCGGCGAGCTGTCGCTCCTGATCGACGACTACACCGTCCTCGCCAAGGCCCTGCGTCCGCCGCCTGACGCCCATTACGGCCTCAAGGACGTCGAGACCCGCTTCCGCCAGCGCGAGCTCGACCTCATGGCCAGCGCGGAGCAGCGCGACCTCTTCGTCACGCGCGCCAAGATCATCGCCGCCGTGCGCGCCTACCTGGACGAGCGCGGCTTCGTCGAGGTCGAGACCCCGATCCTGCAGCCGCTCTACGGCGGCGCCGCGGCCCGCCCGTTCACGACGCACTTCAACGCGCTGGACCGCGACTTCTACCTGCGGATCGCGACCGAGCTGTACCTCAAGCGCCTGATCGTGGGGGGCCTCGAGCGCGTCTACGAGCTCGGCAAGGACTTCCGCAACGAGGGCATCTCCTACAAGCACAACCCCGAGTTCACGATGGTCGAGTGGTACGAGGCCTACGCGGACTACGAGGACATGATGCGCGCCGTCGAGGAGCTGCTGCCGCGCCTCGCCAAGGCCGCGGACTACGACGGCCCGATCGACTTCGACGCCGCGCCCTACCGCCGCGTCCCGCTCGCCGACGCCATCCGCGAGGAGACCGGGATCGACATCATCGCCAACGACACCGCCGAGAAGCTGGCGGCGGCGATCCACGCGTCGCCCGACATCGCCGACATCCCGACCGAGGGCCTCGAGTGGCCCGGCCTCGTCGACGACCTCTTCTCCAAGCGCGTCGAGCCCAAGCTGATCCAGCCGACGTTCGTCACCGACTACCCAAAGGCGCTGAGTCCGTTCGCCAAGGACCACCGCTCCAAGCCGGGCCTGGTCGAGCGCTTCGAGGTCTTCGCGAACGGCATGGAGCTGGGCAACGCGTTCACCGAGCTCAACGACCCCGACGAGCAACGCGCCCGGTTCGAGGCCCAAGTGCGCCTGGCTGAGGCCGGCGACGAAGAGACGACGCCGTACGACGAGGTCTTCGTCCAGGCGCTCGAGCACGGCATGCCGCCGACGGGCGGGATCGGCGTCGGGATCGACCGTCTGGTGCTCCTGATGACCGGCCACCACTCGATCCGCGAGATCGTCCTGTTCCCGGCGATGCGGGACTGATTCCCCATGCCAGCAGGGTGTTCTCAAGCCCCGAAGTCCCAGGGGACCCTGCGGTAGACTGCCCTATGCCCGCCGAACGACCCCGATTCACTCATCTTCTCGGCCCCAGCGGTCGAAGAGACGGGTAGATCGGGTAACTCGGTGACCTCCAGCACCGTTTGACTCACGTCAACGAATTTTCCATCCGGACCACCTCTTCGACCGACCACTCGCGAATCTCCCCCCGCAGTAGGAAGGACGTTCCCCAAGATGTTCGAGCGATTCACAGAGCGAGCCCGCCAGGTGGTCGTGCTCGCCCAGGAAGAGGCGAGAACGCTCAAGCACAACTACATCGGCACCGAGCACATCCTGCTCGGCCTTCTCCGTGAGGAGGAGGGGCTGGCCGCCCGTGTGCTGGAGTCCCTGGACATCACCGTCGAGCGCGTCCGCGCCCAGGTGGTGCGGATCGTGGGCTCCGGCGAAGAGGTCACCTCGGGCCAGATCCCGTTCACGCCGCGTGCCAAGAAGGTGCTGGAGCTGGCGCTCCGCGAGGCCCTGAGCCTCGGCCACAACTACATCGGCACCGAGCACATCCTGCTCGGCCTGGTCCGTGAGAACGAGGGCGTCGCCGCCCGCATCCTCCTGGACTTCGACGCCGACTCCGAGAAGATCCGCAACGAGGTCATCCGCATGCTGTCGGGCCCGGGCGGTCGCCGTCAGGGCGGCTCGCAGGGCGCGGGCGCGCAGGGTGGCGCAGCCGCCGCCGGCGAGGGCAAGAAGTCCTCGAAGCTGCTGGACCAGTTCGGCCGCAACCTCACCAAGCTCGCCTCCGACGGCAAGCTGGACCCGGTCGTCGGTCGCGAGACCGAGATCGAGCGGATCATGCAGATCCTCTCCCGCCGCACCAAGAACAACCCGGTGCTGATCGGCGAGCCGGGCGTCGGCAAGACCGCCGTCGTCGAGGGCCTCGCCCAGCGGATCACGAACGCCGACGTGCCCGAGCTGCTCAAGGGCAAGCAGATCTACACGCTGGATCTGGCCGCCCTCGTCGCCGGCTCGAAGTACCGCGGCGAGTTCGAGGAGCGCCTGAAGAAGGTGATGAAGGAGATCACCCAGCGCGGCGACATCATCCTGTTCATCGACGAGATCCACAACCTCGTCGGGGCGGGCGCCGCCGAGGGCGCGATCGACGCCGCGTCGATCCTCAAGCCGGCCCTGGCCCGTGGCGAGCTGCAGACCATCGGCGCGACGACGCTCGACGAGTACCGCAAGTACTTGGAGCGCGACTCCGCCCTGGAGCGGCGCTTCCAGCAGATCCGCGTGGACCAGCCGTCTCCCGAGGAGACGGTGCAGATCCTCAAGGGCCTGCGCGACCGCTACGAGCAGCACCACAAGATCGAGATCACCGACGAGGCCCTCGAGGCCGCGGCGGAGCTCGCCGACCGCTACATCTCCGACCGGCAGCTG
>DATDMD010000118.1:0-14605 GCA_036518975.1 Baekduia sp.
GAGAAGTGCCGGCGCCCGACCTTGTCGGGCTGCTCCTCGGCGACCTGCTCGATGTCGATGCCGCCGACCGGCGAGAAGATCATCACCGGCTGCTTGCGGGTGCCGTCCCAGACGACGCCCGCGTAGTACTCCTGCTCGAACTCGGCGCGCGGGTCGACGAGGATCCCGCGGGGCATGTGGCCGTTGATCTCGAGACCGAGGATGTCGGTCGCGTGCGCCTCGGCCTCCTCGGGCGTGTCGGCGAACTTGACGCCGCCGGCCTTCATGCGGCCGCCGGAGAGGACCTGGGACTTGATGACGGTCGGTCCGCCGATGCGCGCGGCGATCTCCTTCGCCTCCAGCGCATCCGTGGTGAACCCGTAGTCGGTGACGGGAATTCCCGCCCGCTTGACGATCTCGCGGGCTTCGTATTCGAAGAATCTCAAGGCGATAAGCCTCCGGTCAGGGGGAGGTTCAGCGGCGCCGGAGCCTATAGGGCGCGAGCGCCCGTCGGCGTTGCGGCGGCGCTACGCCTGGACGGCGTCCTGGCAGACGGCCTCGACGTTGTTGCCGTCGGGGTCGAGCGCGAAGGCCGCGTAGTAGTTGGGGTGGTAGTTCTCGCGGATGCCGGGGCCGCCGTTGTCGGTCCCGCCCGCGGCGAGCGCGGCGGCGTGGAACGCGTCGACGCTGTCGCGGTCCGGGGACGCGAACGCCACGTGCGTCGGGCCCGACGGATCGCCGACGGTGCGGACCATGAAGGAGCTCTTGCCCTCGCGGCCGAAGCCGACGACGGGGACGCTCGGGGCGTCCATCGTCAGGGTCAGCGCCAGCGGCGCGAGCGCCGCCTCGTAGAACGCGCGCGCCGCGGCGACGTCGCGCACGTTGAGGGCCACATGTTCGAAGACGGGTGCGGGCATGGCGACAGTGTCGCTCACGGGGCGGTGAGCGCCCAGGTCCCCTGGCTCCACTGGCCGTTGCTGGTGTAGATCATCATGCCCGTGTGACCGGTCTGCCCGCCCATGGTGGTCTCCATGTCGTAGACGATGATGTTGCTGTTGACCGTTGTGCCGAGCGTGGCGTAGATGCAGACGTAGCCGGGGGCGGCAGTCGGGTTGGCGGCCGTTCCCTTGCAGTGCGCGGTTGGCGTGCCGGAGGTCCCGACGACCTCCTCGGTGAGCTTCGTGGCCAGCAGGTAGCCGAAGGACACGGTGGTCTGCTTGTTCGAGCTCGGCGTCGTGCTGGCGTCGGCCTCGTAGATGCCGCGCAGGGTGGCGCCGCTGGGGAGCACGCCGCCGACCGCGCCGGTGGCGCCGGCCGCGCCGGGGCTGCCCGCCGGTCCGGTGGCGCCCGTCGCGCCCGCCGGTCCCGTGACGCCCGCGGCGCCGGAGGCCCCCGCCGGGCCCGCCGCCCCCTTCGCCCCCGTCGCCCCTCGCTTCCCCGCGAGCGCCGTCAGCGTGCTCTTGGCGAGCTTGGCCTTCGTCACCGCGCCGTTCTTGAGCTCGCGCGTCCCCACCGACTTGGCCTGCAGCTTGGTCGCCGCGTAGGCGCTGCCGCTGAGCGCGATGAAGACGGCGATGGTCGCCATCGCGTTGGCATAGGTCAAGTGGCGGCGCGCGGTGCGGATCACCGGCGGCACCGTAGTTGGCACCCCTCAGCGTCCACAGTGTCGGATCGGTCTCAGCGGCCGCCGGGCCAGTCGCGCTTGGTCCGGTCGTGATACTCGGGGGATGGACTCCCCCCTGGATCGCGTGCTCCCCGAGTTCGCGCACGCCGAGGTGCACGCCACGGACGTGCGCGCGTCTCCGGAGGCCGTCTGGGCCGCGCTGCACGAGGTCACCGCGGGGGAGCTGCCGCTCACGCGCGTGCTGACGACCGTCCGCGGCCTGGGCCGCGGCGGTCAGGACCGGCCGGTGCTCGGCACGTTCGTGCGGCGCGGGTTCGCGGTCGTGATCGACGAGGCGCCGCGCGCGCTGGCCGTCGCCGCGGCCGGGCAGCCGTGGCGGCTGCGGGGCGGGGAGACCCTCCGGCTCGACGATCCCGAGGCGGTCGCGCGCTTCGACCGCCCCGGCTTCGTGGTGATGGCGATGTCGTTCGGCCTGGAGCCGCTGGGCGGCCACGCCGGGGGCCGGACGCGCCTGACGACCGAGACGCGCGTCCAGCCCACCGACCCCGCGGCCGCGCGCTCGTTCCGCCCCTACTGGCTGGCGATCCGGGCCGGCAGCGGGCTGATCCGCCACGACCTGCTGCGCGCGGTGCGCCGCCGCGCCCAGGCGCAGGCTCAGGCGGCCGCCGGCGCGAAGCCGTAGGCCTCGGCCAGCTCCGGGTCCTTCGCGGCCAGCTGCTCGGCGAGGTCGACCATGACCTTGCACTGCTTCCAGGTCGCGTCGTCCTGCATCTTGCCGTCGATCATGTGCACGCCGCGCCCGTCCGGGATCGCCTCCAGGACCTTCTTGGCGAACAGCACCTCGGCCGGATCGGGCGAGAAGACCTTCTTGGCGATGTCGATCTGCACGGGGTGCAGCGACCACGCGCCGACGCAGCCGAGGAGGAACGCGGCGCGGAACTGCGCCTCGCAGGCGACGGTGTCCTTGATGTCCCCGAACGGACCGTAGAACGGCAGCAGCCCGTTCATCGTGCACGCGTCGACCATGCGCGCGATCGAGTAGTGCCACGGGTCCTGCTGAGCGGTGATGCGCGGCGCGTCCGGGTTGGCCGGGTCCGGGTCGCTCATCGACACGTAGCCCGGGTGGCCGCCGCCGACGCGCGTGGTCTTCATGCGACGCGACGCGGCGAGGTCGGCCGGGCCGAACGACATGCCCTGCATGCGCGGCGACGCGGCCGCGATCTCCTCCAGGTGCGCGACGCCCTGCGCGGTCTCCAGCAGCGCGTGGATCAGGATCGGGCGCTTGACCCCGGCGCGCGCCTCGAGCTGCGCCAAGAGGCGGTCGACGTAGTGGATGTCCCACGGGCCCTCGACCTTGGGGACCATGATCACGTCGAGGACGTCGCCGATCTCGGTGACGAGCGTCGTCAGGTCGTCCAGCACCCACGGCGACTCCAGCGAGTTGACGCGTGTCCAGAGCTGCGTGTCGCCGAGGTCGACGGTCTTGCCGACCTTGACGAGGCCCTCGCGCGCGGCCTCCTTGCGGTCGACCGGGACGGCGTCCTCGAGGTTGCCGAGCACGATGTCGGCCTTGGCGATGGTGTCGGGCAGCTTGGACACCATCTTCTCGTTCGACGCGTCGAAGAAGTGGATCATCCGCGACGGCGGGAACGGGATCTCGCGCACCGGCTCCGGGGCGCCGACGGCGAGGGGCTTGAAGAAGTCTCGAGGGCTGCGCATGTGGTCGAACGATATTGACTGGCGAGTCAACGGAGCGCCATCGCTGGCATCCTTCACCGTCCTGACGTCGTACCGCACCCTTCCCGAGGAGAACCCGAAGATGGCCGCTGAGACCACCGACTTCACCACCGACCAGCGCGAGCGCGAGGCCTCCGGCGCGCACGCCTACGGCCGCTACCTCGAGGAGTTCGAGGTCGGCGCGGTCTACAAGCACTGGCCGGCGAAGACGGTCACCGAGTCCGATGACCACCTCTTCTGCCTGATCACGATGAACCACCACCCGCTGCACATCAACGACGTGTACGCGGGCCAGTCGCAGCAGGGCCGCAACGTCGTCGTCGGGCCGCTGGTCTACAGCCTCGCGCTGGGCATGTCGGTCTCCGACGTCTCCGGCAAGGCGATCGCCAACCTCGCCACCGAGGAGCTCAGCCACCCGGCCCCGGTCTTCCACGGCGACACGCTGTTCGTCGAGTCCGAGGTGCTGGAGAAGAAGGAGTCGCGCTCCAAGCTCGACCGTGGCACCGTGAAGGTCCACACGCGCGTCTTCAACCAGGACGGGACCCTCGTCGCGGAGTTCAAGCGGCTGGTCCTCGTCCCCCGCAGGACGCCCGGCGAGAGCGCCTAGTCAGGCCGACCCGACGATCGGGGGGTGCCATCCCCCCGACCGTCGGACCGCGCTACAGACCCACCGTTCGTTCAGCAAGCTCTCGATGCTTCCGGTAGCCCGACCGGGTAGGTTTCCGGGATGCGCACCGAGGTGGGCCGCCGTCCCCTTTCGCCCGCCTCCTTGAATTCGATACCGAGGAAGTGACGTGAGCATCACGGTTCCGACAGAGAACGCCAGGCTGACGGCGTGGGTGGAGGAGATCGCCACGCTGACGCAGCCCGACGAGATCCATTGGTGTGACGGCTCGGCGGAGGAGTACGACCGCCTCTGCCAGCAGCTCGTGGACGCTGGGACGTTCAAGCGCCTCAGCGACGCCAAGCGGCCCAACTCCTACCTGGCCTGGTCGGACCCGAGCGACGTCGCTCGCGTCGAGGACCGCACCTTCATCTGCTCGCAGGACGAGCACGACGCGGGCCCGACGAACAACTGGCGCGCGCCCGACGAGATGCGCGAGACGATGAACGACCTGTTCGCCGGCTCGATGCGCGGGCGCACGATGTACGTGGTCCCGTTCTCGATGGGCCCGCTGGGCTCCGACAAGTCCCACGTCGGCGTCGAGATCACCGACTCGCCCTACGTGGTCGTCTCGATGCGGATCATGACCCGCATGGGCACCGGCGCCCTCGACGTCCTCGGCGAGGAGGGCGACTTCGTCCCCTGCGTCCACTCGATCGGCGCGCCGCTCGAGCCGGGCCAGGACGACGTGCCGTGGCCGACGAACGCCGAGGTCAAGTACATCGTCCACTACCCCGAGACGCGCGAGATCTGGTCCTACGGCTCGGGCTACGGCGGCAACGCCCTGCTCGGCAAGAAGTGCTTCGCGCTGCGGATCGCCTCGATCATGGCCCGCGACGAGGGCTGGATGGCCGAGCACATGCTCATCCTCAAGCTCACGTCGCCCGAGGGCGAGGTCAAGTTCGTCACGGGCGCGTTCCCGAGCGCCTGCGGCAAGACGAACCTCGCGCTGATGGTCCCGACGATCGAGGGCTGGAAGGTCGAGACGATCGGCGACGACATCGCCTGGATGAAGTACGACGACAACGGCCGCCTCCGGGCGATCAACCCCGAGTACGGCTTCTTCGGCGTCGCGCCCGGCACCGGCTACGCCAACACGCCCAACGCCATGGCCGCGCTCGACAAGGGCGCGATCTACACCAACACGGCGCTGACCGACGACGGCGACACGTGGTGGGAGGGGATGACGAGCGAGCCGCCGGCCCACCTCACCGACTGGCACGGCGAGGACTGGACGCCCGCGGCCGACCACCCGGCCGCCCATCCGAACTCGCGCTTCACGGTCCCCGCGACGCAGGTGCCGTCGATGGCGGCCGAGTGGGAGGACCCGGCGGGCGTGCCGATCGACGCGTTCCTGTTCGGCGGCCGCCGCGCGTCGGTGGTCCCGCTCGTGCGCGAGGCGTTCGACTGGGAGCACGGCGTGTTCCTCGGCGCGACGATGAGCTCGGAGATGACCGCCGCCGCCTTCGGCACGGTCGGCCAGCTGCGCTTCGACCCGTTCGCGATGCTGCCGTTCTGCGGCTACAACATGGCGTCCTACTTCGAGCACTGGCTGGACATCGGCGAGCGGGCCGGGGCGCGGCCGCCGCGGATCTTCTACGTCAACTGGTTCCGCAAGGGCGCGGACGGCCAGTTCCTGTGGCCGGGCTTCGGCGACAACTCGCGCGTGCTGGAGTGGATCTTCCGCCGCTGCGAGGGCAGGGTCGAGGCCGACGAGACGCCGATCGGCCTGGTCCCGCAGCGGGGCGACCTCGACACCGAGGGCCTGGACATCTCCGACGCGGCGCTGGCCGAGGTCCTGTCGGTGGACGAGGGCGCGCTGCGCGACGAGCTCCCGCAGGTCAAGGAGCACCTGGCGAAGTTCGGCGACGACCTGCCCGCGGCGATCCGCCGGCAGTTCGAGGCGCTCCAGCAGCGCCTGGCCGCCTAGCAGACGCGGCGCCGACATCGTGTTGTCCCGAAGGGCGGTCGTCATGGCCGCCCTTCGGACATCCTGCGGCCGGTTCGCGGGGTAGGTTCCTCTCGTGTCCATCCAGGAGGAGTCGTCGGCCGACGTCGCCGACGCCGTCGTCGCGCTCGCACGGGCGCGCGACGGGGAGACGCTCGCGCGGTTCGCCGCCGCGTACCTGCGCCGCGCGCCGGGGCAGGCCGCCGAGCCGGACGGGCCGGACGAGGACCCCGCGACGCTCCTGGCGGAGATCCGCGGGGCGTTCGCGCTGGCCGACCGGCGCGACGGCGCGGTCGTCGGCGTCCGCGCGTTCACGCCGACGCGCGCCGAGCACGGCTACGACGCGCCCGGCTCGGTGCTGGAGACCAACACCCCCGACCTGCCGTTCCTGGTGGACTCGATCACGGCCGAGCTCGTCGCGCGCGGGCTGCGGGTGCTCCGCGTCACCCATCCGATCGTCGGCGTGCGCCGCCAGGAGGACGGCCGGATCCTGTCGATCGAGCACCCGCGCGACGCCACGCGCGAGTCCGTCATGCACTTCGAGCTCGACCGGCGCCTGGCGCCCGAGGAGCTGGCGGACCTGGAGGACGCCACGCGCCACGTCCTGGCGACCGTCCGCGCCGCCGTCGAGGACTTCCCGGCGCTGCGCGCCTCGCTGGACCGCCTGTCGGAGATCGTCGCCGCCGGCGCCGACCGCGTCCGCGACGAGGAGGACGCCGACCCCGACGAGATGATCGCCTTCCTGCGCTGGACCGGCCAGAGCCACTTCGTCTTCCTCGGCTTCCACGAGGACGTCCGCGACGCGGACGGCCGCCTGCGCGGCGTCGACGGGTCCGGCCTGGGGCTGCTGCGCGACACGCGCGAGGCCGGCGAGCTGCGCGTCCCGGCCCACGACCCGCCGGCGGCCGGCGACGGGATCGCGACGGTCCTGGAGATCACCAAGACGCACACGCTGTCGCCCGTGCACCGCCGCGAGCCGATGAACGCCCTGATCGCGCGGCGCTTCGACGCCGACGGGCGCGTCGTGGACGAGGCGCGGCTGCTGGGCCTGTTCACCTCGCGCGCGTACGCGGAGCCCGCGTCGGTCACGCCGCTGCTGCGCGACAAGCTGCGCCGCATCCTCGACGCCGAGGACCTCATCGACGGCTCGCACGACTCCAAGGCGGCCATCGCGATCTTCGACGGCTACCCCAAGGGCGAGCTGTTCGGGGCGCCGACCGAGGACCTGCGCGCGCAGATCGCCGCGCTGCTGTCGCTGCGCGTCGACGAGGTCCGGCTCCTGGGCCGCCGGTCGCGCGACGGGCGCGGGGCCTCGCTGGTCGCCGCGCTGCCGCGCGAGCGCTACTCGGCGGCGCTGCGCGAGCGGCTGCTCGCGATGGTCGCGGCCGCCTACGGCACCGCGGTCGTCGAGCAGCACGAGGTCTTCGCCGAGGACGCCCGCGTCACCCTGCACCTGACCGTGCGGTCGGGCGGCGGCCTGCCCGACGTCGACGTCTCCGAGCTCGAGCGCCGGCTGATCCTCGAGGCGCGCACGTGGCGCGACCGCGTCGCCGCCGCGCTCGTCCACCAGCACGGGCCCGAGCGCGGCCGGATGCTCGCCGCGCGCTGGTGCAAGCGGCTGCCGGAGTCCTACCGCGCGTCGGTCGAGCCGCAGATCGCCGCCCAGGACGTCGACCGGTTCGAGGCGCTCACCACCGGCCGCGCCGACTTCCTGGTGGGCTTGCAGGACGAGCGTGGGGCGGATGGCACCCGCCGCACGCGCGTGGCGTTCTACCGGCGCGGCCCGAAGATCGAGCTGTCGCAGGCCACGCCGATGCTGGAGCACCTCGGCCTGCGCGTCATCGAGGAGGTCCCGGCGCGCCTGGGAGGCGACGACGAGCTGTGGCTGCAGGCGTTCGGCGTGCTCGAATCCCTTCCCACCCAACCCGACCGGCCGCTGGACATCGCCGTGGTGGCCGACCGCGTCAGCGCCGCGCTGGAGGCCGTCTGGCGGGGCGACTCGGAGTCCGACTCGCTGAACCGCCTGGTCGTCGGGGCGGGCCTGCGCTGGGAGCAGGTCCAGGTGCTGCGCGCGTTCCGCCGCTACCGCCAGCGCATCTTCACGCGCTACACGGAGAGCTTCCAGAACGACGTCATCGCCGCCAACCCGGAGATCACCGCCAAGCAGATCCGGCTCTTCGAGCTGCGCTTCGCGACCGACGAGCGCGGCGGTGACGAGCACGCCGAGCAGGCGCTGCGTGAGGAGATCCGCGCCGACCTCGACGCCGTGGAGCTGCTCGACCACGACCGCATCCTGCGCAACCAGCTCGGCGTCATCGACGCGACCGTCCGGACCAACGCCTTCAAGCCCGGCCGCGACGCCATGTCCTTCAAGCTGCGGTCGCGCGAGGTGCCGGCGATCCCGCTCCCGGCGCCGCTGTTCGAGATCTACGTCTACGCGCCCGACATGGAGGGCATCCACCTGCGCGGCGGGCGCATCGCGCGCGGCGGCATCCGCTGGTCGGACCGCATGGACTACCGCACCGAGGTCTTCGGCCTGATGCGCGCGCAGATGACCAAGAACGCGATCATCGTGCCGGCCGGCGCCAAGGGCGGGTTCTTCCTCAAGCGGCGGCCCGACGACCCCGCGCAGCTGCGCGACGAGGTCAAGCGCCAGTACGTCCGCTACATCGAGGCGCTGCTGGACGTGACCGACGACCTCGCCGAGGACGGCACGACGGTCCCGCCGGTCGGCGTGCGCGTGCACGACGAGAACGACTCCTACCTCGTCGTCGCGGCCGACAAGGGCACCGCCTCGTTCAGCGACACGGCCAACGCGGTCGCGCTGCGGCGCGGCTACTGGCTGGGCGACGCGTTCGCGTCGGGCGGCAGCACCGGCTACGACCACAAGGGCCTGGGGATCACGGCCAAGGGCGCGTGGGAGTCGGTCAAGCGGCACTTCCGCGAGGTCGGCGTCGACCCCGAGCGCGACGCCGTCCGCGTGGTCGGCATCGGCGACATGTCCGGCGACGTGTTCGGCAACGGCATGCTGCTGTCGCGGACGCTCAAGCTCGTGGCCGCCTACGACCACCGCCACGTCTTCCTGGATCCGGACCCGGACCCCGAGACGTCGTTCGCCGAGCGCGAGCGGCTGTTCGAGATGAGCGGCTCGTCGTGGGACGACTACTCGCGCGAAGCGCTGTCGGAGGGCGGCGGCGTCTTCAGCCGCAACGCCAAGCGGATCCCGCTGACGCCGCAGGTGCGCCGCGCGCTGGCGATCGAGGACGAGGCGCTGGCGCCGGCCGACCTCATCCGGGCGATCCTGCGCGCGCCCGTCGACCTCCTGTGGAACGGTGGGATCGGGACAGTGGTGAAGGCGTCGGCGGAATCGGACGCCGACGCGCTGGACCGCTCGTCGGACGCCATCCGCGTCGACGGGCGCGAGGTGCGCGCGCGGGTCGTGGGGGAGGGCGGCAACCTCGGGTTCACCCAGCGCGCCCGCATCGAGTACGCGTCGGCCGGCGGCCACGAGGGGACCGGCGGCCTGATCAACGCCGACTTCATCGACAACTCGGCGGGCGTCGACTGCTCCGACCACGAGGTCAACCTGAAGATCCTGCTCGACCTCGCGGTGCTCCGCGGCGAGCTGGACCGTGAGGACCGCGACGACCTGCTGGCCGAGGTCACCGACGACGTCGTGCACCACGTGCTGTACGACTCGTTCCTGCAGGCGCAGATCCTGTGGCAGGAGGTGCGCTCGTCGGCCGCGCGCGTGTTCGCCTACGAGGACCTGATGGCGGCGCTGGAGCGCGCCGAGATCCTGCACCGCGCCGACGAGGCGCTGCCCAGCTCCGAGGACATGGCCGAGCGCCGGCGCGCGGGCCGCGGGCTGGTCCGGCCGGAGCTGGCGGTCCTGGTCGCCTACGCCAAGCGGCTGCTGACCGACGCGCTCCTGGACTCCGACCTGCCCGACGAGGCCGCGTTCGGGAACGACGCGCGGTCGTACTTTCCGCGGCCGGTCGTCGCCCGCTTCGGCCACCTGATCGCCGAGCACCCGCTGCGGCGTGAGCTGATCGCGACGCTGGCGGCCAACGACGTCGTCGACGCGCTCGGCCCGACGTTCGTGTCCGGGCTGACCGGCGAGCTCGGCGCCGAGCCCGCGGAGGTCGTGCGCGCGTACCGGATCGCGCGCGAGGTGACCGGCGCGACCCAGCGCTGGCTGGAGATCGAGGGCGTCGTCCAGAGCCTCGACGCCGACACGGCGTGGACGCTGCTCGACGGCGTCGACGACCTCGTCGCCGGCGTCGCGCGCTGGTATCTCCTGCACGCGCCGGGCGCCGACGTCGAGGCGACGGTCGCCGAGGCGGGCGACGCCTTCGTCACGCTCGGCGAGGCGATGGCGGGCCTGCGCTCCGACGCGTGGCGCGAGGAGCACGAGACGGTCGCCGTCGAGCTGATCGACGCCGGCGTGCCCGACGCGGTCGCGCGCCGCCACGCGTTCCAGCGCGCGCTGCGCCACGGGCCGGACATCATCGCGGTCGCGCGCCACGTGGAGCGCGACGTGGTCGAGGTCGCCGCGACGTTCTTCGACCTCGGCGAGCGGCTCGGCCTGGAGTGGCTGGAGCAGGAGGTGCTGCAGCTGCCGGCCGGGACGCGCGTGCGGCGCTGGGCGCAGCAGGCGCTGCTCGACGACGTGCTCGACGCGCGCAGGGTGCTGTCGCAGAAGGCGCTGGAGGAGGCGCCGGGGGCCGAGCCCGCGGACGCGGTCGAGCGCTTCCTGGCCGCGCGCGACGCGCCGCTGCGGCGGCTGACGTCCGTGGCGCGCGCGCTGCGGGTCGAGGGCGACGGCGACCTCGCGGGCCTGACGCTCGCGATCCGCCACCTGCGAGGATTGGCCGGGTGACCGAGAGCGGCGAGCTGGACCCGGGTCAGCTGCGCGTGACCTCGTCGCGCACCGTCTACGAGAACCACTGGATGCGCGTGCGGGAGGATCAGACGATCCTCCCCGACGGCCGGCCCGGGCTGTACGCG
Organism: Baekduia sp.; assembly: GCA_036518975.1. Classification (GTDB taxonomy): domain Bacteria; phylum Actinomycetota; class Thermoleophilia; order Solirubrobacterales; family Solirubrobacteraceae; genus Baekduia. The sequence continues at coordinate 10,963 of DATDMD010000118.1, forward strand.
GTGATCGAGAAGCCGCACGCCGCGGCGATCGTGGCGCGCGAGGACGACTGGGTGTGGTTGGTCCAGCAGTGGCGCCACCCGGTGCAGGCGCGCTTCTGGGAGGTGCCGCAGGGCGCCTGGCACCACGTGCCGGACGCGACGGCCGAGGACGTCGCGCGCGGCGAGCTGGCCGAGGAGACCGGGCTGCGCGCCGGCCGGATGGAGAAGCTCGCCGGCTTGTACTTCGCCTACGGGATGTCGAGCCAGTCGTTCGACGTGTGGCTGGCGACGGACCTCGTGCAGGGCGACCAGGCGCTGGAGGAGACCGAGCAGGGGCTGGTCGTGGGGCGCCATCGGGTCGAGGACGTGCGGGCCATGGTCCGGTCGGGGCAGATCGCGGACTCGGGGTCGGTCGCCGCGCTGGGCCTGGCGGGGTTGTTGTAGGACGTCACGCCGCGTGCGCGTCGCGCACCGCGACCGGCTGCGCGGCGACGACGCGGTCGCGCCCGCCGGCCTTGGCGGCGTAGAGCGCGACGTCGGCGCGGCCGATCAGGGCCTCGCCGGTCTCCTCACCGGTCCACGGCGCCCACCCGAACGAGGCGCTGACGGCCAGCTCCAGGAGGCCGTGGACGTTGACGGGGCGCTCGGCGATCGACTCGCGCAGGCGCTCGCAGACGACCGTCGCGTCGGGCGAGTCGGGCAGCAGCAGGAGGAACTCCTCGCCGCCCCAGCGTGCCGCGACGTCCTCCTCGCGCAGCCCGGCCGTCAGCCGCACGGCGATCTCGCGCAGGACGGCGTCGCCCGCCGCGTGGCCGTGGTGGTCGTTGACGGCCTTGAAGTTGTCGACGTCGACCAGCACCACGCACAGCGACCGCCTGTGCCGGCGGGCCGAGGCGATCGTCGAGCGCAGCACGTCGTCGGCGTGGCGGCGGTTGGCCAGGCCGGTCAGGACGTCGGTGCGCGCGAGCTGCTCGAGCTCGGCGTTGCGGCGGGCGAGCTCCTCGTGCAGGGCGCGCAGGCGCAGGGCGGTCCTGATCCGGGCGACGAGCTCGACCGGGTCGACGGGCTTGCGGACGTAGTCGTGGGCGCCGCGCTCCAGGCCGAGGGCGAGGTCGCGCGCGTCGGTGTGGCCGGTGACGAAGACGACGGGCAGGTCGAGCGTGTGCGGGTCGGCGCGCAGCGCGTCGAGCACGGCGAGGCCGTCGAGGCCCTCCATCTCGCGCGCCATGACCAGCACGGACGGGTCCTCGGTCCGGGCCATGTGGAGCGCCTGGGCGCCGTCGGCGGCGTCCAGGACCGTGTAGCCGTTCGCGCGCAGGACGTCGCCGAGCATCCGCCGCAGCAGGGCGGAGTCCTCGGCGACCAGGATGCGCGGCGCGGGGTGCTCCATTCAGCCCGGTATTTCGGCACGAACTGCCTGCATCTGGAGCCTGGACCTCCCTCTATCGGGGGAGGGTCCAGTCTGCGTCGCTCAGTGGCGGTCTTCGGCCGCCGCGGGCGGCCGCGACTCCTCGGCCAGCGAGGTGATCGTGAGGTGGCCGCGCGCGGCCTCCTCGAGGACCTCGGTGGCCTCCTCGACGGAGCGCGCGTAGAGCTCGACGAGCAGGTGGACGACGATCCGGTTGCCGTCCTCGTGCTTGTGGAAGCGGACGTGCGTGAAGAACTCGCGGGTGCCGTGGTCGCCGAAGGCCGCGTAGGACAGCGCGTCGCCGGCCTCGGGGCCGGAGCACGTCTCGACGTCGTCGCCGTCGACCGTCACCGTGCAGGACGCGACCCACGGCGTGCCGGCGATCATGCGCTCCCAGCGGTCCTCGACCGGCTCGACGCGTCCGTTGGCGAACGTGAGGTGGGGCTGGTCGTGCATGCACTCCAGGCACTGCACGACGGCCTCCTGAAGCTCGTCCACCACGTCGGCGCGCTCCCCGGTCTGGGGGTCGATCCGGTGAATGCCCTCGTAGTGCACCTGGACCTCGAGGTCCTGCGACCAGCACCGGTAGCAGCGCAGCCAGGGGTGCGCGCCCATCAGGTCTCCCATGGCGCAGCAGGATAGAAGTTCCGTTTCGGTCATCCGGCGCTGTAGGGTCGCGCGGTCATGCGGGGCGCCGAGAAGATCCTCGAACCGCCCGTCGGCGTCGTGCTCGCCGGGGGTCGCGGCCGCCGCCTGGGCGGCGACAAGGCGATCGTCGAGCTCGAGGGCCGCCCGCTGATCCAGTACGTGCTGGAGGCGCTGCACGAGGTCTGCGACCACGTGGCGGTCGTCGCCAAGCGCGACACGCTGCTGCCGGCGCTGGCCGGGACGGCGGACCTGTGGATCGAGCCCGACGAGCCGCGCCACCCGCTGACCGGCGTCGCCTACGCGCTGATGATGGCCGCGGGGCGGTCGGTGCTGGCGGTCGCCGTCGACCTGCCGCTGATCGACGCGGCGACGCTGCGGGCGATCGCGACGGCCGATCCGGAGGGCGCGGCGGTCGTTGTCCCGCTGGTGCATGGGCGCCCGATGCCGCTGTGCGCCTTGTACACGCCGCGCGCGGCGCCGGGGCTCGCGACGTTCCCGCCGGACGCGCCGGCCACGGAGGTGGTCCGGTCGCTGGGCGCGCGCGAGCTGGATGGGCTGGACCCGACGGCGTTCTACAACGTCAACGCGCCGGAGGACCTGCTGCAGGTCAGCGTGTTGTTGGCCGAAAGCTGAGCGCGCGCCGGGTCCGCGGCGCGGGGGCGGGTCACGCCTCCGCGGGGCGCGAGCCCGCGATGAGCTCGCGCTGGCGCTGCGCGATGTAGTGCGACAGCTGCCGCTCGGCGCGGCCCTGGAGGTCGGCGAAGAGGATGCCGCGCGCGCCCTCGGAGGTGCCGCGGACGACGCGGCCGTCGCCGGAGATCGTGATCGCGCCGAGGTCCAGGGCGAAGCGGACGGTGTCGTCGATCGTCAGCGTGTCGGCCGGCGCGACGAGCATGCCGCCGACCGAGACGTCGAGCGTCCTGGTGGTCAGGCGCTTGTCGGGGGCGATGACGGCGGTCGCCAGCTCGGCGGGGACCCGGACGAAGCGGCGCCGCTGGACCTTCATCGGGTCGCCGATCGGATGCAGCCGCAGCTCGCCCGGATGCGTGCCCTGGACGAGGATCCCCCGCCGATGCGCGGCGCCGATCCGGGTCTTCCACGCGATCGTCGCGCCGCACCACCGCAACGGCGCGGGGAGCGCCAGCGGCGGGCCGACCGGCCCGAGGTCGACATGCCCGAGCCCGACCGAGGTCACCTGCGCCGTGAGATGCCACCCACCGTCGAGCGTGATGTCGACCGGGACATGGCATTCGAGCAGGACCTCCACATCAAGGTGATCGACCTCCGGGCGGGCGATCTTGACCGGCACGGGCTCCTGCGGCGGCGCTCGTTCAGGTCGCCGGGCAGCGGACCGGCGCCCAGCGCCCGGGCAGCAGGCAGCGGTCGACGCGTCGCGGTGGGCGGTTCGCGAGGATCCGGAAGCTCGTGTACTTGCCGATCGTCCGGCCGGCGGTCACCCGGATCTGCAGCACCGTGCCGGTGCGGAAGAACCGCTCGAGCGTCCGCAGGCGCGCGGGCGGGTTGACCGGCGACGGGTCGCGGCGCGGGCAGCCGGAGCCCCCGCAGATGGCGCGGATCCGTGCGGAGGGCTTGCCGCGGACCGACATC
>DATDMD010000119.1:0-7821 GCA_036518975.1 Baekduia sp.
CGTCGGCCCGGGGCTGTTGGGTGCGGGCGGGCTGCCGCGCAAGCTGATGGCCGAGCTGGGCGTCTAGATGGGTTATTCCACGAGACGGTCCGGTCGATCGGCGGTCCGGGCGGAGGCCTGACGCCGCACGATTTCGCCGCCGATCCTGGTTGGATCGGCAAGAAATCGGGTGGTGTCAGGCGCCGGCCGGGCCGTCGCGCGGCCGCACCGGACCCGTGGAATAACCCATCTAGGTCGCCGGCAGGACCACGCCGCCGCCGCCCTCGTCATCGCCGCGCGGTCCCGGCCCCGGCCCCGCCCCCGGCGGTCCGGCCGCCGGCGGCGGCGCGCCCGGGTCGATGATCTGCGCCTGGCGCGACTCCTGGCGCCAGGCCCACCACTCCCGGACGAGGATCTGGATCGACGCGGCCAGCGGGATCGCCACGATCGCGCCGAGGACGCCGAGCAGCGTCGAGCCGAACAGCACCGCCACCAGCACGATGAACGGCTGCACCTGCACCGTCCGCTTCTGGATCTGCGGCTGGATGATGTTGTTCTCGATCTGCTGGTAGACGACCGCCCAGACCGCCCAGATGATGGTGTCGGTCGGGAAGTCGCTGAACACCGTGACCAGCCCGATGAGGATCGCCGCCGCCGTGGCGCCGACCAGCGGGATCAGCGATGCGAGCCCGGCCATCACGGCCAGCGGCGCGGCGAACGGCACGCCGAGGATCTCCATCACGACGAACGACTGGACGCCGGCGATGAGCGCGACCGTCAGCGCCCCCTGGACGTAGCCGCCGACCGCGGCCGAGGTGTGGTCCAGGATCCGCCGCATCCGGTCGCGCTCGGCCTCCGGCCGCAGGCGGAGCGCGGCGTCGGTCCACTGCCGGCCGCGCGAGACGATGAAGATCGACAGGATGAGGATGTTGACGAGCGCGAAGACCGAGTTGACGAGGCCGAGGCCGATGTCGCTCAGCACCTTCGCCGCGTCGCCGACCTTGCCGGGCAGCTGGTCGGCCTGCTTCTGCAGCTGCCCCGTCAGGTCGTACTTGTCGTCGAGCTCGCGCAGCCTCTCGTTCTTGTTGACGTAGTCCTGGACGTCGCGCGAGTAGTGCGGCAGGTCCTCGGCGAGGTTCGTCCCCTGCGTGACCAGCGGCGGGACGACGAGCGCCGTCAGCCCGACCGGCACCAGGATCAGCCCGAGGTAGACGATCGCGATCGCGAACCCGCGCCTCATGTGCCGGTTGAGGCGGTTGACCGGCGCCGACAGCGCGACCGCGATGAACGTCGCCGTCAGCACCCAGCCGATCGGCTTGCGCAGCAGGTAGATCAGGTACAGCGTGAGGACCGCGAGCACGACGATCGTCACGATCCGCAGCACGGTGCGGGCAGGGATGTCGTACGGGCGCGACGGCACTGGCCCGAACCGTAGGCGCGGCCCCGGACGGTGCGGGCCCGAACGCGGCGGAGCCGCCGGCTACCAGCGGCGCTTCTTGCGGCGCATCAGGCCGCCGATCGCCGCGATCCCGCCGCCGAGGACGAACCCCGCGACGGCCGCGCCGATCAGGATCTCCTGCTGATGCTCGCGGATCTGCTTGCGCCAGTCGGTGACCTCGGCCACCTCGCCGCGCAGCCGCTCCAGCGAGACGGCCAGGTCGGCGCGGTTGCTCTCGATCGAGGCCCGGATCTCCTCGGGGGTGCGCTGCTGCGGCATCTAGATGGTCCCCTCCGGGTGCTCGGCCGACACGGTCTCCTTGATCAGCTTGGCCTCCTCGACGGCCATCTTCGGCGCCGGCGGCGTGCCCGCCTTCAGCGCGCGGTACGCGACGTACCCGGCCAGCGCGGCCAGGATGAGCAGGACCGCGGCGACCGTGAAGTAGCCCCAGAAGTACTGGCCGGCCGGGAACGGGATCGCCCAGTAGGCCAGCCACGCCAGCCCGAACAGGATCATGATCAGCGCGCCGAGGACGAAGATGCCGGCCGCCGCGGCGATCGCCGCGCCCTTGCCGATCTTCGTGACCTTCTCGGTGACCTCGGCCTTCGCGAGCTCGATCTCCTCGCGGACGAGCAGCGACGCCTTGTCGCTGACCTCCTGGATCGCCTGGACGATGCTCGCGGGTTGCTGCGGGTCGCTGCTCATCGGTGCTTCCTCCGGGCCAACCCCTTCAGGAACAGCGCGGCCACCAGGCCGCCGGCGAACGCCGCGCCCACGAGCTTCTCGGGGTTCGGGTCCACGGCGGGGTGCCCGGCGCCGCCGAGCATGGCGCTGCCGGCCGGCGCGCCGTAGGACGCGTCGGCCGTGCCGACCGTCGGGGTCGGCTCCGGCGTCGGATCGGGAGCGGGCGCGGTCGCCGCCGCGTCGGGCGCCTGCGCGGCGGCCTCGAACGGCTCGACCGGCTGGTCGCCTGGGTGGGCGTCGCCCGCGCTCACTCCGGCGGGTCCTCGTCGAAGATCCGGCGGTAGGCCAGCCCGGCAAGACGTGACGCGACCACCGAAGCGGCCGCGCCGAACGCCGCCAGGAGTCCCGACCACGCAAGGCGCTTGACGATCTCGTTCTGGTGCATCGCCGCCAAACCCTACCCGGACGGGCCGGCGGCTACTGATCCAGGCCCGAGCAGATCGTCTCGACGATCAACCGCTTGGCCTCATCGAACCCACCGGCCGACTGCGGCAGCGAGTCGAAGATCCAGCCCGTGAGCACCTGCTCGATGGCGCCGTAGAACGCCATGGCCGCGAACTGCGGCGCGATGTCCTTGCGGAACTCGCCCGACTCCTGGGCCTTGCTCACGACGCCGCCGATCAGGTCATAGGCCTCGGTGATCTTCGCCAGGTGCGTCTGGCCGAACGAGTTCGCCGCCCGCGTGACCTCGACGATGATGACCTTCATCAGGTCGGGGTCGTGGCGGTAGGAGTCGACGATGAACCCGGCGATCGCCTCGAGCTTCTTGCGGGCCAGGATGTCCTGCTGGTCGACCTCGCGGATCGCGTCGAGCATGACGTTCCAGCGCTCCAGGAAGAGCGTGTCCAGGACCTCGTCCTTGGAGCGGAAGTAGTGGTACACCAACCCGTAGGCGACGCCGGCCTCGTCGGCGATGTCGCTCACGCGGCAGGTGTGGAAGCCCTGCCGGGCGAAGACGCGGACGGCGGCGTCGAGGATGAGCCGGCGCTTCTCGGCGGCGGCCGCGGCGTTGCGCGCCGTCGCCATCAGCGAGCCTCTCCGGGATCTCGGCCCGCGATGCGGGCGCGGATCGTCGTCTGTGGCGCGGAAGCACTGAGGGAGCGGGCCCCTAGGCCCGTGACCGAGGGATGACGCCGCCACGGGCGGCGAGACGCCACCGCATCGCGCGGCGAGATCCCGGAGGGGCGAGCCATCAGCCGTAGACCTCCGGGCGGCGGTTGGCGAGCGACGGGAGGTCGGTCCGGATGCGCTCCAGCCTGGCGAGGTCCAGCTCGGCGACGACGTGCGTCTCGGTGTCCGGCGCCTGCGCGAGGACGATCCCCCAGGGGTCGACGATCATCGAGCGGCCGCCCGTGCGCAGGCCCGGGGCGTGGCGCCCGACCTGGTTGGCCGCGACGACGAAGGCCTGGTTCTCGATCGCGCGCGCCCGCAGCAGGACCTCCCAGTGGTCGCGCGTCGTCGGCTCGGTGAACGCCGACGGCACGGACATCACGCGCGCGCCGTCGACCGCGAGCCGGCGGTACAGCTCCGGGAAGCGCAGGTCGTAGCAGATGGTCAGGCCCAGGCCGGTGCCGTCGGCCAGCCGCGAGGAGACGATGGCGTCTCCCGGCGCCTCGCCGTCAGACTCGCGGTAGTCGCGGCCGCCGACGACCACGTCGAACATGTGCAGCTTGCGGTACACGGCGCGGTCGGCGCCGTCGGGCCCGACGTGGACCGACGTGTTCGCGCCGCGCCCGCGCGGGTCGCTCCCGTCCGGCGCGACGGCGATCGAGCCGGCGACCAGGTCGATCTCCAGCTCGCGCGCGAGCGACCGCGCCCAGCTCAGCGCCGGGCCGTCGAGCGGCTCGGCGCCGGCGCGCTGGTCGTCGGGCGACCCGTAGACCGACCACTTCTCGGGCAGCACGACGAGCGCGGCGCCGTCGCGCACGGCGGCGCGCACGAGACGGTCGGCGGTCTCGAGGTTCGTCGCCTTGTCGGCGGTCGCGGTGAGTTGGACAGCTGCGGCGCGCACGGAACGTCTTCCCCGGGGTGCGGTGGCGATTGACTGGTCAGTCAATGCCGTCTGAGAGCATAGCTCGCCGTGTCCAGCCTGGAGTCGCTGCCCGCGCGAGATCGCCCGACCGGGTTGACGGTACCGCCCGCGCGGATGGCCCTGTTCCGGGACCGGCGGCCGCTGAAGCGCTGGCGCTACCTCGGCCTGTACGGCGAGGACCTGATGCTCTGCGCGGCCGACGTGCGGATCGCGGGGCTGCCGCAGGCGTTCTGGGCCACGTGGGACCGCCGCGCGCTGCGCGAGAAGACGGTCTTCCGCCCCGGCGGCGTGGTGCTGGGCGACGGCGCGGCGCGCTTCGGCGGCGCGATCCTCACGCTGACGCGCGACGGCGACCCGATGGCCGTCACCTCCCGCCACGGCGACTCCTACATCTGGACGCGCAAGCAGCCGGTGCGCGCGCAGGGCACGGTCGACGGACGCGCCGTCGAGCTGCGCGGCCTGATCGACGACTCCGCCGGCTACCACGCGCGCCGCACGGACTGGCGCTGGTGCGCGGGCGTCGGCGAGGACGGCGACGGCCGGGCGCTGGCCTTCAACCTCGTCGCCGGCGTCCACGACGCGCCGACGGGCAGCGAGCGGACGCTCTGGGTCGACGGCGCGGCGCGCGAGCTGCCGCCCGCCGCGTTCGCCGATGACCTCTCGACGGTGACGTTCGACGACGGCGCGGTATTGGTGTTCGGCGAAGAGGCGCGCCGCGCCCGGTCCGACGACTTCAAGCTCATGGCCTCCGACTACGTCCAGCCCTTCGGCACCTTCTCCGGCACCCTGCCGGGCGGCGTGCGCGTGGCGCGCGGCTGGGGCGTGATGGAGCGCCACAGCGTGCGCTGGTGATCCGCCGCGCGCTCCACGCGTGGGCCGGCGGGCTCCCGCGGGCGTTCTGGTCGATCTTCGCCGGCACGGTCATCAACCGCGTCGGGACGTTCGTCGAGCCGTTCCTGGCGCTCTACCTGACGTCGTCGCGCGACCTCTCCCCCGCGCGCGCCGGGACGGTCGTCGCGCTGGTCGGCGCCGGCTCGATCATCTCCCAGCCGCTCGGCGGCGCGCTGGCCGACCGCGTCGGCCGCCGGCCAACGCTCACCGGCGGCATGGTCGCCAGCGGCCTGGCGATCGCCGCGCTCGCGCTGGCCCGCCCGCTGTGGCAGCTGGCGCTGTGCGCGCTCCTGGTCGGGATCGTCGGCGACATCTACCGGCCCGCCGCCCAGGCGACGGTCGCCGACGTCGTCCCGATCGGCGACCGGCGCCGCGCGTCCGGGCTGATCTTCTGGGCCGTGAACTTCGGCTTCAGCATCGCGGCGGTCGGCGGCGGCCTGCTCGCCACGCACGGCTACGGGCTGCTGTTCGCGATCGACGCGCTGACCTGCGGCGCCTACGCCGCGGTCGTCTGGGTCACGGTCGCCGAGACGCGGCCCGCGGCGGCGGCGCACCACACCGGTCCGGGCTTCGGCGTGGTCCTGCGCGACCGCCTGGCGCTGAGCTACTTCGGGCTCAACATCTCCATCATGACCGTTTACGCGACGATCTTCACCATTCTCCCGCTCGCGATGCAGGCCGACGGCCACAGCGCCGCGGAGTACGGCGCGGTGATCGCGCTCAACGGGCTCGGGATCGTCGTCCTGCAGCCGCTGATCAGCGGCCGGCTCCTGCGCCTCACGCCGGCGGTCAACGTCGCGGGCGGCGCCGCGCTGATGGGCGGCGCGATGCTCGTCGTGGCGGCCAGCGACGGCCTCGCCGGCTACGTCGCGGCGATCGGCCTGGTGACCGTCGGCGAGATCGCCAACGCGACCGCCGGCCCCGGCCTGGTCGCCGAGATCGCGCCGCCCGCGCTGCGCGGCCGCTACGCCGGCGCGTTCGGCCTGACCTTCGGCGTCGCGTTCGTGATCACCCCGCTGCTCGGCGGGCGCCTGCTCGGCGACGGCGGATCCGCCGCGCCGTGGCTCGTCGCGGCGGGCGTCGCGGTCGCCTCGACGGCGGCGATGTTGGCGCTCGGACCGGCGATCGAGGCACGCCGCGCGCTGGCCCGGCAGGAGGCGCTGGTCGCCGTCTAGGCTGGGGTCATGTCGTCGTCCTACACCTCTCCGCTCGCCGCCGAGCTCGCGCCCGGCCTCCTCGCGCGCTTCGACCGCTACGTCCGCATCGCGTCCACCGCGGGGCGCGCCCGGACGCAGAGCCCGAGCACGCCCGGGCAGCTCGAGATGGGACGGCTGCTCGTCGCCGAGCTCAAGGACATCGGGTTGGACGACGCGTTCCTGGACGGCAACGGCTACGTCGTCGCGACGCTCCCGGCGACGGTCGCCGACGCGCCGGTCATCGGGCTCGTCGCGCACGTCGACACGAGCCCGGACGCGCCCGGCGACGGCGTCGAGCCGATCGTGCACCGCGACTACGACGGCGGCGTCATCACGCTGCCCAAGGGCGGCACGGTCCTCGACCCGGCGACGGTCGCCGCGCTGGGCGACAAGGTCGGCCAGGACGTCATCACGTCGTCGGGCGACACGCTGCTGGGCGCCGACGACAAGGCCGGCGTCGCCGAGATCGTGACCGCGGTCGCGCACCTCGCCGCGCACCCCGAGCTGCCGCGGCCGACGCTGCGGATCTGCTTCACGCCCGACGAGGAGATCGGCGAGGGCGCGACGCTCTTCGACGTCGAGCGCTTCGGCGCCTACGCGGCCTACACCGTGGACGGCTCGGAGCTCGGCGAGCTGCAGGAGGAGACGTTCAGCGCCGCCGAGGTCAAGCTCACGATCCACGGCGTCGACATCCACCCGGGCTTCGCCAAGGGCATCCTGGTCAACGCCGCGCGGCTGGCCGCGCAGGTCGTCGCCGCGCTGCCGTCCGACCGCCTGACGCCGGAGACGACCGACGGCCGCGAGGGCTACATCCACCCCTACGCGCTGGCCGGCGACGCGCAGGCCGCGACGGTCACCGCGATCGTCCGCGACTTCGACGACGACCTCCTCCAGCAGCACATCGACCTGATCCGCACGACCGCCGAGACGGTCGTCGGGGCCGAGCCGCGCGCGCGGCTGGAGGTCGACGTCCACCACCAGTACCCCAACATGAAGTCCTACCTGGCGCCGTTCCCGGAGGTCGTGACCGCGGTCGAGCGCGCGATCGCCGCTGAGGGGATCGAGCCGCGCCGGACGCTCATCCGCGGCGGCACCGACGGGTCGCGCCTGAGCGCGATGGGCCTGCCGACGCCGAACATCTTCACCGGCGGCCACGAGTTCCACTCCGTGCGCGAGTGGGCGTCGCTGCACGACATGGCCGCGGCGGCGGCGGTCCTCGTCCACCTCGCGCAGGCATGGACGCAGGACGACCTCAGGGCCGCGGCGACCGCGAAGCCGGAAGCGGCGGCGTAGGCGCGGGGGCCGGCGCCGGACGGCCCGCGTCGCCGCCGCCCTCGTCGCGCCGGCGCTTCATCACGTACAGCTTGGCGTCGGCCGCGGCCAGGGCGCTGTCCAGGGACGCGCCGCGCGGCCACGCCGCCGCGCCCGAGGACCACGGCGTCGGATGCGCGGCGTGGAGGCGCTCGACGACGTGCTCGGCGCCGTCCTCCGACGTCGCGGGCAGCAGCAGCGCGAACTCGTCGCCGCCGTGGCGGGCCAGG
>DATDMD010000120.1:0-39665 GCA_036518975.1 Baekduia sp.
GCCCGCGGCCGCCGCCGGCTACCTGCGGCGCGCGCTGGACGAGGCGCCGCCCGACGCGATGCGCCGCGAGCTGCTCGCCGAGCTGGGCCACGCCGAGGTCCGCGCGGGCGAGCCGACCGCCGTCGAGTCGCTCAGTGCCGCGCTGGCCGAGGCGCCGGACCGCGAGCGCCACGCGGGCGTGGCGTTGGAGCTGGGCCGCGCGCTGCTCGTCGGCGGGCGCCTGGACGACGCGGTCGCGCTTCTGGCCGGCGTCCTCGACGGCACGCCCGCGCTGGACCCCGATACCGCGCTGCGCCTCGAGGCCGAGCTGATCACCGCCAGCCGCCTGGACGCGCGCAGCCGCCCGCTCGCCGCGCGGCGCCTGGCCAGCATCCGGCCGGACCTCGCCGGCGCGCGCCCCGGCGAGCGGCTGATGCTCGCCCACCTCGCCTACGAGGCCGTCACGCTGGGCGAGCCCGCCGCGCACGCCGCGACGCTGGCCCGCCGCGCGCTGGCCGGCGGGACGCTCCTGGCCGAGGTCGGCAGCGAGGCGCCGACCTACTACATCGCCGCCTCCGCGCTCTCGCTCTGCGACCACCTGCGCGAGGCCGACGCCGCGCTGACGGCCGCCCAGCGCGCCGCGCAGGAGGCGGGCTCGGCCATCGGCTTCGCGATCGCCACGTCGTTCCGGGCGTCGGTGCGGGTGCGCCAGGGCGCACTGGTCGACGCCGAGGCCGACGCGCGCAGCGTCCTGGACTCGGCCGAGCACGGGTGGCATCCGCTCGGCCCAGCGTTCCTGGTCGACGCGCTGGTGGAGCGCGGCGCGCTGGACGAGGCCGAGACGATCCTGGAGTCGATCGGGATGCTCGGCGCGATCCCCGAGAACATGCTCTTCCAGCCGCTGCTGTACGCGCGCGGGGACCTGCGGATCGCGCAGGGGCGGTTGGGCGAGGGCGTGGAGGACCTGCTGGAGGGCGGCCGCCGCGCCGCCGAGGCCGGCATCCGCACTCCGGCGTTCCGCGACTACCGGTCATCCGCCGCCCACGGGCTGGCGCGGCTGGGGCGCGTCGACGAGGCGCGGGGGCTGGCGCGCGAGGAGCTGGAGCTGGCGCGGCGCTTCGGCGCGCCGCGCGCGCTGGCGATCGCGCTGCGCTGTGCGGGCCAGCTGGAGGGCGGCGCCACGGGGCTCGCGCTGCTGCGCGACGCGGCGGACGCCGTCGCCGGCTCCGAGGCGGTGTTGGAGCGGGCGCGCTGCCTGCTGGAGCTGGGCGCCGCCACGCGCCGCGCGGGCCGGCGCGGCGACGCCTGCCCGCCGCTGCGCGAGGCGCTGGAGATCGCGCACGCGTGCGGGGCCGACCCGTTGGCCGAGCAGGCGCGCACCGAGCTGGCCGCGGCGGGCTCGCGGCCGCGGCGCCCGGCGCGTAGCGGGGTCGACGCGCTCACCGCCAGCGAGCGCCGTGTCGCCCATCTCGCGACCGAGGGGATGACCAACCGCGAGATCGCTCAGGCGCTGTTCGTGACGCTCAAGACCGTCGAGTGGCACCTGGCGCACGCCTACCGCAAGCTCGGGATCGCGGGGCGCGCGCAGCTGGCCTCGGCGCTCGGCGGCGCGGCGGGGTCGTCGTCTAGGGCGTCGCCTGCGGAGGCGCCGGTGCCGACGCCCGCGCCGTGAGCGGCAGGGCGGCGACGAGGACGTCACCGACCTTGGCGATCTCGTCCGGGACCGCGGCGACGCGGACGTTCAGCGAGAAGCCCTGCGGCGCGGCGAGCGGGCGGAAGAAGTCGTCGTAGTGGCTGATGACGACCGCGTCGGGCGACAGCCGGCCGAGGATCCGGGACCAGTAGCGGCGCGTGAAGCTGCGGCCGGCGATCCCGGCGAGGAAGACGTCGACGCCCTGGTGGCGGATCGCGTCGTCGACCAGGTCGGCCGAGCCCTGGTGGTAGAGCGTGGTCCCGCCGACCTCGATGTGGATGCCCCACACCTGCCCGCACTTGTAGGCCGACGGCACCAGGCAGTCGAGGTGCCCGCATGTCAGCTCGCCGTCGAACGGCACGGCCAGGCCGAGCAGCAGCTTGGAGTGGCGGCTGGGGGTGAACGAGACGGTGAACGGCCCCAGCTCGTAGTTCTTGTAGGGGTCGACCTCCACCGCGCGCTCCGGCATCCCGTGGGCCTTCATCAGCGTGGTGAGCGACGCCGAGCCGTAGACCGAGCAGTCGTGCCGCGCCGCGAGCGCGGGCGCGTCTACGGCGTGGTCGAAGTGGGTGTGACCGATCAGGATCCCCACGACGTCGTCGTCCGCCGGGAGGACCCGATCGATCACGGTCGCGTCGGGCAGCGCGGGCCGGCGCCGCAGCAGGTCGCCGAGCGAGACCCGCGACACGTACGGGTCGATCAGCAGCGTCTTGCCCTCGTAGGTCAATCGGTAGCCCGCCGTGCCGAGCCACTCGACGCCGAGCCCCGGCGCGAGCTCCAGGCGCGCCGCGCGCTTCTGCAGCTCCGCCAACGCTGCGGTGTCGTCACCGGACATGGCGGCGATGCTCTCACATGCGGGTCACGCGGCGGCCGGCTCCTCGCGGATGAGCAGCAGGTCGATGTCCAGCTCGACGTCCCAGGCGACCGCGTCGCCGCCGCCGGGCAGCTCGTTCTGCCAGTCGAAGCCCCAGTCGCGGCGGTCGATGGTCGTCTGGAGCCGCAGACCCGCGACCTCGCCGTAGCCGGCCGCGCGCGGTGACGCGTACTGACCGCTGGCGGTGACCGAGCGCGTGACGCCGCGGAGCGTCAGCTCGCCGTCGAGGTCGACGTGGCCGTCGTCGGTCAGGCGGATCGCGGTCGAGCGGAAGCTGACCTCGGGATGGCGCTCGGCGTCGAAGAACGCCGCGCCGAGCAGGCTGGCCCGCATCGCGGCGGGCTCGACGACGGAGATGGAGTCGACGCGCGCGGACCCTTCGAGGACGAGCGCGTCGCCGTCGCCGCGCAGCGTCGCGGTGACGTCGGCCAGCGCGCCGCGGAAGCGGAAGACGCCGGAGTGGCGCACCGCGAACGCGAAGGTCGAGGGCTCCGGCTGGGCGCGGTAGGTGCCCGTGAAGGGCTGGACGGCGAGCGAGGACATGAAGATGCTCCTGTTCGGTTTGGGGTTGCTCGCAGGGTCTGACAGGGCGGGCGGCCGCCCTGTGACAGGCGGTCAGAGATGGGCGAGCTTGTCCGGGTTGCGCACGATGCGGATGGCCTGGATCCGGCCGTCCAGGACGTCGACGGTGAGCACGCTCCAGACGTGGTCGCCGCCGGCGGGCGCGGCGGTCGGGGTCGGGTCGCCGGCGTCGGTGCCGGCGGCGGCGGCGGCCGCGTCGCGCGCGTCCTTGACGAGCGCGGCCAGCTCCTCGGCGTCGATCGCGCCGGACTTCAGGAGCGCCAGCGCGTGCTCGGTCGCGCGCCGCTCGGCCTCCCCCATCCGCCGCTCGGCCGGGCCGCGCAGCACGCGTCCGGGCTGGCCGTTGACCCGCACGCGGCCGCTCTCGAACGCGCCGGGCGCGGGCGGCGCCTGCGACACGGCGGCCATGAAGCGCGCAATCTGCGCGGCGCCGACGAGCGGCTCCAGCGGCGCCATCACCTTGCCGCCGCCGTCGGCGTACAGGACGGCGTCCCTGGCGAGCAGCTGCTCCAGGGCCTCCAGGTCGCCCTCCTCGGCGGCCGCGAGGAACCGCTCGAGCAGCGCGTCGCGGGCGGCCTCGTCGGCGTCGAAACGCGGACGGCTGGCCTCGAGGTGCTTCCGCGCCCGCGTCACGAGCTGGCGCGAGCTCACCTCGGTCTGCTCGATGATCGCGGCGATCTGCGCGTAGTCATAGCTGAACACCTCGCGCAGCAGGTACGCCGCCCGCTCCGTCGGGGTCAGCCGCTCCAGGAGCACCAGCAGGGCCAGCGACAGCGAGTCGGCCAGCTCGGCGCGCGACGCCGGACCCGGCGCCGGGTCTTCGAGGAGCGGCTCCGGCAGCCACGGCCCGACGTACGCCTCGCGCCGGACCCGCGCCGACTTCAGCACGTTGATCGACAGCCGCGTCGCGACCGTCGTGATCCAGGCGGCCGGCTCCTCGATCTGGTCCTCCTGCCGCGTCAGGCGCAGCAGCGCCTCCTGCGCGACGTCCTCGGCCTCGGACACGCTGCCGAGCATCCGGTAGGCCACGCCGAAGCCCTGCCGCCGCAGCGCCTCGAGATCCGTGTCGAGCATCACCCGCTCCTTCCGCCGTTGTCTTTCCAACGGTGACAACGATGGCCGGCCGGCTGTGACACCGAGGCGTCGCGCCTAGCGCCGCAGCCGGCGGACGCGGTCGCCGACCATGCGGGAGCCCAGGCCCGCGAACGTGCGCAGCGGCGCGTCGCCGATCAGCATCCGCGTCGCGAGCCGGAGCGTCGAGGCGCTCGCCTTGTCCGGCGAGCCGGCGTCGAACGGCGGCTCCGGGTCGTACTCGATCGCGAGCTGGATCGCCTTGGCCAGCTCCTCGCCGTGGACGCGCGCGGTCAGCGCGAGCGCCATGTCGATCCCGGCCGACACGCCCGCCCCGGTGACGAAGCGCCCGTCGAAGACCACGCGGTCGGTCACGACGTCGACGCCCATCGCCCGCAGGCTCTCGCGGAACGCCCAGTGCGTCGTCGCGCGCCGGCCGGCCAGGACGCCGGCCGCGCCGTAGACGCCGGAGCCCGTGCACGCCGAGGTCAGCCACTGCGCGGTCGGCGCGACCTGCCGCACCCAGTCCAGCAGGACCTCGTCCCCCAGCGGGCCGAGCGGCGCGCTGGAGCCGGGGATGACCACCACGTCGGGATCGGGCAGCCCGGCCGGCGTCGTGGTCGGCAGGACGCGCAGGCCGCGGTCGCTGTGGATCGGGCCCTCGGTCGTCGCGACCCAATGCAGCTCCACGTCCGGCCACGCGCTGATCACCTCGTAGGGGCCGATGAGGTCCAGGGCGGTGAAGTCGGGATAGAGGACGTAGGCGACCTTCATCGCGCGGGGTCAGCCCGCGACGAGCGCGGCGTCGCCGGCGCTGGCGGCGGCCGCGTCCCGCTCGCGCGCCGTCAGCCGCACGCGCGCCCCGTCGCCCGGCGTGATCGGGATCATCCGGCGCCGCGTCGGCGCCGGCGGTCCAGCGGTGGCGACCACAAAGCGTTCAGCGGCCGCGCGCAACACGAGGCGCATCTCCAGCAGCGCGAAGCTCGCGCCGAGGCAGCGGCGCCGGCCGCCCCCGAACGGGATCCACGTGTAGGTCCCGGGCTTGACGTCGAGGAAGCGCTCCGGCCGGAACGCGTGCGGCTCCGGGTAGATGGTGGGGTCGGTGTGGACGAGCGCGGCGGCGGCGATCAGGACCACGCCGGGCGGGTAGGTCCACGGCCCGATCGTGATCTCCTGCTTGACCAGCCGCGGCTCGGCGTTGGGCAGCACCGGCCGCAGGCGCAGGACCTCGTTGATGGTGGCCTCGAGGTAGCGGCCGTCCTCGTCGGCGGCCAGGCGCTCCTGCACGTGCGGCGCGCGGGCCAGCTGCTCGAAGGCGAAGGCCAGCGACGACGCGGTCGTCTCGTGGCCGGCGACCAGCGCGGTCAGCAGCTCGTCGCGGATCTCCTCGTCGGCCATCGGCGAGCCGTCGCCGTGCGTCGCGGCGAGCAGCATCGAGAGGACGTCGTCCCGGTCGCCGCCCTCGCGCCGGCGGTCGGCGATGAGCGCGAACAGCGCGCGGTCGACCTCGGCGCGGTCGCGCTCGAAGCGCCCGAAGCGCCCGCGGCCGCTGAGGAGCTTCTGGGCGGCGGGCAGCATCGAGACCGGGCTGTCGCCGAATCCCAGGATCGCCGAGAGCCGGTCGCGCAGGCCGTCGAGGCGCGCGCCCTCGTCGAGCCCGAAGACCGCGCGCAGGATGATCTCCATCGTCAGGCGCTGCAGGCGCGGGTGGAGCTCGACGGGCGCGTCGGTCGGCCAGCTGTCGAGCTCGCGGTCGGTCAGCTCGGCCATCAGGCCGGTCAGCCTCTGCATGCGCTCGCCGTGGAACGCGGGGAGCATCAGGCGCCGCTGCTCGAGGTGCGGGCCCTCGTCGAGCAGGATCACCGAGTGGGCGCCGACGATCGGCTCCAGCAGCCGCGCGCCCTCGCCGGGGTGCAGGACCTCCGGCGGCGCCGTGAACACCGCGCGCAGGTCGTCGGGATCGGAGAGCACGACCAGCGGCGGCTGGCCCAGGAGGCGCAACGCGAAGCGCGAGCCGTAGCGATCGCGCAGGCGCTCCATGTAGACGGTCGGGCGGCTCCACCAGCCGATCGTCTGGAGCGTCACCGGCACCCGGGGGCCCGGGGGGAGTGTGGCTCGCATCGTCGTCGTCCTCTCGCGCTAGTGTCGTCCGAGTGCGGATGAGTATATGTACTGGTGGGTATGGGATGTCAAGGGGCGCGTGCTGATGCCGCGCGGCGAGTACGACCGCGGGACCCGGAAGGCGGCCACCCGCGCGCGGCTGCTCGAGGCCGCCGCGCGCGTCTACGCGGCGCACGGCTTCGCGGGCGCGACGCTGGACGACGTCGCCGAGGAGGCCGGCCTGACCAAGGGCGCGGTCTACGGCCACTTCGGCTCGAAGGACAACCTCCTGGTCGCGTTGATGGAGGAGTACCTCGCGGCCGAGATCGCCGAGCAGGTCGCGCTCTTCGACCGCGACACCACCACGTGGAAGCGCCCGCTGGCCGGCAGCGACCAGTGGATGCACGAGCTGGAGGAGAGCCCCGCCGCCTTCCGGCTCCTCGTCGAGTTCTGGGTCGCCTCGTCGCGCGACGAGGCGCTCCGCGCGCGCTTCGCCGCCGGCCTGGAGGCGCTGCGCCAGACGTTCGCGGGGTTCGCCACGGAGAGCGCCGCCGACGCCGGCGTCCCCACCGATCCCGAGGCCGCCCGCCACTGCGCCAACGTCATGCTGGGGCTGAGCATCGGCCTCGGGATGATGCGCGTCGCCGACCCCGACCACCTCTCCCCCGCGCTCCTGGGCACCGCCCTGTCGGTGTTCATCCGCGCGATCCAGGACGATGCGGTGCTGCGGGACGCGCTGGCGGAGCCGGACGCGCGCTGATCAGCCCAGCGTCGACGAGTCAATCACGAAGCGGTAGCGCACGTCGGACTTCAGCACGCGCTCCCAGGCGTCGTTGATCTGGTCGGCGGAGATCTTCTCGATCTCGGCGGCGATGCCGTGCTCGGCGCAGAAGTCGAGCATCTCCTGGGTCTCGGCGATCGAGCCGATGGAGGACCCCGCGAACGAGCGGCGCTGCAGGATCAGCGAGAAGGCCGCGACCGGCAGCGGCTCCGGCGGCGCGCCGACGTTGACGATCGTGCCGTCGGTCGACAGGAGCCCGATCATGGCGCTCATGTCGATGCCGGCGCTGACCGTGTTGACGATCAGGTCGAAGCGGCCGGCGAGCTGCTCGAACGTGTCCGGGTCGCTCGTCGCGTAGTAGGCGCCGGCGCCCATGCGCAGGCCGTCGTCCTGCTTGCGCAGCGACTGCGACAGCACCGTGACCTCGGCGCCCATCGCGCTCGCGAGCTTGACGGCCATGTGGCCGAGCCCGCCGAGGCCGACGACGGCGACCTGCTTCCCCGGGCCGGCGCCCCAGTGGCGCAGCGGCGAGTAGGTGGTGACGCCGGCGCACAGCAGCGGCGCCGCGACGTCCAGCTCGAGGCCGTCCGGGATCCGGACGACGAACGCCTCGTCGACGACGACGCTGGTCGAGTACCCGCCCCGGGTGACGGTGCCGTCCCGGTCGACCGACCCGTAGGTCTGCGTGTTGCCGGGGATGCAGTACTGCTCGTCGCCCTTCTTGCAGTTCTCGCACTCGCCGCACGAGTTGACCATGCACCCGACGCCGACGCGGTCGCCGACGCCGTACTTCGTCACCTCGGGACCGACCGCGGCGACGACGCCGGCGATCTCGTGGCCCGGCACCGCCGGATAGGGCACCTCGCCCCACTCGCCCCGGCAGTGGTGGATGTCGGAGTGGCAGATGCCGCAGAACCTGATGTCGATCAGGACGTCGCGAGGACCGACGTCGCGGCGGTCGATCGTGGTCGGGATCAGGGCCTCGGTCGCGGACGGGGCCGCGTAGGCGTGGGCGGTGGGCATTGGGGTCCTTGGGGATGTCGTGGGGAGGGGTCGGCGGGACGGTGCCCGCGGCACGAGCCGCAGCGTAGTCGCGCGTGCCGCGGCGTTGTTGATGGCGTCGAGAACGCGGCCCGCGTGGGCTGACGCGTGGTCCGGCGGCGGCGCGCCGGGTTCAGGCGTCGGCGGCGTCGGCGGCGTCGGCGGCGTCGCCGCCGCGGACGCGACGGCGTGCCGAGCGCATCTGCGACGCGACGACGGCGATCACGATCGCGAGCGTCACCCACAGCGAGTAGCGGCCGATCGCGTGGACGACGTCGACCGCGGGCTGGCCGATCGCGTAGCCGAGCCCGACCAGCATCCCGACCCACAGCGCCGCGCCGATCGCGTCCAGGACCATGAACACCCACAACCGCATCCCGGTCCAGCCGACCGCGGCGTCGATGATCGGGTTCGGCAGCGGCAGCACGTAGCTCAGCACCACCGCGAAGGGTCCGAGCCGTTCCAGCGTCCGCTCCAGGCGCCGGATCCGCTTGTCGGCGCGCGGGCCGTGGCCGACCAGCATGCCGACCGCGCGCTGCCCCCAGCGCCGCCCCGCCCACCAGTAGAGCCAGTCGAACATGATGCAGCCCGGGATCCCGGCGATGACGCCGACCAGGATCGACGCGTGCCCGGTGCGCGCCAGCGCGCCCATCGCGAGCATCGAGCTCATCGACCCGCGCAGCACCTCCAGCAGCGCCGGATGCGTCGCGACCAGCGACGGCACCACCGGCAGCAGCAGGTAGCCGTAGGCCACGCTGAACGCGAGCCCGGCGACGAGGAGCCGGTCGGCGCGCTCGGCGCGGCCCTCCCACGGCCGCCGCGAGTCGCGCTCGATGTCGGGATCGTCGATCACGGTGCGACGGGCGGCGGTCGCAGCGCGCCGCGCCCCGCCCCGCCCCGCTCCGGCTCAGCGAGCGTCGCGGCCACCGACGCGGCGACGGCGTTTCGTCAAGCGAGACATGCTTCGCAGAACCTCCTCGGTGCAGAACGGCCCGGACTGCCGCCGCGGAGCCCCGTCGGTGACGACATCGATGATGCCGTACGCCCGGTCCTCCGGGCACTGTCCCGCGGGACCATTGGCGCTGGCACCGGGGCCTAGTAGGCGAAGAACGGGCGCACGGCGACGACGCCGACGTCGACGGCCGCGGCTCTCCGGGCGGTGCGACGGCGGGCGCCGGTGCGCACGTACTGGATGCTGGCCGGCGTCACGGAGGCGTGTTGATCGGAGGCGTCGGAGGTGATGATCTGCTTGCGAGTCATGGGCGGATTCCATCGTCGCAACCACGCGGCGCGCCGTCGTTGGCGCCGTCCACCGTCAGGACGCCTGGCCTCCCGTGGGCGACGTCGGGTTAGCCGGAGTCGTCGGGGGTGGTCCCCTCCCGGAGGTCTCGGCCCGGCGCGTGACTTACCGTGTCGGCGATGTCCTCCGAGCCAGCCGACGCCGGGCACCCGGCCAGCCCGTTCACCGATCCTGACGCGGTCGCGCGCTACCGGGACGGGCCGCCGCGGCAGGTGCCCGGGTTCGCGGATCTGCACCGCATGACCGACCTGCTCCTGGCGGAGCGCACGCCGGAGGACGGCCGCGTCCTGGTCCTCGGCGCGGGCGGCGGGCTGGAGCTCGAGCATCTCGCCGCCGCGCACGGCGGCTGGTCGCTCGACGGGGTCGACCCGTCGGCGGAGATGCTGTGGCTCGCCGCGACCGTGACGGAGCCGTTCGCCGCCCGGATCCGGCTGCATGAGGGCTACGTCGACAGCGCGCCGGCCGGGCCGTTCGACGCGGCCGTGTGCCTGTTGACCCTGCACTTCATCCCGGCCGCGGAGCGCCTCACGACGCTCCAGCACCTGCGGCGCCGCCTGAAGCCGGGCGGGCCGCTCGTCGTCGCGCACCACAGCTTCCCGCCGCAGCCGCCGGAGCGCGACGTGTGGCTCGAGCGCTACGCCGCCTACGGCGTCGGCTCCGGCTTCGCGGCCGACCGCATGGCGAAACCTTCCGCGGCTGGGTGGCGTACGACGAAGGAGGAGCGAATGAACAGCGAAGTTGACCACAAAGCCCGCATCCGGGAGCACTGGGAGGCGTCCGAACGCGGGGACGTCGACCTCGAGCACGCGATCTACGCCGCCGACGCGATCCTGGACTACCCGCAGTCCGGCGAGCGCTTCCGAGGGCGGTCGAAGATCCAGGCGCAGCGCGGCGGGCATCCCGCCGAGCGCCACTTCGCCGTCCGCCGGATCCTGGGCGCGGGCGACCTCTGGGTGAGCGAGTGCGTGATCACCTACGACGGCGTGCCCACCCACTCGGTCAGCGTCATGGAATTCAGCGACGGCCTCGTGGCGCACGAGACGCAGTACTTCGCCGACCCCTTCCCCGCGGCCCCGGGGCGCGCCGCGCTGGCCGAGCCGATTCCGGACCGCGATCAATGAAGCTCCTTGCACTGGTCGCGTGAGTGCGCCGCGGCGCGTGGCTCTAGATTCCCGGGCCCATGCGCCGTCCTCGCTCTCGCGTCGTCCTGTCCGCCATCCTGCTCGCCCTCGCGTGCGCGACGCCCGCCGCGGCCTCCACGACCGGGACGCCACAGCCGCGCGTCATCGGCGGCGCGCCGGCGCCCGATGGCACGTGGCCGTCGATCGTCAGCGTGCTCAACACGGCGAACCCGACGGGCTACACCTTCTACGACCTGCACTGCGGCGGCACGGTCGTCGCCCCGCAGTGGGTCCTGACGGCGGCGCACTGCGTCTTCGACGAGCCGTTGCCCGGGGTGTACGTGCAGCGGACCACGGACGCCCTCGACGTCCTCAGCGGAACGCACACGCTCACGAAGACGCCGCCGTCGACGGGCACGCGCACGCCCATCAGCGAGATCCACGTGGCGCCCGGCTACGACCACGCGAGCGGCGGGATCGACATCGCGCTGCTCAAGCTGTCCGCGCCCGTGGCGGCGCCCGCCATGGCGATCCCGGCGCCGTCGCTCAGCGCGCTCTGGGCCCTCCCGGCGACCGGCCACGTCGCGGGCTGGGGGAACACGAACCCGCGCCCGGCCGACCCGCAGGATGTGGACAACGACTTCCCGACCACGCTGATGGAGGTCGACGTGCCGATGGTCTCCGACGCCGACTGCGGTACCGCGTACGGGAGTGCCTTCGTCGCGGCCACGATGATCTGCGCCGGCGACTACGAGAACGGCGGCGTCGACACGTGCCAGGGCGACAGCGGCGGCCCGCTCACGGTCGACGACCGCGCCGGCCACCCGCTGCTGGTCGGCGACACGAGCTACGGCAACGGCTGCGCGGAGCCGTTCTACCCCGGCGTCTATGGGCGCGTCGCGGCAGCGCGCGCGTTCATCGACGGCACGATCGGGTGGACGGCGGGGGTGACCGCGAGCGCGAGTGCGGTGGCCTTCGAGCGGCCGGCGACCGGCACGCCCACGAGCGCGAAGACCGTGACGCTCACGAGCTCGGGGACCGGTCCGGTCTCGGTCGACGCGGTCGCGGTGAGCGGCGCGGGCGCGGGGGACTTCGCGATCACGGGGGACACCTGCACGCAGACGGCGCTGGTGCCGGGGCAGCAGTGCGCGGTGACGGTGCGGGCGACTGCGGGCGGGGACGCCGACGGGCACGCGCAGCTCAGGTTTGCGACCGACGCGAGTCCGGCGACCGTCGCGCTCGACGACGTCGACACGACGCCGCCCTCCGCGCCGGCGCTGACCGGGACGAACCCGCCGTCGCAGACCGCGTCGACGACGCCTCACCTGCTCGGCTCGGCCGAGCCGGGGTCGACCGTGAACGTCTACGCGACGCCCACCTGCACCGGCGCGCCGCTGGCGACCGGTAGCGCCGCCGACCTGGCGGGCGCCGGAATCGGGGTGACCGTCGACGTGGGGTCGACCACGGACCTGCACGCCACCGCGACCGACGCCGCGGGCAACATGTCGTCCTGCTCGGGAGCGGTGCGCTACACGCAGCTCGCGCCCGTCGACCTGCCCTTCGCCGTGCCGACGCCCGCGCCCGCACCGAAGCCAGCCGCCGCCGCCCCGAGGGTGACGGCCCTCCGCGCGCTGGTGCCGAGCAACGGCAAGCACCGCATCGCGGTGACGCTCAGCGCCACCGGCTCCATCGAGCTCTCGTTCACCGCCCGCGTGAAGGTCGGCAAGAGCAAGAAGACGAAGACCACCACCATCGCCACCGGCAAGGCCACCATCTCCACGACGCACACCCACACGATCACGCTCAAGCTGACCACGACCGGCAAGTCGCAGCTGAAGCGCCACCACAGCCTGAAGACCACCGTGAAGATCACCACCCACGCGGGAACACGCCGGGCGACCACGACACGACACCTGACGCTCCGCTAGGCCGCCCCGTGCCCATCAACATGGTGAACATCCTCAGCGTTGAGCTGGACGAGCGTCTCGACCAGGCCGGCTTCCGTCACGCCGCGACCGCGGTCGGCGCGCGACTCGGCGCGGAGCGGATCGGCGCGGGCGTCTACGAGGCCGAGCCGGGCGTGCCGATCTGGCCCTACCACTACCACCATGGCGTCGAGGAGTGGCTCTACGTCCTCACCGGCGCGCCGGTCCTGCGCGACCCCGCGGGCGAGCGGACCCTGACGCCGGGCGACCTCATCTGCTTCCCCTCCGGCCATCTCGGAGCCCACACCGTCAAGGGACCCGGTCGGTTCGTGATCTTCTCGACCGACGGCGCCGCGCCGTGGATGAGCGTCTATCCCGACTCCGACAAGATCAGCGGCCCCGGAGGCATCCTCCTGCGCAACAGCGCCGTCGGCTACTGGCACGGCGAGGGAACGGCGGGACCGTCGGAGCCGGTCGAGGTCGTGCGCGAGCCGCCGACCTCGCCACCACAGCCGGCGCTCAACACCCTGGCCCTCCCAGGCGGCGCCAACCAGCTCGGCCCGCTGCTCGGCGCCGAGCGACTCGACGCCACCGTGGCGGACCTCGATCCCGGAGCCGCATCCGACCCCTACCACTACACCTACGGACGCGAGGAATGGCTGCTCGTCCTGACCGGCACGCCCACCCTGCGCCACCCCGACGGTGAGAGCTCCCTCGCAGTCGGCGATCTCGTGTGCTTCCCCGAGGGCCCAACCGGCGCCCACCAGCTGATCAACCGCGACCCATCTCCCGCCCGCACGCTGCTCCTGTCCACGACCGGCTGGCCAGCCAACGTCTACCACCCTGACACCCGACGTTGGCTGATCCACAACGCGCCCGGGGACGACGTCGAAGTCCGCGAGACCGGCGGGCTTGCAGGCTCTCTGCCACCGCCTACACGCGGCGGGTGACATCGGCCCGATCGCACCCGGACAGCCGGGTAGACGATCCTGCGCCTCGACTAGCTGCAGGGCTCCAGGGATCCCAACCAGATTGCGAGCCGATCGACGATCTGACCAGAATCGTGGTCATGTCCGAGACATGCCGCTCTTATCGGTCAAGGCCCACCTCTCCGAGCTCGTCGCTCGCGATCGCCGAGCGTGACCGACGAGCCATGGCCCCTCGTCGTCGCCGACCTTGCCGCACGCAACCTGGAGCACCTGCCTCGCCAAGCACGCGACCGCCGTCATCGAAGCGCTCGGCGCCATCGCCGCCCACCCACAGCGCCTGGGCAAGCCACTGCGCTTCGAGCGATCGACGACACTCAGACATCACCCTTCGGTGCCACCACACGCCGTCGCCACCCCGACCTTCAGCGGTGCTCCCCTACACCCTGTGGTCGAAGGCAGCCCACCCACCGAGGACGTGACGGATGATCGGCGCAGCGAAGCGAAAGAGCGACCCCTTCGACGAGGTGTTCGACGTCGACGTCGCCGGCGGGCCGCTCCGGGTCGCGCGGGCAGGACCGCCGCCCGGCGAGGCCGACAGCGTCGTGCTCGCGGTGCATGGCGTGACGGCGTCGCTCATGACCTGGCGGTCGATCGCGCGCACGCTCGGGGCCGACTCGCGCGTGTGCCTGCTGGCCCCCGACCTCCGCGGCCGAGGCCGCAGCGCGACGCTTCCCGGCCCCTACGGCGTGGCGGCCCACGTGGACGACCTGATCGCGGTGCTCGACCACGCCGGCGCGCGACAGGCGGTGCTCGCCGGGCACTCGCTGGGCGCCTACGTCGTGGCGCGCCTCGCAGCCGAGCACCCGGAGCGCGCGGCCGGGCTCGTCCTCCTCGACGCCGGCCTGCCGCTCCCGCCCCCCGACGATGGCGACGAGTTGTTGGAGATGTCGGTCGAGAACTCCATCATGCGCCTGGGGATCACCTTCCCGTCGGTCGAGGCCTACGTCGCGGGATGGCGCGCGCATCCGGCCTTCGCCAAGGCGTGGGACGAGGACGTCGACGCCTACGCCCGGTACGACCTGGTCGAGGCCGAGGACGGCGTCCGGTGCGTCGCCTCGGCGGCGGCCGTGCGGACCGACACGTCCGAGATGGTGTTCAACGAGGAGACCCGTTCGGCGCTCGCCCACGTGTGCCGGCTGGGTCGCGTGTACGTGCTCCGCGCCGAGCGCGGGCTGTTCGACGACGCCGACGACGCCCTCATCCCCCTCGCCGACCTGCACGCGTTCGCGACCGCCCACCCGGAGGCGCACGTCGAGGAGGTCGCGGACGTCAACCACTACACGTTGGTGATGGGCCACAGCCCCGGCCCGGCGCGGGTGACGGCCGCGATCGCGGCGGCGTGCGCGGGGTGATCGCCGCGCGGGGGCGCTTCGCCGTCAGCTCCCTGTTCCCGCGATGTCGAAGTTCAGGACGCCGGACATGCTCGTGACGCCGGTCCCGAGGCACTGCAGGAGCGTGGGCGCGACATCGACGACGACGCCGCTGGCGGACGCTCCCGCGAACTTCCCGGCGGTGATGGAGCCCGTGTCGGCGAAGATGAGCTGCCCGGCGACGACGGTGTCCGTGTATCCGCTGATCGACCACGTGCTCGTAGTCGCGTCCGACCAGGTGAGCGTCAGGTCTTAGCCGCCGACCGCGACGGGAAGGTCCAGGCGGCTGCCGTGCCAGGTGTAGCTGTCGGACGCGTTCCCGCTCGCCGCGCCGGGATCGCTGGAGACGCAGGTGAACGCGTCGTCCACGTGCGCGTTGACCTCGCGCGGCGTGAGCGTCACCCCCGGCGAGTAGCTCGCCTGCTCCGTGCCGGCGCAGACCGCGGGATCGGCGGCACCGGCCGGCGACGCCCTCGCCAGCGCCCGGATCAGGATCGCCAGCGCACAGCCTCCGGCGATAGCGAACATCCTGCTGCGGCGCGTGCGAAGCATGTCGCCTCCCCCCTACCGGGATACGGAGACGGCACTCCGCGCACGGACTCCTGTAGATCACTGACCTACAAACGATGACGGAGCGCTCGCAAAGCGAGTGTGCTCCGAAGCGCCGGCGAATACAGGTCACCGCTCACCGCCACGCTCACGGCTCAGAGCGGGCGTCTGCGGGAGCGGACTCGAACCAAGCGCTGGCCGGGACGGAAGTCTTTGAGGCAACGAAACCACTTCACACAGTGCGGTGCATCGGGGGCGCAGCGCGTCGCTCGCCTCGCCGTCAGAACGCGGTCAGGTTGGCCGCTGGTCGCGCGGTTCTGGACAGCTTCGGGCTCTCTTCGACGCTCTGCTGTCGATCCGGACGCGCTCGCCGAGCTCTTCAGCGCCTCGCAACGACCAACGCCGCCGTGAATGGGGCCGCGAGGGGTAAAGAGCGGGAGCGCCGGGGGTCGCGCCCAGCGGGACCGAGATCCGACTGGGCTGATCGTGCCGGACACGTGTCACCCGCCAGCCGCCAGGCGGGGGGTGGAGCGTTTCCAACCCCGTTGGCGCCTGTCCCAGTTCACATGCGAAGCTCGGCTCGCCGAAGAAGTCTCGAACGGCTGGCCGTCGTCGTCGACCACCAGCGTCCGATCGCTCCCGCCGACGACGTAATTGAACCTGAGTTGCCACAAGCACCAACACTGGACCTCATCGGTGGACACGACGAAGCTCTCGATCTCGCCGCGGCGCAAGGTGAAGCTGAACGGCTCGCCCACGAGCTTCGACCGTGACGTGTCGATGTAGGTGCCGCCGCCCTGAAGTCGCCGGCGACGCTCAACCGGCCGAAGCAACCGTACGCGTTGCGTGTCGTGAAGCAGGTTCACCTCGAGGTGGCGAAACGCGGTCTTGAGCGCGAGCGTGCATGACGCTGTAAACCCCTGGATCGGCGGTCGCCGCTTGGTGACCTCGACGTCGACGGCGCTCAACCGAACGGTCCGCTCCGATCGGCCTTCCAGGTACACCGTGAACTCTGTGGTGACGGGGGCACCACCGACGTCCTTGACCCAACCCCGGGTAGGACAGGCACTGCGTCGTCCGCCCGCGAAGGTCCGGACATTGGGTGGATCCGGAAGATCCGCCGGCGAGCGACCGGGGAGGACGACGGTCTCGCCAATCGGTCCGTACGGACTTCCTTGCTGGACGTCGGCGACGAGCGCGGGCTCGTCCTTCCCAAAGACGGCATCCCAAACGGCGCTGAGCGCCCGTGTCGAGACATCCCCGAGCCAGGTGCTCCCGATGACCGCGCCGATCGCCAAGCCCGCAGTCAACAGCGCCGGGGCTTTGCGTGCGCGTAGGCTCGCGCGCTTGGACTGGTTGCTCTCGTTGGCGTCCGTCAAGGAAACGAGAATCTCATAAGCGTTCGTAGCTTTCGATCAACTCCGGAACTAGCGCTCCACTTCCACGTCATATCCATGCTGGCGACTTTCGTCCCGCGGCTCGTCGCGTTCGCCGCGACTCGCTGTCGGACGGCGGCGCCTACGCGGGTAAGTCACGTGCCACATCGCAGCGTGCAGCGTTGCGTCGTGCGGTGACCCCACGCAAAACGTGACCCCGGTCGAGCAGCCAGTAGGTTGCCGCGGTGGCCAGCGCGCGAGTGACCTTCAACCCGAAGAAGGACCATCACATCAATGTCGTTGGCCACGGGACGATCCGTAGCGACGGAAGCGGGAACGGCTTCGTCGCCTCGCTCGAAGCGGCGGGTCCGGCTCGCGCCCTCGAACTTGAGGCCGCCCTGCGGCGGTTCGCTCGATATAACGAGATCGAGGCCTAT
This sequence comes from Baekduia sp., assembly GCA_036518975.1. Taxonomy (GTDB): domain Bacteria; phylum Actinomycetota; class Thermoleophilia; order Solirubrobacterales; family Solirubrobacteraceae; genus Baekduia. The sequence goes on from DATDMD010000120.1 coordinate 17,189, forward strand.
GGTGACGAGGTGCGCGTTGCGCTCTCGCTCGTCGCCGCGAGGCATTTCGATGAGGACTTCGCACCCGTGGAGCAGGTCGGCTTGGCGCTCGCTGGTGGAGAGTTGCTGGTAGTCGTACACATGATCCTCGACACGCCGAGCGATCTCGATGCCATCGAGCCGCTGCTCGCACCGTTTTTCGGACGTCACGGTGCGCGGCTAGCGTCGGTCCACGACGACCCGTACGACGACCCTCATCACATGGTCGAGGTGGGCGTAGCGTGGCCTCTGGCGCGCCGCACGGTTGCCGATTTGTTCGCTTTCGGCAACGACGTGCTCGCGCTGCTCGAAGCTGCCGACGGCGGTGCCGAGATTGAGCAGTCGGCCGCGATCGATCTACTCGACGCCGGCCGCTGGGATCTCTTCAGAGGTCAACCCGAGTCCGGGTGGCTAGAGGCCAAGGGCAAGCCGTACGACTTCCGAGATCCCCGGGCCGAGTACGAACTCGCCAAGGATGTGGCTGCATTTGCTAACTCCCCGGGCGGCGGGCTCATCGTCCTCGGCTTGACAACGACAGACACCGGCGACGGTGACACCGTCACCGGTCACAAGCTCATTCGCCTCGCCAGCATCCGACGGCAGCGCTGTCGCAACGTCATTGCGCGCCGCGTGTATCCGGCCGTCCGGGGGTTCGAGGTGCGGCGTATCGCCGACGCCGAGAAATCAGGGTACGGGCTTGCTGTGCTCGTCATCCCGAGCCAAAGGGAAGACGCGACGCCTTTCCTGGTCACTGGGATTGTGGATGACAAGGGCGTTCTTGGCGCACACATCCTGTTGTCCGTGCGCAGAGAAGACGACACCGCCCACCTCGACGCGGCCTCGATACATGCCCGGCTCCGCCTTGGCGAGCAGATGCTCGCGGGTCGCTAGCCACCGAGCCGCAGACTCGCGCGGCCGGACCACGGTATCCACGCGAGAAGCGAGAGGATGGTCGAACGGCCCGACATAATCAACGGCTCACGGAAACGCCGGCTCAGGCCCAGGCCAGTTGGCCGGTAGGTCAAAGAGATTGCTGCCGGTTCGGTCGTCCGTCGACAGAACGAGGTTGCCATCAGTGATGCGGGCGGTCGGCAGGCCGAACGTCGACGGCAGCGGATGGGCGGGCGATGGGTGCAGCCACAGCCTCGGCAGCGGGCCAGCGGCGTTCCACGGATAGATCGCCGTAGCGACTAGCACGGCACTGACGCGCGTGCCGCGATAGCCGTCACCGGCGATCCAGAAGCCATCGCCGCGCCGGATGAGGCGCGTCGTCGTCGGGTCGTTGGGCGAGAACTGAACCGCTTCAGTCCCGAACAGCGCGCCCACGATGTCCTCAGTGTTCGTTGACCCCGAGGTCATCAACGGCGCCAGGATCAACGGCACGCCAGGCCGGCCGTAGCGTCGCGCCTTCTCCTTGAGAGCGGCCTTGAGCGCCGCCATCGTGTTGTCCCAACCACCAAGACTCGGATACAGACCAACGAGCCCGCGGTCGGTCGCCGTGGCCCGTGCCGTGACCGGGATCGCCCTCAGCTCAAAGCGCCACTCGCCAGCGCGGCGCTCGATACGTGGCATGGCCGCTATCTGCTGTCCGATCAAGGCGTCCGGGTCAAGGCTGTTGAGCCAATCGAGCACGCCCGCGGTCACGGCGTCGCGTCGGGGCTGACGCTCCCCGCGATCGAGGATTCGCACGCCCACCATGAACCGCGGATGGGTCAGACCGTTGAGCGGCGACGTGATCCACCCGTCACGCCCGGCACTGCCGCCACTCGAGACCAAGCCCGATTGCACGTGCCGCGCCTCGAGCAGGATCGGTTCGCCATCGGTGACGATGCCGAAGTCGGGCCGCCGAGTGACGTTCGCGAGCTTGGGATGGATGTCGATGTCGTAGCCAAGCCGGCGGAACAACGTGTACAAGTACAGCTCCCACCACGCGCCGATGTGCTCGCCCCACTCGCGCCCACGGAAACGCTCCCGAAGATCTCGCGCATCTTCCCCGTCCGGATATTCGACGAACCACGCGTCGGCGAGCTGGCGGACCCGCTCCCAAAACGGGCCGGCCGCACGATTGAGGAACTCGAAGCTGGACTCGTCATCGTTCGGGCGGGCGTTGGTGCGGACGAAGGTGTCAAACAGGGCCAGTCGCATTACCTATCAGTGTGCCGCCTGATTCGGTCAACGCTCGGCTCTCGTGGATCGTCGACCGCCGGGACTCGTGCGCGCGACCGCGCGGCGCTCAGGCGTGACGAGCTTCTGACGCAACACATCAAGCGGCTCGACACTCGGCGTCGGCTTGGTCAGTGAGCACTCCTACGTATCGCATCTACTCGAACGGCGAGGAGGTCACCAACGTGACCGACTACGCCCTGACCGACGAGGTCGAAGCCAAGGGCCGGGCCCAGCAGATCAGCACCGGTCAGCCTGGCTCGACCGTCCACGTCAAGTCCGTCGTAGTTGAGCCGGCCGGTGAGTGGACTCGGATCGTGGGGACGTATGTCGATGGCCGGCCGCAGCCCTGGGTCTGGACCGTCACCTTCCTTGGTCCGCTGACGAGTGACGATCACTCTCGGCTCGCCGAGACAGACATCAGCTACATGTCGAGCTCCTCCGTGCCGGGACCGGCCGGCATCCGGGCGGGACTGTCGCGGCACCGCCTGGCCGTCGAAGCAACCGAAGCGAACGAGGCGGCCGACAAGGTCCATGCCGCGCTCGGACCGCTCGCCACCAGCATGACCGACTGGACGTCCGTCCCCGGCGACGACCAGGCGATCCGGTTCCGGCTTGGAGACTCGCGACGGCCAGAGTCGTCCCGCACGGTGGCCCAGCAGCCCAACTAGTTAAGCCCTGGTCGAGATCCGCTCAGAGACCGATACGCGCCCAGCGTGACACGCGATGATCCTGCGATGACCGAGCACGACCCAGACGAACCAGGCGTCCCGGATATCCGCAGCGACGCCGATCGGGCACGGATTGCGCGCGACGTGCGCGCTCATTTCGGAAGTGAGCTTGTGTTATGTGAACGGCTTCGCGATGTCGGCGTCCGCGCAGTGGAACCTGGCGGCTGGCACGGGCGAGGCATAGAGGTAGGGACTATCGACGTCTTGATCGCTGCGGAGAGCGCACGCGCCACGAAGACCTACCTCGGCGTGCTCTGCCTCGTGCTCGGAGGCTATGGGACACAAGCGATGATGCTCACGCGCTCGCTCTTCGAGGGGACGGTCATCGCTCACTGGGCGACGCTCGAGCCGGAGACCGCGTGGGATCGCTTTGAGAGGCACGGACGTCACACGGAAATGATCTGGGGTAGCAAGCTCGAGTCGGAGGGTTGGCAGGAACCCAGCCCGCTCTCGCCGATCGATGCAGACGATCGCGCCGAACTCGACAAGCTGTTCGGCAAGCGCGGCGAGAAGCCGTGGACGGGCCTCAACGTATGGCAGATGGTCCAGGACATCCTCGGCCTGTGGGACGACGACGGCCAGCAGCTCCTGACCCATGCGCGCATCTCCCTGTGGAACGCCAACCAAGTGCTGCACGCAACGGCCCAGGGGCTGATGGGAAGCGCCAACATCAACGTAGCCGGACTCGGCTTCGATGCCTTCCCATCGAGCACGTACATCAGACGATCGCTATTGACGGCGTTCTGGTGCTACCTCCAGACGCTCTCTCTCCTCTTCGACCACTTCAACTTGACGGATGCACGCGAAGAGGTTCGCCAACTCTCAGGCGAGATGCACCGGGCCTTCAGCTCGAACTAGCGTTGCGCGGCTGAGTTCCCCGTCGGCTGACGCGTGCCGTCATCTTTGAGACTCACGAACTGGGAGAACGCCCCGCCCGGGATGTCCTTGAGCCAGGCCATCGCCTGATCAACGCCACGCCGTGGCCTCCGCCTCGGCACGGTTGACCCGCTGCCGGCATGTGCGAATCCGGTTGCGCCGCGTGGGACGCTCCTTGCACTGAGACCACCACCGCAGAGCGGTCGGGCCGAAAGGCCACCAGAGGCTCGATGATCTGACCGGTGACCACCTGTCGAAGCGCGAGGCGATCGACGCCGAACTCGACGGCCTCGCCCCAGGCGCGACGCCCGACCTCGACGGCGCCCGTGCCGTGCTCGAGGGCTTCGGACGCTTCTGGGAGCAGGAGACTCGGCCCGAACCACTGCGCGACCTTCTACGCCAACTCTTCGAGCGCGTCTGGGTCGACGGCCAGCGGATCGTCGCCGTGAAGCCGACCGCCGCGTTCGCTGGCCTCCTCAGCGGCCCTGAAACGAAGAACACCCCGCAGCCTGATCGGCAGCGGGGTGTAAAGGCGGGAGCGACGGGACTCGAACCCGCGACCTCCGGCGTGACAGGCCGGCGCTCTAACCAACTGAGCTACGCCCCCGAGTCGATCGGGACGACCATTATGGCACCAGTTTCGTCGGGTTTGTCGTGTGGCGTTCGCCGCCGCGTGGAGCGGTCGCGGCGCCGCGAGTCGGGGATCGCGTGTGGCAGTCTCCAACCGCGCGCGGAGACCGCTGAGCGGCTGCGATGCCAGGGGCGCTGACGCAATCGGTGCGGAGGCGATTGCGTCGCGGCGAGGAACATGCGCGACCGCCGCAGCTGCCCCGCCCATGACCTCGATGTGCGCGTGAACCGACGGGCGCCCCACGCCCCGCCCCCCAAAACTGGCTGGTCGGCCAGGCAATCGGTACGGTTCCATCCCATGGGGACGAGGGTCGTAGCTCCGGCGCCGCCGACAAGTACCAATCCGCTCCGGCGGATGCTCGGTGACTACCGGATCGAGAGGGCCGCGCGTACGCCGTTCCCGCCTGGTGACACGAACTTCAGCATGCCGCGGACGATGGGGTTCACGCGGGATCCGTTGACGCTGCTGCTCGATGCCTACAACAAGTACGGCCCCGTCTTCACGCAGCGCGTGTTCCACCAGAACATCGTCTTCGTCCTCGGGCCCGAGGCCAATCACCACCTGCTGGTCTCCAACGCCTCCAACTACGAGTGGCGGACCGGGCACTACGGCGATCTGATGCCGCTCCTCGGCGACGGCATGCTCGCCATCGACGGCGCGTATCACCGCCTGTCGCGGAAGGCGATGCTCCCCATGTTCCACAAGGAGCGCATCGCCAAGTCGGTCACGCTCATGAACGACGAGGTGGACAAGGCCCTCGACCAATGGGAAGACGGCTCACGCCTGGACCTCTACCACTGGACCCGCGAGCTCGCCCTGCGCATCGCGATGCGCGCGCTGTTCGGCCTCGACCCCGACGTCACGCGCCAGCGCCACGGCATCGACCCGGCCCACGAGTTCGAGCAGGCGCTCTCCTTCTGGTCCAAGGACTACATCTTCCAGATCATGCGCGGGCCCGGCTCGCCGTGGAACGCGATGCGCGCCGCGGCGCGGCGCCTGGACTCCGTCATCTACACCGAGATCAACCGCCGGCGCGACGCGAACGACCTCGGCGACGACCTCCTCGGCCTCCTCCTCGCGACCGCGCAGGACGAGGACGGCACGCTCGTCCTCACCGACCGCAACATCCGCGACGAGGTCATGACGCTCCTCTTCGCCGGCCACGACACGACGACCTCGACCGTCGCGTTCCTGTTCTACGAGCTCTCGCGCCACCCCGACCTGGCAGAACAGCCGGACTTCGAGCTCTCCACCGCCCTCGACGAGACCCTGCGCCTCTACCCGCCCGCGTGGATCGGACCGCGCCGCGCCATCGCCGACGACACGATCGCCGGCGTCCACATCCCGGCCCGCGTCCCCGTCGAGTACTCGTCCTGGGTCTCGCACCACCTGCCCGACGTCTGGGACGACCCCTTCGCCTTCAAGCCGGAGCGCTTCAACGCGACCAACCGCCCCAACATCCCGAAGGGCGCCTACGTCCCCTTCGGCGGCGGCTCCCGGACCTGCATCGGGATGCGCTTCGGCCAGGCCGAGATCCACGTCATCGCCTCGAAGATCCTCAGCCGCTTCCGCCTGACGGTCGACCCGGCCTACACGCTGACCGTCCGCCAGATGCCGACGATCGGCCCCCGCGACGGGCTGCCGGTCACCGTCCACGCCGCCCAGCGCCCCGCCGCGGGCCTAGGCGGCGACGGGCTCACCGAGCCCATCGCCGCCTAGGCGACCCGCCCGAACCGCCTCGCTACTACTTCCCGCGCGCCTTCCCCACGCGCACCACCAGGACCTTCGACCCATCCCCATGGGCCCGAAAGTTCCCCTGCCACTGCGCGACGAACAGGTTGTCCCCCTTCGCCAGGTTCCAGCTCGACGTGTACGTCCCGTTCGCGCTCGCCGTCACCGTCTGCGACCGCCACCGCGTCGACCCCGGCGCCCGGTAGGACACCGTGATCCGCTCGTTCCCGGACGCCGGCTTCAGCCGCCCCGTCACGGTGATGTGCGTCGGCTTCGCGTACCGCGTCTTCGGAGCGGTTGCCGTCAGATCGCTCGCCGCTCCGGCATCCCCACCGGTCGTCGAGTACAGCAGCGCCTGCTGCCCGCCGAGCAGGTAGTCGGTCCCGCCGCCGGCCGCGATCCCGCTGTCGGCGATCGGATCGCTGACCACGAACTGGGGATGCCACGTCGCGCCGCCGTCATCGGTGCGCAGCAGGAACCCGGTGGGCTGGCGCACGTCGCCGAACGACGAGATGACGAGGTACCCCTTCAAGGCGCTCGAGAACGACATCCCCCGCGCCGTCCCGGTCCCCGTCCCCGGCAGCTCGGTCCAGCTGCGCCCGCCGTTCGCCGTCCGCCACAGCCGCCCGGACCCGTCCAGCAGGAACCCGTGCGTCGCATCGACGAAGTCGACGTTGCGGATCGCCAGCCGGTTCACCAGCGCCTTCCCGTGCCCGCGCTGCCGCACGTACTTGCCCGGCTTGCGCACGGTCGACCACGTCTTCCCGTTGTCCACCGACTTGACCACGTCCTGCACGCCGTAGGCCACGATCGCGCTGCCCGCGCGGTCGACCTCGTCCAGCCCAGCCCGCGCGACCGCAGAACCGCGCACCGTCTCGAACGACCCGCCGCTGTCCACCGACCGCCGGATGCCCGTCGGCCCGATGACCATCACAACGGACCCCGACGGCGCGTACACCGCGTTCGCCCGCGCGGTCGAGCCCGTGTCGAGCGTCGCCCAGTGCCCGCCGCCGTCACGCGTGTGGAACACCCCGCCGGCGACGTCCAGCGCGTAGCCCTCGTCCACCGTCGGGAACGACACGTCGAGCACGTCCTCGGACGTTGCGACGTTCCCGCGCGTCCACGTGTGCCCGCTGTCCGTCGTCCGCCCGAGCGTCCCGTCCGGCCCCGGCGCGTACGCCGACCCGGTCACCCGCCCCGCGCGCACGCGCGTGAACTGCCCGAGCAGCCGGCCGCCGATCGGGCTGAAGTTCGCCCCCGCGTCGTCGGACGCGGTCGTCGACCCCTGCTGCCCGCCCGCGACCAGCCGCGCGGTCGAGGCGAAGCCCGCCGCGTACAGCGGATCGGTCGACGGCGCCGGCCACTGCCACGTCTTCCCGCCGTCCTGCGTGATCCCCACCAGCTTGCCCGACGCGGTCGTCACGACGCACACGTCGTCGCTCGCGCACTGAACGCCCGTCAGGTCCTGAGCGCTCGGCGCCGCGTCGCTCACGGCGTTCCACGTGGCGCCGCCGTCGTCGGTCTTCATGAACAGGTTGCCGCTGCCGACCGCGTAGCCGACCTTGCCGCTCGTGAACGTCAGCCCCTGCACCGCGCGGCCGGTCTGGCTCACGGCCTTCCACGAGTTGCCGCCGTCGGTCGTCTGGTAGATCGAGCCGGTCGACGTCGCGACGAACCCGTTCGTCGCCGACAGGAACCGCGCGTCCGTCGGGACGGCCGGCCCGCCGACCGCCTTGGTCTCCGGCACCGCGATCTTCGCGGCGAAGAACGTCCCGCCGTCGTCGGTCTGGAAGACCTGGCCGCCCTTCTCGAACACGAAGCCCGTGTTCGCGTTCAGGAACGCCAGCGCCGCCACGTTCGCGTCGTCCGGGCAGTTGGACTCCACGTTGGTGAACGCGATGCGCGTGAACGTCTGGCCGCCGTCCGTCGACCGCCGCGCGACGCACCCGCCGCCGGCCACCAGCGTGTTGGCGTCGAGCACCTGCAGCTCGGTCAGGTTCGAGAACGTGCCGGCCTGCAGCCCGGACCACGTCGCGCCGCCGTCGGTCGTCTTCAGCAGCGTGCCGAAGTCGCCGACCGCGTAGCCCGTCGGCCCGGCGAACGCCATCTGCCGCAGCGTGTTGCCCTGCGGGAGCGGGTTGCCCCACAGCCAGCCGGACGACCCCACCTGCACGTTGGCCGACGCCCCCGCCGGCAGGACGGCACCGCCGGCCGCCACCGCCACCGCCAGCCCCGCGGCGGCCGCGAACGCCGCCGGCCCGCGGGATCGCAACAGCCTTCTCATCGGTTGGAAGCCTCTCGTCATCGCGTTCATGTGCCGCTCGAACGAGGTCCGCGCGCGGAAGTTACGCACCTGTTGCGCCTCAAGTCCTGCCAACGCCGCGCCGACCTTCCAATGGAAGGCCCGATGTCCCTCCGCCACGCCCCCACGACCGACGCCGACTGGTCGCGCCTCCTCGGCCCCGCCGCCGACGCGACGACCGAGGGCCTCGCGGTGCTCGACGCCGCCGCGACCGTCCGCGCCTCGAACCGCGCCGCGCGCCTGATCGCGGGCGTCCGCGGCCCAGACCAGCGCGACGGCCTCGCCGGCCGCGGCCCGGACGACGCCTCGTTCCTCCCCCGCCATCCCGACGGCACGCCGATGGCCGTCGCCGACCAGCCCGGCACGCGCGCGATCGCCAGCGGCGAGCCGGTCCGCGACGTCGCGATCGTCCTGGACCTCGGCGACGGCGTCCGCCAGCACCTGCGCGCCAACGCGGTCCCGCTCTTCGCCGACGGCGACGCGACGCCCTACGGCGCCGTCCTCTCCTTCACGGACGTCACCGCGTTCGTCGAGGCCCAGGAGGCGCTCGCCGAGCGCGAGCAGGACCTCGCCCTGCTCGCCACGCACGCCGGCGACCTCATCGCGCGCCACGGCCCCGACGGCCGGATCGTCCACGCCGCCGGCGGCGCCGAGGCGCTGCTCGGCTTCAAGGCCGAGCACCTCGTCGGCTTCTGGGCCGCCGACGTCTGCCACCCGGACGACGCCGCCGCGCTCCGCGAGGCGCACGAGCAGGCGCGCGCCGGCCACCGCAGCGTCGTCGACTTCCGCATCACCAACGCCCGCGACGGCCGCGAGATGTGGCTCGAGTCCACCGTCTCGCCGATCCTCGACGACGACGGCGCGTTCGTCGAGGCCGTCACCACCACCCGCGACGTCACCTCCCGCAAGCAGGACGAGCTGCGCCTGCGCGAGACCGAGGAGCACGCGCGCCGCCAGCAGCAGCTGCTCGAAGAGGCGCAGGCGATGGCCGACATGGGCAGTTGGGCCTCCGACGTCGCCGCGCTCGAGACGTGGTGGAGCCCCGGCCTGTACCGGATCCTGGGCGTCAGGCCCGACGAGGGCGGCCACCTCAAGGCCCACGACCGCCTCATCCACCCCGACGACCGCCCGGCGCTCCGCGAGGCCCTCGCCCGCGCCGCGACCGACGGCGAGCCGTTCGACATCACCTACCGCCTGGTCCGCCCCGACGGCGTCGAGCGCATCCTGCACGGACGCGGCGCGCCGGCCGAGCGCGTGGACGGCGAGATCACGCGCATCTGGGGCACCACCCAGGACGTCACCGAGCGCCACCGCCTGGAGGCCAGCCGCCGCGAGGCCGAGGCCCGCTTCCGGACCGCGTTCGAGCACGCGCCGATCGGCGTCTGCGTCCTGAACCTCCGCGGGTCGGACCCCGGCCAGTGGATCACGGTCAACCCCGCGCTCGCGGAGCTGCTCGGCTACGAGCGCAACACGCTGCTCGGCAGCCGGATCAGCCGGATCATCCACCCCGACGACGTCGCGGGCGGCCGTTCTCACCTGCGAGCGCTGCTCACCGGTCGGGTCGAGCGCGTGAGCACCGAGTGCCGGATGCTCCACTCCGAGGGCCACGCCGTGTGGACGCTCGTGACCGTCGCGGCCGTCAACGGCGACGACGGCCGGCCCGCGTTCGGCATCGCGCAGATCGTCGACATCACCGAGCGCAAGCGCTTCGAGGGGCAACTCCAATACCTTGCCGACCACGACGCGCTCACCGGACTGTTCAACCGCCGGCGCTTCGAGGAGGAGCTCGACCGCGTCCTCGCGAGCGCCGAGCGCTACCGCCGTCCGGGCGCGCTGCTCGTCCTGGACCTCGACGGCTTCAAGTACGTCAACGACACGCTCGGCCATCCGGTCGGCGACGAGCTGATCGCCCGCCTGGCCGGCACGCTGCGCGCCGAGCTGCGGGAGACCGACGTGATCGCCCGCCTCGGCGGCGACGAGTTCGGCGTGATCCTGCCGGAGGCGACCGAGGACGAGGCGGCCGGCGTCTCCGAGAAGCTGCTGCTCGCGGTCGCGCGCGACGGCGCCGTCGCGGACGCGTCGCGCCAGGCGCGCGTCACCGCGTCGATCGGCGTCGCGGCGTTCGACGGCGGCGACGGCCTGAGCGCCGAGGAGCTGCTCGTCGAGGCCGACATCGCGATGTACGACGCCAAGGAGGGCGGCCGCAACCGCGCCGCGCGCTCCGACCGCACCGAGGCCGGCCCCGGCCGCCACGTCTCCCGGCTGTCGTGGCTGGAGCGGATCCGCGGCGCGCTCGTCGAGGACCGCTTCGAGCTGCACGCCCAGCCGATCGTCGCGCTCGGCGACGCGACGACCGACGACGGCGCGCCGATCCCGGCCTTCGAGCTGCTGATCCGCATGCGCTCGGACGGCGACGAGCTGATCCCGCCCGCGACGTTCCTGCCGATCGCCGAGCGCTTCGACCTCATCCAGGCGATCGACCGCTGGGTCATCGAGCGCGCCGTCGCGCTGGTCCGCCGCGAGGACGAGCGCGGGACGCCGGTCACGCTGAGCGTCAACCTCTCGGGCCGCACGATGGGCGACGCCGACTTCGCCGGCTGGCTCGAGGGCCTGCTGGTCCGGACCCCCGTCCCGTCCGGCCGGCTCATCGTGGAGATCACCGAGACCGCGGCGATCGTCAATCTCGAGCGCGCCCGCGCGCTGGGCGAGACGCTGCGCCGCCTCGGCTGCCTGCTCGCGCTGGACGACTTCGGCGCCGGCTTCGCGTCGTTCGCGTACCTGAAGCACCTGTGCTTCGACCTGCTGAAGATCGACGGCGAGTTCGTCCGCGGGCTGCGCGAGAACGCGACCGACCGGCTGGTGGTCGAGGCGGTCGTGGCGATCGCCCGCGGCCTCGGGACGTCGTCGCTGGCGGAGTTCGTCGGCGACTCCGACACGCTGGACGCCGTGCGCGAGCTCGGCGTCGACTACGCGCAGGGCTTCCACCTCGGGCGCCCGGTGCCGATCGACGACGCGCTGCGAATAGCCCACATGGGGGCTGGACGGACCGCTTAGCATCCTCGCCATGGCGAGGATCGGCGTGCTCACGGGGGGCGGCGACTGCCCCGGTCTCAACGCGGTCATCCGCGCGGTCGTCCGCAAGGGCGTCGCGGACGGCCACACCCTGTTCGGCTACGCGTACGGCTGGGCGGGCGTCCTGAAGGGCGAGGGCGAGGAGCTGACGGTCGAGCGGACCAAGGGCATCCTGCCGAGGGGCGGGACCATCCTGGGGTCGTCGCGGACCAACCCCTTCAAGGAGGGCGGGCCGGGCGTCGCGGGCGTCCGCGCCGGCATGGACCACTTCGGCGTCGACGTGCTCGTCCCGATCGGCGGCGAGGACACGCTCGGCGTCGCGGCGCGGCTGGCCGCGGAGGGGATCCCGGTCGTCGGCGTGCCCAAGACCATCGACAACGACCTCAAGGGCACCGACTACACCTTCGGCTTCCAGACGGCCGTGCAGATCGCGAGCGACGCGATCGACCGGCTGCACACGACCGCCGAGTCGCACAACCGCGTGATGATCCTGGAGGTCATGGGCCGCCATGCCGGGTTCATCGCGGCGCACTCCGGGATGGCCGGCGGCGGCGACGTCATCCTCGTGCCCGAGCGGCCGTTCGACATCGAGGACGTCTGCAACCACCTCCGGCGCCGGCACGCCAACGGGCGGACGTTCTCGATCGTCGTCGTCTCCGAGGGCGCGACGCCGCGCGCGGGCACGCTGGCGACGATGGGCGAGGCGGGCAAGTTGGACGCCTTCGGCCACGAGCGCCTCGGCGGCATCGCCGTGGTCCTTGAGAGCGAGATCGAGGAGCGCACCGGCTACGAGTCGCGCGTGACGATCCTCGGCCACGTCCAGCGCGGCGGCACGCCGACCGCGTTCGACCGCGTGCTGGCGACGCGCTTCGGCGTGGCCGCCGCGGAGGCCGTGACCGCTGAGCGGTTCAGCACCATGGTGGCGCTGCGCGGGACCGACATCGTGACGGCCCCGATCTCCGAGGCGCTCGGCGACCCGAAGACCTTGGACGACAAGTTCTTCGCGGACGCCGAGGTGTTCTTCGGCTAGCGCTAGGCGAGTTGTAGGCCTTCGGGCGCGATGTCCCAGCGCGCGCCGATCGCCTCGAGGTCGGCGTCCAGCGGCCAGCGGTCGGCGCGGGCCGCGCCCTCGTGGTCCGGGACGCCGCCCTTGAGCGCCATGCAGCGCGTGTTGTCGCCGAGCGCGCGGATCTCCGCGACCTCGGCGCTGGTCAGGACCACGCCGGCGGGCGTCGTCGCCAGCTCGGCGCGCTGGTCCTCGACCGGCTTGGCGCCGTCCCACGACTCCTGGATGAGCGTCGGGACGACGGAGGCGACGGCCGGGTGCGCGAGGTTCCACTGCGCGGCGAGCTGGAGCAGCGTCAGGCCGTGGCGCTCGGCGATCGGGCGCAGCCGGTCGAGCCGCTCGACGCCGCGCTCGACCCAGCCCGCCGGCCGGAACTTGCGGTGGTCGAAGTCGGCCATCGGCAGCCCCGGACGCAGGTCGTCGTGGAACAACCCGCCGTAGTCGACGACGCGCGTGATCACCCGGACGTCGTGGGCGACGGCCGCCGGCAGCGCCAGCTCGCCGGGCCACGGCTCGAACGGGTTGAGGATCAGCATCGCCCAGTCGATCTCCGACCCGAAGCGCTCGAAGCAGTCGATCACGTCGAGCGTGAAGCCGTTGGCCGGCCCGGGCGCGACGCCGATCAGGCGGGTGAGGCCCGCGTCGCGCAGCGCGGCCATCCCCTCCCAGACCGCGGGGCTCGTGTAGCCGGTGCGGTCCGGGTTGTGCAGGAGCAGGAGGTCGAACGCGTCGGCGCCGATCCGCCGCAGCGAGCGCTCCGTCGCGGTGCGCAGGTAGGACCCGTACTCGGCCTCGGGGCGCAGGCGCGGATCGGTGAAGCGCGGGAAGCCCTTGGGCCCTTCGCGCTCGCCGTCGTAGAAGTCGTGGCCGACCGCGCCGACGAGGCAGTAGCTGTCGCGGTCCAGGCCGTCGAGCGCGCGGCCGAGCAGCGTGTCGGCCTCGCCCTCGCCGTAGACGTCGGCGGTCAGGACGGTGCGCACGCGCTCGTCGGGGCGGATGAGCGCGAGGTAGCGCTCGTCGTCCAGCGGCTGGCCGAAATGCATGAAGCGGCCGCCCGACCAGGTGCCGAGCGCGGTGTGCGTGGGATCCAGGGGCATCGCTCTGGAGGGTACGCGGCGGCGGCGAACCTGGGAGGATCGACGCCATGCGCCGCATCCTGCTGTCGCTGGTCCTGGCCTGCGCGGTCGCCGTCACCGCGGGCTGCGGTGGAGACGACGGCGGCAGCAAGACCACCACCAACTCCAAAGCCAACGCGGCCTACATGCGCGAGCTGGCGCAGACGGGCGCGACGCTGCAGAAGACGTTCGGCGACATCTCCGACCAGACGGGATCCACCACGTCGTCGGCGCAGATCGCCGGCCGGCTGGAGAAGGGCGCGGCCGCCGTCCAGCAGTCGGCCGACAACTTCGCGAAGATCACGCCGCCGCCCGCGGCGAAGGCCGCGCACGAGGAGCTCGTCGAGGGGTTGCACGAGATCGCCGGCCAGCTGAGCAAGGCCGCCGACGCGGCGCGCAAGAACGACAGCAAGACGCTGGCCGCCGCGCTGCAGTCGCTGCTCAGCGGGTCCGGGTCGCAGAAGCTCGCGAAGGCCGAGGCGGAGCTGCAGAAGCAGGGGCTCGTGCCGAAGCCGAAGACGACGACGTCGACGACGCCGACTCCGACGACCACGACGGGCTGACGTTCAGCACACGCGCGTGGCGTGCGCGAGCCCGCGCGTGAGGCGGGCCGCGACGCCCTGGAGCGTGCGCTGGCCGTAGGCGTTGCTGCCCTGCGCGGTCGTCAGGATCGCGAGCGCGACGCGCTGGTCGCCGCGGGTGAGCAGCGCGACCTGGTGGTCGACGGCGCCGCTGCCCGAGCCCCAGCCGCCCTTGAAGTGCAGCGTCCAGCCGCGCGGCGCCACGCGCGCGACGCCCCAGCGCTGGCCGGGCACGATCGTGCGCAGGAGCGTCAGCCCGTATTGGCGGTGGCGCGGCGGCAGCCGGCGGTCGAGGTGCAGGAAGAAGCGAGCCTGGTCGCGCGCGCTGATGCGGCTCCGGCCCCACGGGTGCTCGACGGCCGTGAAGCGCTTCATGCCCCAGCGCTCGGCGTCGCGCTGCAGGCGTGGCGCGCCGCCGACGAGCGCCAGCACGCGCGTGGCGGCGGCGTTGTCCGACCGGCGGATCATCGGCGACAGCAGCGCGCGCTGGCCGGCCGACAGCGGCGCGTCGCGGACGGAGCCGCGCTGGAGGTAGGCGACCAACAACATGGCCTTGATGACCGACGCGCTGGGGACCGTCCGGTCCTGGCGCCGGCCCCACGCGCCGCACTCGGTCCGGACCGCGAAGGAGACCTGGCCGCGGCGTGCGCGCGCGAAGCGCTCTGCCGAGAGGACGCCGGGCTGCCATGCCGGCGCGGCGCCGTGGGTCGGCAGCGCGAGCGCGGCCGTCGTAGCGAGGGCGGCGAGCATCGTGTGAGCATCCTGACGCGCGCCGCGGCTGGACAGCCTGTACGTCATCACGTACATTTGTATGTCATGAGCAACAGCACCGAGAGCGCCCCCGCCACCTTCGACGCGCACGCGGCCGCCTACGAGGCGCCGCGCCGGCGGCTGATCCCGCCGTTCGACGCGTTCTACGGCACCGCCGTCGACGCGCTGGAGATGCTCCCCGCGCCGCCGCGGCGCGTGCTCGACCTCGGCGCCGGGACCGGGATGCTCGCCGCGCGCGTCGCGGCCGCCTACCCGGAGGCCGAGCTCGTCCTGGTCGACGGCGCGCCGGCGATGCTGGAGCAGGCCCGCGCCGTTTTGGGCGAGCGGGCGCAGCTGGTCGTCGCCGACCTCGCCGACCCGCTGCCCGAGGGGCCGTTCGACGCGGTCGTCTCGGCCCTGGCGATCCACCACCTCGACGACGACGGCAAGCGCGCGCTGTTCGCGCGGGTCGTCGCGGCGCTCCCGCCGGGCGGCGTCTTCGTCAACGCCGAGCAGGTCGCCGGTCCGCACCCGTGCTTCGACCGGCGCTATCGCGCCTGGCACGAGGCCGCGGCTCGCGCCGCCGGGAGCGACGACGCCGAGTGGGCCGGCGCGCAGGAGCGCATGCGCCACGACCGGTGCGCCGACGTCGAGTCCCAGCTGCGCTGGCTGCGCGAGGCCGGCTTCGACGCCGCGGACTGCCTGTTCAAGGACCACCGGTTCGCCGTGCTCGTCGCGCGGCGGGCGACGGTTGCGACGGCGGCGGCCTAAGCGGCGGCGCGCAGCTTGGCGATCGACGCGCGCAGCACGCGCGAGACGTGCATCTGGCTCAGGCCGACGCGCTGCCCGATCTCGGCCTGGGTCAGGTCCTCCTCGAAGCGCAGGCGCACGATCTCGCGCTCGCGGGCGGTCAGCGCGCGGGACAGCTCCGCGAGCGTCGCACGGTGCTCGGCCGCCTCGAACCCGCCGTCGTCGACGCCCAGCCGCGAGCCCAGGTCCAGCTCGTCGTCGTCGCGCCCGCGCACGGGCGTCGAGAACGACGTCGCGAGCCTCGCGTTCAGCGCCTCGCGCGCCTCCAGGACCTCCTCGACGTCCAGGCCGGAGCGCGCGGCGAGCTCGTCGACGGTCGGCGAGCGGCCCAGCTCGCGCTCCAGCGCGCCGGCTGCCTTCTCGACCGCCAGGGCGTTCTCCTGCAGGTCGCGCGGCGGCCGGACGGCCCAGCTGCGGTCGCGGAAGTGCCGGCGCAGCTCGCCGGACATCGTCGGCAGCGCGTATGAGCTGAAGGCCGCACCGCGCACCGGATCGAAGCGATCAATGGCCTTGAGCAGGCCGACGCTCGCGACCTGCATGAGGTCGTCGAACGGCTCGGTGCCCCTCCGGTACTGGGACGCGGCGTAGCGGGCGAGCGGGAGGTAGCGCTCGACGAGGAGCGCTTTGAGCATGGGATCGCGTGTTCGGGCATACCGGCGCAGCATCTGTGCGTCCCGTTGGCCGCCCGAGTCGTTCGGCCGCGAGTCCTCAACTGTCGCCAGCCGCCCCGAGGGGATGCTGACGGTCATGGGAATCAGCGTCTCCGCGGCGGCGCGACCGCAAACAGGGAGTTGTCAGGCCTGCTCGATCTCGATCGTCGCGGCGGTCTGCTCGATGCGCAGGCGGATGCCGTCGTCGCTCCACGTCGCGTTGCGAAACGCGCCCTGCGACAGCGAGAACGCTCCCACGTTGCCGACCAGCGGGAAGATCCAGTACTCGCCCTCGTCGGCGCCCAGCTGCTCCGGCGTGTCGATCACCCCCGTCGCGCGCACGTACTCGATCCCGTCCGCGACGCACGAGACCGAGACGGCGATCCCGATCCATCCCTGGATCGCCGCAAGCGCTTGGGAGAAGTCCATTTGGACATCTTCCCTCAGCGTCACCGCGCGATGGTCCCCGCTCAACCTGATGGTGTTGCCGGTGGGCACGGAGTCGGTCGACGTGGTGGTGCGCCTTGTCGCCGCCGCTCGTCTCGTCGACGAACGTGTCCGCCCGAACCTCCCGGCCCTGGCCGTAGGAGGCGTTGTGCTTGGAGAGCAACGTGAGTCATCGTGACGTCGAAGCCGGCCCGGGCGTAGGCGATGGCATGGCGTCCGATCCCTCGTCCCACATCCAGGACGCGCGTGCCGCCCCGAGCGCGCAGCGCCGGGATGGAGCCGGTCACGAAAGGGTCGGCCTGGGCCCACTGGGCTCGCTGCCGCGCATCGCCCCACGAGCGGTCCCAGGCCTCGTGAGCCGTGTCAAGACGTTCCTCGTCCACGGCGCTGGACGCTCCTTCCTCGTCGCCTGCGTCGCGGGCAGTGGGCGGTCTCGGACTTGAACCGAGGACCCCTCGCTTGTAAGGCGAGTGCTCTGGCCAACTGAGCTAACCGCCCGGGTCGTCACAGGCTACTTCTCCGGTGGTTGTCGGCGTGCTGGCGAGTGTGTGTCAACCTCGGCGGCCCGGGGTACTGCGGGTCACGATGCTCGACCAGCGCCAGGCCAAGCGAGATGTGTTCGTCCTCGACGGGACCTTCGGGCTCGTCGGACGGCTCGACGGGATCCACATCGATCCCGATGGCGAGGCCTGGGGCACGGTGCATTGCGGGACGTTCGGAGCGCGGACGCGGCTGGTGCCCCTGCGCGGCGCGCAGTGGTGGAGCGGCTACCTGCGGATCGCCTGCTCGCGTCATCAGGTGCGGACCGCGCCTGAGGCCGAGGCCGACGTGCTGCTCGGCGCCGACGAGACCGAGACGCTGCGCGGGCACTACTCGACGCCGGTCGAGGACGCCGAGCCGCGCTTCCACCGCCCGGACTTCTAGAGCCCGACCCGGAGCCGCTTCTCAGACGCCGGGATCGGCCGGCGGCTGCGGCTGCTGGTCCGGCGCGACGCCCTCGCCGGGCGTGCTGTCGTCGGCGGGCGGCGTCGGATCCGCGGGCGCCGGCGCGGGCGCGGGCGTGTCCCCGCCGCCGTCGGCGGGCGGTGCCGGGTCGCTCGGCGCCGGATCGGCGGGCGGTGCGGGCTCGGCCGGCGCGGGCGTTGGCTGCTGCTGGTCGGCCGGAGGCGTGGGCGACGCGTCGCCCGGCGGCGGGGCGGGGTCGCTTGGCGGGCTCGGCGCGGCCGCGTCGCTCGACGGGGGCTTGGTCCCGGTGGGGTCCGGCGGCGGCGGCGCGTTGTCGGCCGCCGACGTCGGCGGCGACTTGTCGCCCTGCGGCGCGGCGCTCGCGGCCTGCGGCTGCGCGGTGGTCGTCCGCGCCGTGCCGCTCACGGGCGTGAAGACGTTGGGCTTGCTGGTCGGCTGCGGGGTCGAGCCGGTGGTCGGCGCGGCGTCGCCGGCGACCGGCGCGCTGGGCGCGCCGTAGTTCGAGAGGACGCCGGCGTCGGGCGCCGAGGCGCCGCCGTCGCTGCTCGACGTCGGGCCGGTGACCGAGACCGCGGGGCCGTGCCCGTGCGCGCCCGGACCGCCCGGCGTCGGGGCGGTCGCCCCGGGACGCGGCGCGCCCAAAGCCGGACCGCCGGGACCGGGACCGGGACCCAAGGCGCCGGCGGGCAGGACGATCCGGAACGCCGTCGCGCCCCCGCCCGCGTCACCCGACGCAAGCCCTGAAGCAGACGACGAACCACCACTCCGCCACCCGTCCTGCGCCCCCGACAGCCCCACTGCGCTCGGCGGCAGATACGGCCGCGCATGCGGGATCGCCACGTCCGCGCCCTGCCGGGCCTCCCGCGCATCCGGCCACGACGCGAAGGTCAGGATCTGCTCGCGCAGCAGCACCGCGCCGGTCGCGATCACGGCGCAGGCGGCGAGGGCGCCGACCGCAAGCGGCGCTTGGCGATGCATCAGCATCGCTCCGACCTCCCCATCCGTGCGAGGGCGGCATCCACGAAGGCTGTATCGGCAGCGAAGCACCTGGAGATGAACGGTTCTGCGCAAACCGGTTCGTCTTCACGCCGCAAATTGGGCAGAACCCCTCGCATCCCAGAATCCGGTCCTAGGCATCACGGCGTGTCGAAGGCCACGTACTGGAACTGCGTGCGGTCCGGATCGATGACCGGATCGCCCTGGGCCCCGCCGATCCGGCAGGCGACGATCCGGATCGTGTTCCCCGCGCCCGGGTTGGCGACCACGATGATCGGGTCCGGCCAGCCGGTGGTCGTCGGGGACACCGACACGACGTCGTCGGCGATCGCGTTGTTCTGCCCGGGCACGCTGAGCTGCGGCGTGATCGAGGCGAACTGGCACGAGTTGGGGCCGAACGGGTCGAAGTCGATCGACACCACGCCGTAGAAGTCGCCGAGGTCGCGCGTCTGCAGCGCGCCGTCCGCCACCGCCGCCGAGCCGATCGAGCCATCGGCCACCTTCGCCGACGTCACCGCGTCGGTCCCCAGCTGCGCCGGGCCCACGGCCCCGTCGGCCAGCTTGCCGCCGTCGACCGACTTGCCCGCCAGCTGCGAGTTGCCGACCGCGCCCGGCGCGACCTTCGTCGCGTCGACGCTCTTGTCCGCCAGCGCCTTGGTCCCGACCGCCCCGTCGCGCAGCTGCACGTTCCCGACCGACTTCGACGGCGTCTGCCTCAGCGTCTTGAGCGCCGCCGTCGACAGGTCCTGCACCCCGAGCGAGCGGTTGCGCACCTGCGTGGTCGTGATCGAGTTCCGCTCGATCGACGACCCGCTGATCAGGCGCTCGGCGGTGGCCGGGCCGTCGAGGGCGGCGAACAGGGCGAGGGAGGCGACGACCATCGCGGCGGACGGGCGGCGCCGCGGCAGGTGCGGCATGCCGGAGAACTCTGCCATGCGGCGCGGCCGGCTGCCGGCCCTCAACGGACGTTCGACGCGCTTGCCGGTGCGTCACACTCCTTGAGCGATCAGTACCCCCAAGGGGAATCGAACCCCTGCTTCGAGCGTGAAAGGCTCGTGTGCTAACCGCTACACCATGGGGGCAGGCGCTTCCAGTCTAGGCTGGATGGGCCCTCGTAGCTCAATTGGCAGAGCGCGCGCCTTTTAAGCGCTGAGGTTGTGGGTTCGAGTCCCACCGGGGGCACTCGGCGCGCAACGACCCGGCAACCGCCTCCTTAGTCAATCGTTAGACCCCGCTCAGGTCACGGAGAGGTTCGGCCGGGATCATTCGCTCCAGCGGACACCGAAGGCGCCGGTTCCTTGGACCGGCCGGCACCTTCATCAACACCCCTCCGCAACGAGAGCAAGTGCAGTTCCTCCCCACCCTCACCGGCGGGGCGCTCAGGCGCCCCGCCGGCACGAGGAATGGGACTTCGATGGGGATCGAAGCGAACGCGGACCTGGACCCTCCGCGAGACCCAGAGTGCGCTATTCGGCCGGCGGGCGGTAACCCAGCTCGTCGGCCGGAGCGCCTCCGGCGAGCAGGTCGCTCGCCGTCTTGGCCAGCGCCGCGAGCGCCACGCCCATCGGCCCCGGGCCGAACGACACGCGGGCGACGCCGAGCTCCTGCAGCTCGCTGACCGACGGCGCGCCCGGGTGCGACAGGACGCTGACCGGCGCGTCGATGCCGTCGACGAGCTCCTTGATCGTCGCCGGGTCGATCACGCCCGGGACGAAGATGCAGTCCGCGCCGGCGCGCGCGTAGGCCTGCCCGCGCAGGAACGCGGCCTCGGGGTCGTTCGCGCCGCGCAGGTAGACGTCGGTGCGCGCGTTGATGACGATCGGGACGCCGGCCTCGTCGGCCGCGGCCCGCGCCGCGGCGATGCGCTCGGCGGCCTCCTCGGCGTCGCGCAGCTCGGCCCCGTCGCGGAGGCCGTCCTCGAGGTTGCAGCCGACCGCGCCGGCGGCCAGCGCGCGCCGGATCGTCTCGCCGACGTCGTCCGGCGTCGTGCCGTAGCCGCCCTCCAGGTCGGCGGTGACCGGCAGGGCGACGGCGCCCGCGACGGTCGCGACCGCGTCGAGCATCCCCTCGCGCCCGATCGCCTCGCCGTCGGCGAGCCCGTGCGCGGCGGCGATCGCCCACGACGCCGTCGCGATCGCGCGGCAGCCCGGGACGGAGGCGACGGTCCGGGCGCTGGCGGCGTCCCAGACGTTGACGAGGACGAGGATCGCCGGGTCGGCGTGCAGGCGGCGCAGTTCCTCCGCGCGCGTCTTAAGGTCGTCGGTGGTCGGACGCGCGGCGGTGGGGCTCATGGCCCGGGAACGCTACTACCGGCGCGCGGCGGCCTTGCCGGCCAGGGCGTCCAGGAGGAGGTCGATGGACTGCTCGAGCTGGTCGAGCGTCGCGTCCTCCACGCGCGTGACGCCGACCGCCTGGTTCAGCCAGGCGTTGATCTCCTTGTGCGGGCGGCGGTCGCGGCGGCCGAGGTCGCCGACGAGGCGGTGGCGCTTCTCGCGCAGGATCGTCCGGCGCTCGAAGGCCGACAGGCGCGACGTCGGCTCGCCGTGCGCCGCTTCGGTCTCCGCGCTCACCGCGGGCGTGAACTCCGGCAGGATCACCGGCGCGGGCTGATGGGGCTGCACAACGCTCGGGCCACCGAAGAGGGACATCTGCGACGTCGGCGCGACGTCGGCCGACAGCGCGACGAACTCCGCGGCCTCCGACTTCTCGGTCTCGCGCCGCGGCTCGCGCTCCTCGAACAGCTCCTCGTCGGACTCGCGCCGGCGCAGGACGTGGCGCAGCTCGCCCTCGACGTCGGTCGCGTGCCGGCGCAGGACCGGGTCGGCCGGCAGGTACAGCCACGACATCTCCGCGGGGCGGCCCGGGATCGTCCGGACGAAGCGGCCGACGACCTGGCGGAAGATCAGCGGCGTCTTGGCGGCGCTCGCGTACACGCCCACGCGCAGGCGCGGGATGTCGACGCCCTCGGACACCATGTTGACCGCGACGATCCACTCGTCGCGCGCGTCGGTGAACCGCTGCAGCTGCTTGTGGGCGCCGGCCTCGGTGTGCAGGACGATCGTCGGCGACTTGCCCGAGACGTCCTTGAGCAGCTTGGCGATCTTGCGCGCGTGGTCGGAGTCGGCGGCGACGACGAGCCCGCCCGCGTCCCGGTGGCCGGCCGCGCGCGCCTCCAGCAGCTTGGCGTGGGCGGCGGCGAGGATGCGCGGCAGGCCGTCGGCGAGCTCGGCGTTGATCGCCGTCCGGTAGCGGCGCGACGCCTCGCGGGAGGAGAGCACGGTGTCGAACCCGGCCTCGATCACGTCGTCGCCCGAGCGCCACTGGAGCGTGCCGTCGTAGGGGATGAACGTGACGGGGCGGCAGATGCCGTCGCGGACCGCCTCGGCGTAGGTGTAGGCGACGTCGGCGACGGCCACGCCCTCGGCGTCGTAGCGCACGCCCGGGATCGGCGTGGTGTCGGAGCGGAACGGCGTCCCGGACAGCAGCAGCCAGCGGGCCGCGTTGCGGAAGGCGAGCGCGAAGCCCTCGCCCCACGCGAGCTCCTCGCCGAGGTGGTGCGCCTCGTCGGCGAC
>DATDMD010000121.1:0-21328 GCA_036518975.1 Baekduia sp.
CTGTCGTCGTCACCGTGGCGTGCGCCGCCGACGACGCCAGTCCCCCGCGCCCGGGCGCGCCGGCCGGCCGCGGAGCCGCCGCGGCGGCGGTCGAGGGTGAGGGCGGGGGCGTCGGCGTCGGCGGCGGGCGGGATGGCGTCGCGGGGCGCGGAGCCGGTGCCGCCCGAGCCGCGCGCGCTGTTGCGCTGCCCCGTCGCCGCGCCCTCGCCGTCGCCGGGCGCGGAGTCGGCGCCGGCCGAGCCACGCGCGCCGTCGCGCTGCCCCGCGGCGTCGCCCTGCCCCGCGTCGTCGCCCGGCGGCCCGCCGTCGCTCGGCGGCGGCTCCGGTTCGTCGTCCTGGTCGCCCAGCGCGTCCGACACGGTCTGGGGCGAGGGTGGTGGGCCGAGGGGGTCGCGGCGGAGGCGGTGGGTCAGCGCGAGTGTCGCGGCGTGTTCGACATGGTGGTCTTGGACTTCGTCGGCGCCGTCCAGCGCCGCGAGGGCCAGCGCCGCGCGGGTGCAGGCGAGGTCGGCGCGGAGGCCGTCGACGCGCAGCCGCGCGCAGAGCGTGGTGATCCGGACGAGCTCGCGGTCGGGCAGCGCCACGCTTCCGAGCGCGGCGCGCGCCGCCGCCAAACGCGCGGCCAGGGAGCGCTCGGCGCCCGCGTGCTGCGCGACGAACACAGCGGGGTCGGCGTCGAAGCGCAGCCGGCGCCGGACGACCTCGGTCCGGACGGCCGCGCCGACCGGCGCGTGGACCTCGACGCCGAGGCCGAACCGGTCGAGCAGCTGCGGCCGCAGCTCGCCCTCCTCCGGGTTCATCGTGCCGACGAGCAGGAACCGCGACGGGTGCCGGACGCCGTGGCCGTCGCGCTCGACGACGTTGACGCCCGAGGCCGCGACGTCGAGCAGGACGTCGACCGCCGCGTCGGGCAGCAGGTTGACCTCGTCGGCGTAGAGGACGCCGCGGTGCGCGGCCGCCAGGAGCCCCGGCTCGAAGACCGACTCGCCGGCCGCCAGCGCGCGGCGGACGTCAAGGGCACCAACAACCCGCTCGACCGTCGCGCCGAGCGGCAGCTCGACCATCGGCGCGCCCCGCCGAGCGACACCATCATGTCGCTCCTCGCACGGGCACGCCTCGCCCGGCGCGACGCCGTAGGGACAGCCGACCGCGACGTCCTGCTCGGGCAGCAGCGCCGCCAGGGCCCGGACGGCCGTCGTCTTCGCCGTCCCCCGCTCACCCCGCACGAGCACGCCGCCGAGCGCCGGATCGATCGCGCACAGCAGCAGCGCCGTGACGAGATCGTCCTGCGCGAGGATCGCGGTGAGCGGGAACCGCACCTCGGTCACCCGCTCACCCCCGCCTCGGCGAACGTCGCCATCCCGTCGTGCAGCGCGCACGCCGCCTGGACCAGCAGCAGCGCGGTCGCCGCGCCGGAGCCCTCGCCGAGGCGGAGGTCCAGCTCGACCAGCGGGCGCAGGTCCAACCGCGACAACAAATGCTCGTGCGCGGGCTCGACGGAGCGGTGGCCGGCCAGCAGGCGCGGGCGGAGGTCCGGCGCGAGCTCGGCCGCGACCGCGATGGCCGCCGTCGCGATGACGCCGTCGCAGATCAGGCCCAGGCCGTGCTCGCCGGCGCCGAGCGCCAGGCCGCACAGGACCGCCAGCTCGCCGCCGCCCAGCCGCCGCAGCAGCTCGAGCGGATCGCCGGCGGCGGCGTCGACGTGCAGCGCGAGCGCCCGTTCGATCACCGCGCGCTTGCGACGCAGGCCCTCGTCGTCGACGCCCGTCCCCCGCCCCACGACCGCCTCGGCGCCCAGCCCGCACAGCGCCGCCGTCAGGCACGCCGCGGGCGTCGTGTTCCCGATGCCCATCTCGCCGGCGATCAGCAGGTCGACGCCGTCGGCGGCCGCGCGCGCCGCGAGCTCCCGGCCGGCGCGGATCGCGCTGCGCACCTCGTCGGCCGCCAGCGCCGGCTCGACCGCGAGGTTCCGCGACGGCGTCGGAAGTCCTACATCAACGCCGGCCACGCCCTCCGGCGGCGCGATCACGCCGGCGTCGACCAGCACGACGTCGGCGCCCGCATGCCTCGCCAGCACCGTGATCGCCGCCCACCCTGCGCCGAACGCACCGAGCATCTGCCCGGTCACCTCCTGCGGGAACGCGGACACGCCCTCGACCACCACGCCGTGATCGGCCGCCGCGACGACGACCCGCGCCCGCGGCACCGGCCCCCGCACGCGACCCGTCACGCCCGCGACCCAGACCGCGACCTCCTCGAGCCGCCCGAGCGAGCCCGGCGGCTTGAGCAGCTGCGCCTGCCGCTCCAGCGCGGCCGCCCGCGCCGCCTCGTCCACCGGCCGGATCGCCGGCACCAACCCAATCGTGTCGCTCATGCCGGGTCTCCCGCCTCTTCGAGTTGTGCCTCAACATCCAGCAGCTCGTCGCGCAGCGCGTCGAGCGTTCCCGGCTCGGGCTCGGCCCACAGGCCGCGGTCGGCGGCCTCCAACAGCCGCTCGGCCATCGCGTGCAGCGCCCACGGGTTCGACCGCTTCAGGAACGCGCTGACGTCCGGGTCGCGGACGTACCTGTCCGCGATCGCCTCGTACATCCAGTCGTCGACCACGCCGGTCGTCGCGTCGTAGCCGAACAGGTAGTCGACGGTCGCGGCCAGCTCGAACGCGCCCTTGTACCCGTGGCGCACCATCGCGCCGATCCAGCGCGGGTTGGTCACGCGCGAGCGGAAGACGCGCCGCGCCTCCTCGGCCAGCGACACCGCCCGGACGCGCGCCGGGTCCGCGCTGTCCCCCACCCACGCCTTGGGATCGCGGCCGCTCAGCGCGCGCACCGCCGCGACCATCCCGCCGTGGTACTGGAAGTAGCCATCGCTGTCGAACAGGTCGTGCTCGCGGTTGTCGATGTTCTTGACCGCGACCTCGATCCGGGCGAAGCAGTCGCGGACCGCCCCGCGCGCCTCGACGCCGTCCAGCCCCGCGCCGTACGCGTAGCCGCCCCACGCCTCGTAGACCGCGGCGAGGTCCGCGTCGTCGCGCCAGTTGCGCGCGTCGATCAGCTCCAGCAACCCGGCGCCGTACGAGCCCGGCCGCGAGCCGAAGACGCGTGCGGTCGACCGCCGCCACGCGCCGCGCTCGCCGAGCTCGTCGGCGAGTCGTACGGCGTCGGCCCGCGCGTGCTTACGGATGAAGTTGTCGTCGTCGCCCTCGTCCAACGCGGCGACCGCCGTCACCGCGTCGTCGATCAACGACACCAGGTGCGGGAACGCGTCGCGGAAGAAGCCGGAGATGCGGACGACCACGTCGATCCGCGGGCGCCCGAGCTCCTCCAAGGCCACCACCTCGATCCCGGTCACCCGGCGCGTGTCCGCGTTCCAGACCGGGCGCACGCCGAGCAGGTGCAGGATCTCGGCGACGTCGTCGCCGTGCGTGCGCATGGCGGCCGTGCCCCAGACGACGATCCCGACGGTCTCGGGCGGCCGCCCGTCTTCTTGGACATGTCGCTCGATCAGCGCGTCGCCCAGGCGCACGCCGACGTCCCAGGACAGCTGCGACGGCAGCGCCTTGGGGTCGACGCCGTAGAAGTTGCGCCCGGTGGGCAGGACGTCGACCCGGCCGCGCGTCGGCGAGCCGGACGGACCCGCGTCCAGGTAGCGCCCGTCGAGCACGCGCAGCACGGCGGCGACCTCGCCGCTCGACGCGCGCAGGCGCGGCACCAGCTCGGCGGCGGCGAACCGCAGCGCGCGCACGACGTCCGGCGCGTCGGTGTCCAGCACGTTGCGCGCGACCTCGGCGACCGCCTCGACCTCCCACTCCCGCGCCGACAGCGCGTCGAGCACCATGTCCTGCGCGGCGTCGAGCTGGTCCAGCGCGGCGCGGTCGCCCGCCTCGATCAACCCAAGTTCATCAACTCCGCGCGCCGCGCCGATCGCGCGGCGCAGGCCCGGGACGTCCTCGTTGGGCAGGCGCATGATGGCGGCGACGAGGTTGCGCAGCGCCTCGCCCTCGGGAGCAAGGCCCAGCACATGGAGCCCGTCGCGCACCTGCAGGTCCTTGACCTCGCAGAGGTACGTGTCGAGGTGCTCGACGACCGTGCCGATCGCGCCCTCGTCGGCGGGCGGCGCGTCGGTGTCGCCGAGGCCGAGGTCGTGGTGGAGGTTGGCCTCCAACAACGCCGCCCAGATCCGCGCGCCCAGCGCCGGCAGCTTGGACGGGTCCAGCGCCTCCATCCGCGCGTACTCGTCCAGCAGGTCTTCGAGCGCCGCCAGCTCGTCGTGCGTGCCGGCCCGCGCCATCGGCGGGATCAGGTGGTCGACGATCGTCGCGTGCATCCGGCGCTTGGCCTGGACGCCCTCGCCCGGGTCGTTGACCACGAACGGGTAGACGACCGGCAGCGTCCCCAGCGCGGCGTCCGGCCCGCACGCCGCGCTCAACCCCACCGACTTGCCCGGCAGCCACTCCAGCGTCCCGTGCTTGCCGAGGTGGACGAGCGCGTCGGCGCCCCAGACGCGGTCCAGCCACCAGTACGCGGCGAGGTAGTGGTGTGACGGCGCGAGCTCCGGGTCGTGGTAGATCGCGCTCGGATCCTCGCCGTAGCCGCGCGGCGGCTGGATCGCGAGGAACACGCCGCCGAGGTCCAGGCCGGCCAGGACGAGGTCGTCGCCGTCGCGCCACTGCGTGCCCGGCGGCGGGCCCCACGTGTCGATCATGGAGGACTTGAGGTCCTCGGGCAGCTCCTCGAACCACTCGACGTACCGCGCCACCGGCAGGCGCGCGACGGCCGCGGCGAGCTGCGCGTCGGTGAGGTGGTCGGGGTCGTAGCCGCCGGCGGCGATCAGGCCGTGGATGAGCGCGTCGCCGTCGGGCGCGAAGTCCTCGACGCGGTAGCCGGCGTCGCGCAGGGCCTGCAGCAGCGCGACGGCCGACGCCGGCGTGTCGAGCCCGACCGCGTTGCCGATGCGCGCGTGCTTGGTCGGGAAGCTCGAGAGCATGACCACCACCTTGCGTTGGCCGGGCGGCGTGTGGCGCAGGCGCGCGGTGCGGACCGTGAGGCCGGCGACGGCCGCGCAGCGCTCGGGGTCCGGGACGTAGGCGGCGACGCCGTCGAAGTCCGGGTGCGGCTCCTTGAAGGAGACGACGCCGCCGAGGAGGCGGCCGTCGAACTCCGGGATCGCGACCTGCATCGCGACGTCCATCGGGCTGAGGCCGGCCGGGCTCTCGGCCCACGCCGCTCGCGAGCGCGTGACGCACACGGCCTGGATGACCGGGACGTCGAGAGCCGCGAGGGCGTCGGCGCGCCAGCCGTCGGCGTCGGCGGCGGTCGAGCCGCCCGAGGCCAGGACGGTGACGATCAAGGCATCCACGTTGCCTTGAAGGTCCTCCAGGACGGCGACGCGGCCGCCGGCGTCCGGCCGCAGCGACTGGGCCCAGACGCACGTCGGGACCCCGCCGGCGGCGGCCACCGCGCGCGCCAGCGCGTCGACGAACGCGGTGTTGCCGGCCGCGAGGTGCGAGCGGTAGAACACGATGCCGACCCGCGGCCGGGCGTCGCCGTCGACTTCAGGTGCGACCAGCCCCTCCGGCGCGTAGCCCCCGTGCGACGCGAGCTCCACCGGAGCCTCGAAGCCGTACCCGTCGAGCAGGAACGTGTCGGCGAGGAAGCGGAGCAGGTTGGTGGCGTTGCCGACGCCGCCGTGGCGCAGGTACTCGAAGGCCTGCGCGAGCGCGCCGGCGGGCGCGTGGCTCAGCTCGGCCAGCTCGGCGTCGGGCTGCGGCTCGCCGCCGAGGAGGATGAGCGCGAAGCCGTCCTCGGTCGCGCGCCGCCGCAGCTCCTCGACGCCGTCCTCCCACGCGCGCCGGCCGCCGAGCAGCCGGACCACGACGACGCGGGCGCCGTCCAAGATGTCGTCCAACCCATCCAAGGACGAGGGGTTGGCCACGCGTACCGCGGGGAACCCCTCGGGCAGCTCGCGCAGCGCGCGCGTGATCGCGAGCAGGTCGGTGTCGGCATGGCTCAGGACGCGGAGCATGCGGTCCTCTGGAGGTCGAGGGACGGGAGGCCTTCGACGACGCCCCCGGCCAGCAGCGCGTCGAGGGCGTCGCGGTCGACGTGCTCGTCGACGAGGTCGCCGAGGACGTCGAGGCGGCGCTCGCGCACCGCGGCGAACGGCGTGTCGCCGGGCAGCCAGTCACGGCCGCGCGCGGCGGCGACCCAGCGCAGGAGCGCGCGGCGGACCGCGTCGCCTTCGAGCAGGCCGTGCCAGCTCGTGCCGAGGACGGCGCCGGCGGCCCAGCCCTCCGGTTCGCCGGCGGCGGTGGTCAGCAGCGGCTCGCCGCCGAGCGGGGAGCCGGCGCGCGGCGCCGGCTCCCCGTGGCGGATCTCGTAGCCGCTGACCGCTGCGCCGCCGAGCCAGGTCGGGGCCGCGACTCCGGCCTGGCGGCGCAGCAGCTTGTTGGGGTGGAACGTCGTCGCGACGGGCAGCAGCCCGAGGCCGTCGACGACACCGGACCGGGACTCGACGTCGTCCTCGATCCGTTCCCCTAGGAGTTGGTAGCCGCCGCAGATCCCGAGGATCGGCGCGCCGGAGCGGGCGCGGCGCATCAGCGCGACGTCGAGGCCGTCGCGGCGCAGGCGCTCCAGGTCGGCGACCGTCGCCTTCGTGCCGGGCACGACGACGAGGTCGGCGCGCTCGACGTCGACCGGCGAGCGCGAGAAGCGCACGCCGACGCCGGGCTCGGCCGCGAGCGCGTCGACGTCGGTGAAGTTCGACATCCAGCGCAGGCGCACGACGACGACGTCCAGCGTGTCGGTCCCGACCGGCGGCGCCGGGGCCAGCGCGGGCGCCTCGAGCGCGAGCGAGTCCTCGGCGTCGAGCCAGAGGCCCTCGCGCCAGGGCAGGACGCCCAGTGTCGGGCGGCCGGTCAAGGTGGACAACATCTCCAGGCCGGGCGCCAGCACGCGCGCGTCGCCGCGGAACTTGTTGATGAGGAACCCGGCGACGTGGCGCTGGTCCTCGGCGTCCAGGACCGCGAGCGTGCCGACGAGCGCGGCGAACACGCCGCCGCGGTCGATGTCCCCGACGAGCAGGACGGGCAGGTCGGCGACGCGCGCGAGCCCGAGGTTCGCGAGGTCCCGGGCGCGCAGGTTGATCTCGGCCGGCGAGCCGGCGCCCTCGCAGATCACCGCGTCGAAGCGGTCGCGCAGGCCCGACAGCGCCTCCAGCACCGGCTGCTCCAGCGACGCCTTGAGGTCCTGGTAGGAGCGGGCGGTCGCGTTGGCATAGGGCTTGCCCATCAGCAGGACCTGCGACGACGTCTCGCCAGCGGGCTTGATCAGGACGGGGTTCATGGCCGCCTCGGGCTCGATGCCGCACGCCGCGGCCTGCATCGCCTGCGCGCGGCCGATCTCGGCGCCCGACGCGGTGACCGCCGAGTTGTTGGCCATGTTCTGGGCCTTGAACGGCGCGACCCGGACGCCGCGCCGCGCCAGCGAGCGGCAGATGCCGGCGGTGACCAGCGACTTGCCGGCGTCCGACGCCGTGCCGCAGACGAGCAGCGCGCCGCCGGTCACGACCACGCTCCCGAGAGGGCGATCAGGACGGCAACTTCGACGAGCTTGCCCGTCGCGCCGAGCGTGTCGCCCGTGCGGCCGCCGAACGCGCGGCGCTGGATCGCGAGCGCGACGATGACGGCGGCGGCCGCCGCGGCGAGCGCGACCGGCGTGCCGACGACGACGAGCGTCGCGGCGCCCAACGTGGTGGCGGTGATCGCCGCGGGCGCGCCGACCGTGAGGCCGCGGCCCAGGCCGGTCGCCGTCGCGGGCGGCAGCAGCGCGGCGGCGAGGACCATCGCGGCGCGCGAGGCGACGTGCGCGGCGACGAGGGCGCGCGCGGCGTGCGCGGGGTCGAGGGTCGCCAACGCCAGCGCTCCCAGTAGCAGCGCCGCCGCGATGGCCAGCGCGCCGTGCGCGCCGACGGCCGAGTCCTTCATCGCGGCCAGCCGCCGCTCGCGCGTGCCGTGGACGCCGAGGCCGTCGGCCGTGTCGGCCAGCGCGTCCTCGTGCAGCCCGCGGGTCAAGATGATGGTGATGGTCATCGCCAGCCCGCCGGCGAGGCCGTGCGAGAGCCCGGCGGCGTCCGCGAGCGCGAACACGCCGGCCGCGACGCCGCCGACTAGCGCGCCGACGACCGGGAACCACGGCGCCGCGCGGGAGAGCCAGGCGTCGCCGGCGGCCGCGACGCGCCCGGTGGGGACGATCGTGAGGAACGCGACCGCCAGGCGCGGGCCGGCGGCGAACGCGGCGGCGCGCGGCGCGGAGGTCACCAGCGGCGCGCTCATCGGCTCGCCCCCACCGGCGCCGTGCGCGCGGTCGGCCGCGGGTCGCGGAACAACGCGGGCTCCCAGTTGATCCGGGCCACGCGCCAGCGCGTGCCGCGGCGGCGCAGTTCGGTGACGGAGATCGGCGCGACGTCGATCGTCCAGAACGCCTCCTCCGGAACCTCGAGCCCGCAGACCACGGCGGCGCGGATCACGGTCGGATGCGTCACGACCGTCCGGATGCCCTCGCCCTCCAGCGACGCCAGCCACCCGCGCACCCGAGCAAGGACGTCAACAAGGGTCTCGCCCCCGTGCGGGGCACACGCGGGATCGGCGCGCCAGGCGACGACGCCGTCCGGGTCGCGCGCGTCGACCTCGGTCAGCGAGCGGCCGCGCCACGCGCCGAAGTCCCAGTCGCCGACCGCGTCCGACACCACGGCCGCGTCGCCGACGCCGAGCGCCGCGGCGGTCTCGTCGCAGCACCGCGCGCGGCTGCGCAGCACCGACCGCGCCGCCGGCAGGTAGGCGCCGAGATCGGCGACGCGCCGCGACGCGCCGTCGAGCAGCGGACCGTCCCCGCCGAACACGGCCCGGCGCGTGTCAGCCGTCGCCGCGTGGCAGATGAAGAGGACCCGGAGGCTCACGCCAACAGGCGCGAACGGGGTGCTTCAGGGTCGAACACCAGCAAGGACCTCCCCGGGATCTCGCGTCCCGACGCAAGGGGATTGTGTGCGATGGCCGGGTGAAGTTCCTGGCTTGCCGGGGTGCCTTCAGGGCCCCCGGTCACAGTGGCGCGACCGCGTCGGACTCTCACCGACTTCCCGCACCATCGCTTGTGCGGGCCGCACAGTACACCTCGCGTCGCGGGCCTGCAACGCGGCCGTGTGGCAGGGTGTCCGGCGATGAGCGAGCGCTACCCGCAGCGGATCTGGACCCTCCCCGACGACGCCACCGAGGTCGTCCTGGTGCGCCACGGCGCCTCCCAGGACGCCATCCCCGGCGAGCCGTTCGAGATGCTCGAAGGCCACGCGAACCCCGCCCTCTCGCCCATCGGCCGCCACCAGGCGCTGCTGGTCTGCGCCCGTCTCGCCAAGCGCCCGCCGGACGCGTTGTTCATCACCTCGCTGCGCCGGACGGCCGAGACCGCGCAGCCGCTGGTCGACGCCATCAACTTGACCCCGACCGTCATCCCCGAGCTCTCAGAGGTCAAGCTCGGCGAGTGGGAGGGCGGCGAGCTGCGGGTCCGGACGGCGACGGGCGACCCGCTCGTCCACCGGATCTTCGCCGAGCAGCGCTGGGACGTCATCCCGGGCGCCGAGCCGGCCGACGTGTTCGCCGACCGCGTGCGCGCCGGGTTCGACCGCGTGGTGCAGCTCACCGGTCCCGGACGCGTCGCCGCCGCCGTGGTCCACGGCGGCGTCATCGGCGAGCTGGCCCGGCAGGCGACCGACGCGCCCCGGCTGGCCTTCGCCCACGCCGAGAACACGTCGATCTCCCGCCTGGTGGTCTTCGGCGACGGCCGCTGGCTGCTGCGCAGCTTCAACGACACGTCGCACCTGACCGGCTGACTCCTACTTCTTGGTGGTCTTGCTCAGCTTGACCACCGTCCTGCGCTCGCGCGGCAGGCCGTCCTGGCTGACCATGGCGACGATCGTCTTCGCCCCCGCGGCCGGCACGTACTTCATGATGCCCTTGGCCTTGTTGGTGGTCTTCAGCGCGCGCGTCGTGCCGTCCGCGTGGACCTCGACGAGCTTGACCGACTGACCCTTGATCGACCGCAGCGTCCAGCGCAGGGTCTTGCCCTTGCGCACGACCTTCACGGACACCTTGGGCAGCGCCGTCGCGGTCCCGACCTGCTTGACCGCCGCGCCGCCCAGCGGCTTGACGCGCCACGTCCCGGCCGCCGGCTTCATCACCATGATGTTGGTCGTCCCGTCCTGCTTGTTCGGGATGACGAGGAAGCGCCCCTGCTTGGTGGCCTTGCCGTTGGCCTTCGACGTGATCCGCTGGCCGTGCGGGCCGATCAGCGCGACCCGCGGCGCGCGGCCCGCCCGGGTCCCCCGCGCGACGATCACCACGGCGCGCTGGCCGGCCGGCACGGTGACCGTCCGGACGCGGTGGCTCGCGGCGGCCGACGCCGTGGCGCCCGTCGCCCGCGGCACGCGCAGGTCGCCGAAGTCGCACGACGACAGGAACACCTTGGGCCACGTGTCGCCCCAGCGGTACGAGAAGCCGGGGCTCGCCGAGCCGAAGACGCCGAACGAGACGTGCCCGCAGGCCGCGATCCCCTTGGTCGACACCAGCCCGTCGACGCCGATGTGGCCGATGCCGTCGATGCCCGCCTCGGCGCTCCCGTACAGCTCCGCGGTGAACTTCAGCGGCTGGACGTAGCCGGACAGCTCGCCCTCGACGTGGGCCGGCCCGAGGCTGATGTCGGCCTCGGCGTCGAGGCTGGCGTAGCCCTCGGTGGTGTTGATCTCGGCGGTGACCCACCCGACGTCGACCCCGACGACCTTGGCGACGCCGTACGTCTTGAGGCCGTCACGGCCGAGCGAGAGCGAGCCCTCGACGGCCAGGAAGTCCTTGCCGAACAGGCGCGGCGTCGTTGTCAGCGAGCCGCGTCCGACGAGCTCCTCGTAGCCCTTGTCGAGGCGCAGCGTCACCGACCCGGCGTGGAGCATCGCCCCCGGGAGGATCGGGGCGTCGCCGATGTTCAAGGTCATGGCGCGCACCGAGCCGTCGATCGCGGTCACCGTCGTGGTGATGGCCTTGAAGCCCTTCACGGTCATGTCGACCGTGCCGTCCCACCGGTTCGTGCCCGTGCGCTCCAGCCGGATCTCCGGGAACTGGATGACGCGCGAGACGAACGAGCCGAGGCGCACCGTCAAGTGATCGTCCTTGCAGTCCGGCGCGACCGCGTAGGTCCCGCGGCCCTCGGCCGTCCAGTTCAGCAGCAGGCGCGGGAACAGGCCGGCGAAGGCGAACTTCGCGGTGCCGTCGCCGAAGTCGAGTGAGCCGCTGTCGCGCGCCCGCATCCCGGCGAACGTCATGCCGTCGGCGAGCGTGAACGGCGCGGACTTGTCATCGTCCTTGAAACCGGACAGCGCGAACTTCGAGGTGCCGACGGCCTCACCGCAGGATGAGGTCACCGGGACGCTCTCGCCGGTCGACGGGATCGGCGCGCTGCCGTCGAGGATGGCGCCGGCCTGCGCCTTCGGGACCGCCGCCGCGCGGTACTGCGCGACGTCGATCGCCGGGACCGCGGCGTCGGTGGCGTCCAGCTTGAAGCCGTTGATCGTCACGCCCTGCGGCGCGATGCGGCGCGTGCCCTTGACGACGAGGCAGCCGTCGAGCACGAGCCGTCCGACCTGCTCGCGGCCGCAGCGCACGACGTCCCTGACGGTGAGCGCGACGCTGGTCGTGTCCGTGTCGCCCTCGGCGTCGGTCACGCGCAGCTTCGCGGTGACCGGCCCGGTCGAGGTGTAGGTGTGCTGCACGGTGCGCTCGACGCCCGTGTCGGCGTCCCACGTGCCGTCGCCGTCGAAGTCCCACTGGTGGTGCAGGACCCTGGCGTGGGGGTCGTCGTTGGGCGCGGCCGTGAACGTCGCCGCCTCGTTGATGGTGGGCGTGGCGGGGTCGACCGTGAACCGGGCGCCCGGGCGGCCGCCGACGAGCACGTCGATGGACTTGGTCACGGTCGCGGCGGCGTTGCGGTCGTCGCGGACCTTCAGGCCGATCGTGTGCGCGCCCGGAGTGGTGAAGACGAGGTGCGCGACCGGACCGGTGGCGTCGTCGTACTGGCCGTCGCCGTCGAGGTCCCAGGCCTGCGAAGCGATCGAGCCGTCGGGGTCGACGGACGTGTCGGTGAAGGTCGTGTCGCCGTTCGTGTACGGCTGCGCCGGCGCGACCGCGAAGTCGGCGCTGGGCAGCTTGTCGCCGGTGCCGGCCGCGATCGGCCAGCTGAGCGAGATGGCGCCCATCGCTGCGACCGGGTGGCGCTGCGCGCCGTCGGGCTTGATCGTCGCCACGTCCTCGCCCTGCGCGCCCGCGTCGGTGAGGAACGCGATCCGCGTGCCGTCCGGCGACCACTGAGGCTGATTGACGCCGGCCTCGGTGACGAGCGCGTGACGGCCGGTCCCCGCCGCGCCCATGACGTCGAGGTGGTTGTCGGCGCCCGGCGCGGTCGGGTCGGACGCGACGACGAGCCGCTCGCCGTCGGGCGCGAAGCTGACCGCGGTCTCGTCCTCGTTGCCGGTCGCGGTCAGCGGCGTCGTGGCGCCGGTCGCGGGGTCGACGGCGTACAGGTCGTTCGTGCCGTTGGCGCCCTCGGCCGAGACGACGATGCCGGCGCCGTTGGCGCCCCAGTCCAGCTCCCAGGCCTGCTGAAGGTCGGAGCCGACCTGCGTCGGAGCGGCCGAGCCGTCGGCCGGAACCGTCAGCACCTTGTTGTTGGCGCTGAACGCGATCGTCTGGCCGTCCGGGGAGAACGCGAGGCCGCGCGCGTCCGCCGTGCCGCCGATCAGGCGCTCGTGGCCGCCGTCGGCCACATCGGCGACCGCGATGCGGTTGTCGTCGATGCTGACGTAGGCCACGTGCTCGCCGTCCGGGCTCGAGCGCAGCGTGCCGAGCATGGTGCCGCCGCCCCAGATGGCCGGCGCGGCGTTGTCGTCAGGGTCCTTGGCCGGGTCGAGCACGGCGTAGTCGAACGACTCGCCGAACTGGCCGAGCAGCGGGCCGTTGGCGCCCGGCGGCGTGGCGTGGGCGGCGGCGGTCGGAAGCAGGAGGGCCGCGGCGAGCGCGGGGAGCAGCGCGCGGCGAAGGGAGCAGGGGTGCATGGCACGGCAGCTTGCGCCCGCGCCAACGCACCGGCATCGGGAGGATCCCTCGGGTCGCCCCGGGTGGGGTTAGCCGTACCGGCCGCCCGGGTTACGGCAGGATCAGCTCGCCGTCGACGCGGCGCACGATCCGCATGGGGTTGCCGTCGCGCAGCTCGGGCGGCAGCAGCTCCTGCGGCGTGTCCTGGTAGACGACCGGGCGCTGGAAGCGGCGCAGCGCGGTCATCCCGACCGACGTGTGGGCGCCGCCGTCGGAGGCCGCCGGGAACGGGCCGCCGTGGTGCATCGCCCAGGTGACGGCGACGCCGGTCGGGACGCCGTCGAAGATGACGCGGCCGGCGACGCGCGTGGCCGCGGCGACGAGCGGCTGGAGCTCTTGGTGCTCTTGGGGCTGGGCGTGGACGGTCGCGGTCAGCTGGCCGCCCGCGCGGACCAGGGCGGCGGCGGCCTCGTCGAGCGAGGTGTAGGTCAACACGACCGCGGCCGGGCCGAAGTGCTCCTCGCCCAGCGGGGCGACGGCGCCGAGGTCGCGGGCGGCGGCGCGGTAGACGACGGGGTGGGCGCGGAAGCCCTCGGGCGCGGCGGCGGCGCCGGCGGTCAGCCGCTCGACGGCCGGCGCGGCGTCGTCGAGCTGCCGCAGGCCTCGGTCCAGGCCGTTCTTGATGGACTCGGCCAGCAGCACCTCCGGCTCGCGCGCGCCGATCGCGGCCGCGAGCGCGCTCGCGAACGCGTCGCCCGCCGGCCCCTCGGGGACGAGCACGAGCCCCGGCTTGGTGCACAGCTGGCCGCCGAAGTTGGCGATCGCGCCGGTGAGCGCCGCGACGATCGCGTCGCTGCGCGCGGCGATCGCGCCCGCCGTCACGACGACCGGGTTCAAGGACCCCATCTCGGCGAAGACCGGGATCGGCGCGTGCCGCGCGGCGGCGCGGTCCATCAGCGCGCGGCCGCCCGCGAGGCTGCCGGTGAAGGCCACCGCCCTGATGTCGGGGTG
Organism: Baekduia sp.; assembly: GCA_036518975.1. Lineage (GTDB taxonomy): Bacteria > Actinomycetota > Thermoleophilia > Solirubrobacterales > Solirubrobacteraceae > Baekduia. The sequence goes on from DATDMD010000121.1 coordinate 14,135, forward strand.
GTCGACGAGCGCGCCGCCGACCTCGTGCGCGGCGGCCAGGACGTGGCCGAACGTGCCCTCGGGCAGGCCCGCGTCGCTCACGGCGGCGGCGATCTCGTCCGCGACGAGGGTCGACGTGCCGGGATGCGCGGGGTGGCCCTTGACGACGACCGGGCAGCCGGCGGCCAGCGCGGAGGCCGTGTCGCCGCCGGCGGTGCTGAACGCCAGCGGGAAGTTCGACGCGCCGAAGACCGCGACCGGGCCGATCGGGATCGCCGTGCGGCGCAGGTCGGGGCGGGGCGGCGTGGCCGCGGGGTCGGCGGTGTCGATGATCGGCTCGACGTGTGCGCCGCGGTCCAGGACGTCGGCGAAGGCGCGCAGCTGGCCGGTCGTGCGCCCGAGCTCTCCCTGAAGGCGCGCGGGCGGCAGGCCGGACTCGGCGCCGGCGAGGGCCACGACCTCGTCCCCGCGTTGTTGGAGGCGTTGGGCGATGCCGCGCAGCAGGCCGGCGCGGACGGCCGCGTCGGCGAGCGCCGGATCGCCGGCGGCGCGGGCCGCCGCGGCGACCGCGGCGTCGACGTCGACGCGCGTCGCCTCCGGGTACTCGGCGCCGGCGAGGCCGGTCCGCGGGTCGACGGCCTTGATCGTCGCGCTCATGGCGGCTACGCTAGCACTGGTTTGGCTACAGGACCAATTCTCTCACCCGGTCCGGACCGATTGGCGGTGCGCCAGCGCTACGAGCAGATCGCTGACCGGCTCGTCGAGGACGTGCGCCGCGGGCGCCTGCGTCCCGGCGCGCGACTGCCGGGCGAGCGCGACCTGGCGGCGTCGCTCGGCGTCGGCCGCGCGTCGGTCCGCGAGGCGCTCGGCGCGCTGGCCGTCCGCGGGCTGGTCGAGACGCGGCCCGGCGCCGGCTCGTTCATCACGGCCGGCGCGCTCGAACGGCTCGCCTCCGCGGACGCGCTGGACGACGTCGTCCCGCTGCCGGCCGACGCCGGACCCGACGCGCTGCTGGAGGCGCGCCGCAGCATCGAGCCGGAGATCGCGGCGCTCGCGGCCGCGCGCGGCGGCGGCGCGGACCCGGAGGTCGAGGCGCTGCTCGCCGTCATGGAGCAGAGCGCCGACCCCTGCGACCCCGACCAGCGCCGGCGCTGGAGCGACGCCGACCGCGCCTTCCACCGCCAGCTCGCGGTCGCGACCGGCAACCCGGTCATCCAGGCGATCGCCGACCATCTGGCCTCGTTGATGGACCAGCCGCTGTGGCAGCAGCTGCGCGACGAGTCCATCGCCGTCCCCGGCCGCACCGCCCTGCAGCTCGCCGAGCACCGGCTCATCGCCGCCGCGGTCGCGGACGGCGACGCCGCCGCCGCCCGGAGCCTCACCGCCCAGCACATCGACCGCGCGCGCCGCTTCATGGCGCTCGACTGAGGAGACCAAGAACATGCGCTTCCCCGGCATCATCCCCGCGGCGATCACGCCGTTCACCGCCGACGACCAAGTTGATGTGGAGGGGTTGCGCGGCAACCTGAAGGGGTTGTTCGAGTCCGGCTGCCGCGGCGTCGTGGCCACCGGGACGATGGGCGAGGCGGGACAGCTCGCCGACGCCGAGCGGCGGCTGGTCGTCGAGACCTGCGTGGACGTCGCGCACGCGGCCGGCGCGTTCGTGATCGTCGGCGTCTCGGCCGCCGCCACGCGCGCCGCGGCGCTCAACGCGGGCGCCGCCGCCGAGGCCGGCGCCGACGCGGTGATGTGCCTGCCGCCGCTGCACTACCCGGGCACGCTGGCCGAGATGGTGGCCTTCTACCGCGCGGTCGACGCCGCGGCCGGCGCGCTGCCGATCATGCTCTACAACAACCCGGCGGCGTCGGGCGTCGACCTCGCGCCCGCGGTGATCGCGGCGATCGCCGCCGAGGTCGAGGGCGTCGTCGCGGTGAAGGAGTGCTCGGGCGACGCGCGGCGGATCGCCACGCTGCTGGAGCAGACCGACCTGGAGATCCTGGTCGGCGGCGACGACTGGGCGCTGGAGGGCTTCGCGGCGGGGGCGACGGGCTGGGTGTCGGGCGTCGCGAACGTCGCGCCGGCCGAGTGCGTCGAGTTGTCGCGGTTGGTCGAGGCCGGCCAGCTGGCCGAGGCCCGCGCGCTCTACCAGCGCCTGCTCCCGCTCGCGCGGCTGGACATGACGCCCCATCTGGTCCAGCACTTCAAGGGAGCAATGGACGCGGTCGGGCTGCGCGGCGGCGTGTCGCGACCGCCGCGGCTGGCGCTGGACGAGGCGCAGCAGGCGATCCTCGACGCGGCGGTCGCGGCGCTGGGCGCGGGCGCGGCCGCGCCGGTCGCCTGATGCGGGCCGCGCGCTACTTCGCGGCGGTCGACTCCCACACCGAGGGCATGCCGACGCGCGTCATCACCGGCGGCGTCCCGGCGCTGCCCGGCGCGACGATGCTCGAGCGCAAGCTCTGGTTCGAGGAGCACATGGACGACGTCCGGCTGCTGCTCATGCGCGAGCCGCGCGGGCACAGCGCGATGAGCGGCGCGATCCTCCAGCCGCCGACGCGCGCCGACGCCGACTGGGGTGTCCTGTTCATCGAGGTGTCCGGCTGCCTGCCGATGTGCGGGCACGGGACGATCGGCGTCGCCACCGTGCTGGTCGAGACCGGGATGGTCGCCGTGACCGAGCCGGAGACCGTGGTGCGCCTCGACACGCCGGCGGGCCTGGTCGTCGTCCGCGTCGCGGTCCGCGACGGGCGCGCGCTGGCGGTGACGCTGCGCAACGTCCCGGCCTTCCTGGCGGCGCGCGACCAGGTTGTAGAAGTCGATGGCTGGGGCCGCGTCGGGTACGACATGGCCTTCGGCGGCAACTTCTACGCCATCGTCGACGCCGGCTCGATCGGCGTCCGGGTCGACCCGTCGGCCAGCGACACGCTGATCGCGTGCGGCGCGGCGATCATGGACGCGATCGACGCCGTCGACCGCCCGGCGCACCCCGAGGACCCGCGGATCAGCGGCTGCCACCATGTCGTGTTGTATGAGAACGGCGCCGACGGGGCGCACGCGCGGGCGGCGACGTCGATCCATCCCGGATGGCTGGACCGGTCGCCATGCGGGACCGGGACCAGCGCGCGGCTGGCGCAGTTGTGGGCGCGCGGCGAGCTGGCCGTCGGGCAGGACTTCGTCAACGAGTCGGTCCTCGGCACGCGCTTCACGGGGCGCGTCGTCGAGGAGACGGTCGTGGGCGGCGCGCCGGCGATCGTGCCGGAGATCACCGGCCGCGCGTGGATCACGGGCATGGGCCAGTACCTGCTGGCCGACGACGACCCCTTCCCGGCGGGCTTCCGGCTCGGATGACGAGCGCCGACGTGGTCGTCGTCGGCGCGGGCATAGTCGGCTGCGCGACCGCCTGGGAGTGCGCGCGCCGGGGCATGTCAGTGGCCTTGGTCGACCGCGGCATGGTGAGCGGCGCGACGACCGGCCTGGGCGAGGGCAACGTCCTGTGCTCCGACAAGGACGCGGGCCCGGAGCTGGACCTGACGGTCCTGGGCCGCGCGCTCTACGATGAGGTCGAGGCGTGGCTCGGGCCGGTCGCGCGGATCCGGCGCAAGGGCGCCTTGATCGTCCACGCGCAGGAGGCGACCTGGGCCGGCGAGCCGGCGCGCGCGGGGCGGCTGCGCGCCGCGGGCGTGGACTGCGAGGTGTTGGAGGGGTCGGACTCCGTGCGGGCCGTCGAGCCGCGGCTGACCGGGCCGTTGTTGGGGGCCTTGCGCGTGCCCGGCGACCTGCAGTGCGACCCGCGGGCCATCGCGCGCGGGCTGGCGGAGCGGTCGGGTGCCGCCGTCCGGACGGGCGTCGAGGTGGTCGACGTGGTCGTGGCCGGCGGCCGCGCGACGGGCGTCCGGCTGGCCGACGGCACGACGCTCGCGGCCGGCGCCGTCGTCCTGGCCGCCGGACCGTGGACGCGCCCGCTGGTCGAAGGCCTGGGCCTTGAGTTCCCGCTGGAGCCGCGCAAGGGCCAGCTGAGCCGCTTCCGCCTGCCGGTGCCCGACGAGGCGTTCCTGAAGCACAAGATCGTGGACGGCAGCTACCTGCAGTCGGTCGCCAGCGGTGGCACCGCGCGCGAGATCTCGACCGTGATCGAGACCACGCACGACGGCCACCTGGTCGTCGGCTCGACGCGCGAGCGCTGCGGCTTCGACCCGCGCGTCGACCTCGAGCTGGAGGCCGCGGTCCGGGCGCGCGCCGCCCGGCTCGTCCCCGAGATCGCCGGCCTGGAGCGCGACGACGCCTGGGTCGGCTTCCGGCCCTGGCTGCCCGACGGCCTGCCGGCGATCGGGCCGGCCGGCGTGGTCGACGGCGTCTGGGTGGCGACCGGCCACGAGGGCGCGGGCATCGCGCTGGGCCCGATCACGGGCCGCATCATCGCCGGCGCGATCGCCGGCGAGGCCCCACCCCTGGACCTCGCCCCGTTCGCGCCAGACCGCTTCGCGCGGGTCACTCTCTGATCGTCTCGGTCGCCAGCACGCGGCCGTCGGCCGCCCGCTGGCGGAGCACGACCGGGCCCGTCCCGCGCGGGAGCTTGAGGGCGAAGAGGCGGCGGCGCACGACCACCGAGCGGTGCACGTCGCGGCCGTCGGCGGTCACGCGGACCACGCTGGCCGCGGCGTAGCCGACGTAGCCGCCGCTGCCGCCGGACAGGATCCCGGGGCGGAGCGTCGTGCGGCCGTCGAGCGGGACGCCGCTTCCGCCGGCGCCGCGGGCTCCGACGTGGTGGTACATCACCCACAGCATCTGCACGCCGGGGATCACGTCGCGGTAGCCGCGCAGCACGGCCTCGGCCTTCTGGCGCAGCCTGCTGCCGGGGTCCGGCAGGTCGCGGTGCAGCTGCTCGATCCGGGCCTGGCCGCACGCCGCGGGATCGACGAGCGAGCCGGGCCCGAGGCCGACGGCCACCCAGGTCAGCGCGTAGGACCCGTCCGGGAAGTCGACGCGGCGCGCGCTGCCCCCGACGACCGGCCCGCCATTGTTGTAGGACAACGCCTGGCGCTCGGCGCGCGGGTCGGCCGGTCCGGTGACCAGCGTCGCCGCAGCGGAGGAGATCTGCGCGGTGGTCGTGGTCGCGCCGAGGTCGTTCGGGAGCGGGCGGCACGCGCGGCTCTGGCGCGTCTCGACCATCGCGTTGTGGGCGACCTCGCGCGCGCTGAGCGGGTGGTCAGCCGGAGCGTGGACGCCGGGGATGACGCCGACCTGCGCGGCGCCCGCGACGCCGCCGCCGACCACCAGCGCTGCCAAGGCCACCAACAACCCGCGGCGCTGCCCGCGCCACAGGCGCCGGCGGCGCGGCGGCGCTGCGCTGCGCTCCTCCGTCTCCCCCAGCGCGCGCACGCTCGCCTTCAGCTGGCGGAGCAGGTCCTCGTGGGCGGTCATGTCGAGCCTCCAGTCCGGAGCGGAGTCGTCGCAGGCCGCGGTGCACACGCTGGCGGACGACGGCTTCGGAGCAGTCGAGCGTCGCGGCGATCGCCTCGTAGGACTGCTCGTCGACGACGCGGGCCAGCAGCGCGGCGCGCTGGTCGGTGGGCAGGTCGCCGAGCAGGGTCGCCAGCCGCGCCTCGTTCACCAGCGACGCCAGCTCCTCGACGCGAGCCAGGTCCTCGTCCTCCAGCGCGACCGGCTCGTGGCGCAGCCGCCGCCGCGCGTCGGCCTCGACGCGACCGCGACGCAGCGCGTCGGCGAGCTTGTGCCCCGCGATGCCGAACAGCCAGCCGCCGGCGCTCCCGCGCGCCGGGTCGAACGTGTGGAGCGCCACGACGACCGCGGCGAACGTCTCCGCCGTCAGGTCGAACGCGAGGTCGCGCCGCCCGGTCCGCCGCAGGTGGAAGCCGGTGACCGCCGCCAGATGACGGCGGTAGAACTCCTCGAACGCCTGGTCGTCGCCGCCGGCGGCCGCCGCCAGCAGCACCTCGTCGTCGCGCTCGCCCACACGGCTCATCCTCGGTCATTCGCGCGACGGCCGCGCGTGTGACCGATGGGCTACGCCTCGGCCGGCTCGACCATCGCGCCGACCCGCGAGCGCAGCGCGAACTCGCCGATCAGCGAGCCGATCGGGCCGCCGGTCACCAGCACGAGCGCCGGGAACCACCAGCCCCAGAAGCGCTGGAGCGCGCCGTTGGCGGTCAGGCCGAGGAGCGCGAGGAAGCCGAGGCCGTGGATCGGGCCCAGGATGTGGACGGCGGTGTCGGAGCGGTCGACGAAGGCGAAGTACACCAACACGACCAGCAGCAGCGCGTCGGCGATGCCGACGGCGAGCACGGTGTTCAGGAGCTTCTTGGCGGGCACGGCCGACATTCCAGCACGCCGGTCGCGAAGATGGTCCCGCCATGACCATCGACGCCTGGATCCAGCACCCGACCCCGCGCTTCCTCGCGCACGACATGTTCGCGTCGCTGCGGCGCTGGACCGGCGAGGGCGGCATGCCGACGGAGGCCATCCCCCTTCAGGTCACGCTCGACGCCCTCGACGCCGCGGGCGTCGACCAGGCGCTGATGACCGCGTGGGAGGGCCCCGAGGGCGCGCTCATCGCCAACGACGAGGTCGCCGCCTGGGTGAGGGAGGCGCCCGGCCGCCTGCACGGCATCGCCTCGGTGAGCCTCCGCGACCCGATGCGGGCCGTCCGCGAGCTGCGCCGCCGCGTCGAGGACGACGGCTTCAAGGCGCTGCGCATCCTGCCGTGGCTCTGGGAGGCGCCGCCCACCGACCGCCGCTTCTACCCGCTCTACGCGGCCTGCGTGGACCTCGGCGTGCCGTTCTGCACGCAGGTCGGCCACACCGGTCCGCTGCGCCCGTCCGAGACCGGCCGGCCGATCCCCTACATCGACCAGGTCGCGATCGACTTCCCCGAGCTGACGATCGTCTGCGGCCACGTCGGCTACCCGTGGACGGAGGAGATGGTCGCGGTCGCCCGCAAGCACGAGAACGTCTACATCGACACCTCGGCCTACACGACCAAGCGCCTGCCGGCCGAGCTCATCACCTACATGAAGACCCGCGGCGGCCGCCGCAAGGTCCTGTTCGGCTCCAACTTCCCCATGCTCGCCCCGGCACACGCGCTCGACGGCCTGGACGACCTCGACCTCGACGACGAGACCAAGGACCTGTACCTCGCCGGCAACGCGCGGCGCGTGTTCGGTTTGCTGTGATGCCGCGATGAGCGAAGAGCCCGACGCC
>DATDMD010000122.1:0-4234 GCA_036518975.1 Baekduia sp.
ACGCAGCTGCTGGGCCAGCGCGTACTCGCGCGCGTAGGGCGAGCTGGTCAGCGCCACGGTCGGATCGATGTGCTGGAAGCCGTAGACGCCCTGCGCCGTGGCGGCGGCGCCGCTGCCCCACGGGGGGATCCGGACCTCGACGGCGCCGACGCCCGGCTGCGGCGGCAGCGTGATGCCCAGCTCGCCGGTGGCGTAGTAGGGGTAGTCGAACCCGGCGCCGTGCATCTCGACCGGGCTGGGCGTCGGCCAGTAGACCAGCGCGTCGTAGGAGTCGCCACGGCGCAGCGGCTTGCCGGCGGCCTGGAAGGTCCCCGGCGTCGCCTGCGTGACGTCCTTGCTGGAGTGGCTGACGAACGTCGTCGTTCCCGCGACCAGGAACTGCTGAGACTTGAGGCCCTTGATGTCGACGTGGATCGTCTGCGTCCAGCTCGGGTGCAGCGGCGAGATCTGCGTGTCCTGGTCGCCGCCGAGCACGCCCTTGGCCTGGCGCCACTCGCGGCCGTCGAAGTCCTCCAGGTTGGCGGTCTTGATGTACAGGTCGCCGCGCGAGCGCACGCGCGCGACCTCGAGGCCGTCGCGCGGCCAGTCCAGCGGGCCGTAGCTGTGGTTCCAGGTGAAGGTGGTGGTCTTGCCGCCCTGCAGCGCCTCGGCCAGCGCCTCGTAGTCGACCCAGGGCTTGGGCGAGTCCAGGTGCGGGGCCAGCAGCGCGGAGCCGAGCACGGCGACGACGGCGATCGACACGGCCACCGGCGCCTCGCGCGCGCTGAGGCGGTCGGCCCAGCGCATCGCGGCGAGCAGGAGCGTGAAGAGCGCGCCGTCGAGGTACGGATGCGACGGGCGGTGCTCGACCAGCGCCACGACGTAGAGGACGCCGAGGCAGAGCGCGACCGCGAAGGTCCGGGGCCGCGGCGCGAGCGCGAGGATCGCGCCGAGCAGCAGCAGCAGGCCGCCGCCACTGACGAGCACCGCGCGCACCCACGGGTCGACGCCGCGGTAGGGCATCCGCAGGTCGGGCAGCGTCGCGATCGCGTTGCCGACGTTCACGCTCAGCGTGTCCCAGCGGTCGGGCCGCAGGTACCAGAGCGGCACGCCGGCGGCGAGCAGGATCAGCGCGAGCGCGACGAGCACGACCGCCGCCACCGCGGCGCTGCGCTGCAGGCGCGTGGTGAGCGTCTCCATCGCCGCGGCGGACACGACGCCGGCCACGATCGCCACCAGGAACAGGCCGAGCAGGTCGCCGCCCGCGCCGGGCCGGACGATCCCCGCCCAGTGCGCGCCGCCGAAGAGCCCGAGGGCGGAGAAGCTCGCCAGCCGCAGCGTCCAGGACTCCGAGCGAGCCACGGCGGCGCCCGCGGCGCGGATCGCGCGGCCGGGGGCCGGGAGCGCGGTCATGCCACCGCCGCCCCGGCGCCGCGGCGCGCTTCGGACAGCTCGTAGCCGACGCACTCGGCGACGGTGAAGGCCGCGCGGCGCCCGGCGATCGGCGCCGGCACGACGAGCACGCGGCCGCCGCCCGGCGCGTGGGCCAGCGCACGCGGCGGCCGGGTCAGCCTCCGCGCGGCGACGTAGACGATCGGTCCGCGACGGGCGGCAAGCCCGGACACCGGCGGCGGCGTGCTGCCGTCGACGAGCGCGAGCCGCGCATGCAGATGCGTCCAGCCGACGAGGCCGGAATCCAGCGCGACCGGTCGACGATCGCCAGGGACCAGCAGCGCGCACCCGCCGGCGTGCGCGAGATGGACGGCCAACGAGGCCGCGGCACGCACCGCCGCGTCGAGATCCTCCTCGCTCGCCGCGGCCCGCGGATCCAGGACGACGAGCGGGCGCGTGTCGCTGTCGGCGCGCAGCCGGCGCTCCAGCAGCTCGCCGCCCTTGGCCAGTGACGGCCAGTACATCCGCGAGGCCGATGTGCCCTCGCGGGCCTGGCGCAGGCCGTCGAGCTCGATCTCCGCGGCCACCGAGGAGCGTCGGCCGAGCTGCAGCGATCCGGAGCCGTCACCGCCGGCGCCCGGCGCCCGGACCGGCTCGATCCGTGGGAGGATCAGCACCTCGTCGGTCGCGATCGGTACGTCGCGCACGATCCGCACCATCAGCCCGAACGGATCGCACACCGCGACGCGCGGCGGCGCGAGCAGCTTGCGTCCGCGACGGGCGAAGCGCACGTCGATGCGCACGCGCGTCAACCGCCTGCCCGTCGCCAGCGGCGCCGGCGCCGGCAGCAGCGGATCGAGCACGCCGCCGGTCGGCAGCGGCCGCGGCGAGGTCACGCGGATCTCGACCGGCACCGTCTCCTCCTCCAACGCGCGCCGCCGTCCGACGGTGCGCGTCACGCGCACACCGCGCGCGCCCGCGAGGACCCACGCCGCCGCCCCGAGCGCGACGGCGAGGAACGCGCCGCCCGCGACGTACAGCGGCTCGGCGTCCAGCAGGCCGGCAAGGAGGAGCAGCAGCAGTCCGAGGGCGCCGGTGCGGAGGAGCGGGCGAGCGGTCTCCTCCATGGCAAGTCCTACAACGCCGGCGTCGCCGCCAGGGCGTCGGCGACGACCTGCTCCGGGGTCGCGTCCAGCGCCTCGGGCGCGAGGACGAGGCGGTGGGCCAACACGACGCGCGCCAGGGCCTGGACGTCGTCGGGCAGCGCGTGGTCGCGGCCCTGCAACAGCGCACGCGCCTTGGCGGCGCGCAGCAGCATGAGGCCGGCGCGCGGGCTCGCGCCCAGCTCGGTACGGGCGTCCTCGCGCGTGCGCTGCAGCAGCGCGACGACGTAGGCGCGCAGGCGGTCCGACGCGACCACGCGCGTGGCGATGTCGATCGCCTCCAGCACGTCGGCGGCGGTGGCGACCGGCTCCATCTTCTCGACGCGGTCGCCGGCCTCGTGGGCGCGGAGCATGTCGACCTCGGCGGCCGGCGTCGGGTAGCCGAGCGACAGGCGCGCCATGAAGCGGTCGACCTGCGCCTCGGGCAGCGGGTAGGTCCCCTCGAACTCGACGGGGTTCTGGGTGGCGAGCACGACGAACGGTCGCGCCAGCTCGTGGGAGTGGACGTCGACGGTGACGCGCCGCTCCTGCATGCACTCCAGCAGGCCCGACTGCGTCTTGGGCGAGGCGCGGTTGACCTCGTCGACGAGCACGACGTTGGCGAAGATCGGCCCGGGCCGGAACTCGAAGCGGTCCTCGCGCTGGTTGAAGACGTTGGTGCCGACGACGTCGGCGGGCAGCAGGTCGGCCGTGCACTGCACGCGCTGAAAGCCGAGGTCGGTCACGCGCGCGAACGCGCGCGCGAGGGTGGTCTTGCCGACGCCGGGCAGGTCTTCGATCAGGACATGGCCCTCGGCGAGGATGCAGACCAGCAGGTCCTCCAGCACCTCCTGGCGGACCTCGACGACATCGTGGACCGCCTCGGCGATCCGCCGCGCGAGCAGTCCGGCGCGGGCGACCTCGGAGCCGTCGAGGTGGCCCTCGGTACTCATCTCATGCCCCGGCCTTCGCCTGCGTCGCCCGCAAGCGTTCGACGGTGGCGAGGATCGCCCGCGCGACCTCCGCCTTGGTCCCGCGCGGTACCGGCTCGTCGCCGGCGGCAGTGACGAGCGTCACCTCGTTGTCGACGGTGTCGAAGCCGATGCCGGGCTGGGAGACGTCGTTGACCACCACCGCATCCAACCCCTTGCGGACCAGCTTGTCGCGGCCGTACTCGATCGCTCCCGCGCCATGTTCTGCGGCGAAGCCGACGAGCGTCTGCTCGGGACGGCGGCCGGTGGCCAGTCCGGAGAGCACATCCTCGGTACGTTCGAGCACCAGCTCGAGCTCATCGCGGTCGGTCTTCTTCAACTTGCCGTCGATCGCGCTCGCCGGCCGGAAGTCCGCGACGGCCGCCGCCATCACCAGGATGTCGGCGGCGGGGAACTCGGCGATCGCGGCGTCACGCAACTCGGCGGCGGTCTCGACCTCGACGTAGCGCACGCGCGGATGACGGGCCAGCACGACGTTCGCCGCGATCACCGTCACCTCCGCGCCGAGCGCCGCGGCCTCCTCGGCGACGGCGAAGCCCATACGGCCGGAGGAGCGGTTGCCGACGTAGCGGACCGCGTCGATCGGCTCGCGGGTCCCGCCGGCGGTGATCAGGACCTTGCGTCCGTCCCACGGGCGCGGATGGGTGGGCCCCCACTCCGCGACGGCCTCGAAGGCGGCGACGAGGTCGGCGACGTCGGCCAGCCGGCCGGTCCCCCACTCGTGCTTGG